>NZ_CP012184.1:3035212-3346625 GCF_001420995.1 Pseudonocardia sp. EC080619-01 | reverse complement strand
CGGGCCAGCCGCAGCGCCATGCAGACCGCGAACACCAGGGCGACGATCCACCCGGCCCGGGTGTCCTCGAACGCCCAGATGTAGATCACCAGCGCCGGGGCGACACCGAACGACACCAGGTCGGCCAGCGAGTCGAGCTCGGCACCGATCCGGCTGGACGCGTCGAGCAGCCGGGCCAGCCCGCCGTCCAGCGCGTCGCACAGGGCGGCCGCGAGCACGGCGCCGATGGCCAGGTCGAACCGGTTCCCCAGCGCGAAGTAGACGGCCGAGAGGCCCGCGCACAGGTTGAGGACGGTGACCGCGTTGGGCAGGAGCCGGACCCCGGCGGGATACCCGTTGGCCGGACGCCCGATCCCCATCTCAGCCCTCCACCGGCACGTACCCCAGCACCGTCTCGGCGCCGACGGTGCGCTGGCCGGGCCGGACGAGCGGCTCGGTCCCCGGCGGCAGGTAGGTGTCCACCCGCGACCCGAACCGGATCAGGCCGAAGCGCTCGCCGGCCGCGACCTCCTCGCCCCCGGTCAGCGGGCAGACGATCCGGCGGGCCAGCAGGCCGGCGATCTGCACGACCCCGACCCCGGTGCCGTCGGCCCGGACGAAGGTGATCGCGTTGCGCTCGTTGTCCTCGCTGGCCTTGTCCAGGTCAGCGGAGAGAAACTTCCCCGGCAGGTACGTGACGGCGGCGACGCGCCCGTTCACCGGCACCCACTGGACGTGGACGTCGAGCACGGTCAGGAAGACCGACACCCGGGTGTGCGGCTCGCGCGGCAGGTCCAGCTCCGCGGGCGGGACGACCTCGGCGACGGTCGCGACCGTGCCGTCCGCCGGGGCGAGCACGGCGTCGGTGCGCAGCGGAGGGGTCCGTGCCGGCTCCCGGAAGAACAGCGCCGTGGCCGCGGTCGCCAGCAGCCCGGGGAGCGCTCCCCGGCCGCTGAGCGCGCGGACACCGGCGGCGGCGAGGGCGACCCCCGCGACGATCGGACGCCCGCCGGGGTGCATCGGCGGGATCGCGTCCCGGACCAGTCGGGCGATGTGGGTCGGCGAGGTGCCGGTTCCTTCGGCCATGGCGGGTCGTCGGCTCCTGGTGCTCCGGTTGGGGATCGCCACGCTACGCGGGCACCGGACGTGCACGACCGGCGGGACGACCGGACACGCCGGGACGACCCCCTACCGTTCCGCGGGCCGGGCGCCTGGCACCATCGACCGCTCGACGACGCGCGCGGTGCAGCGCGCGGGACGGCGGGCAGCAGGCCATGGGCCTCGCCACCGACCCCGGACAGTAAAAGGGCCGGGGCCGCCGTCCCCCGAGACGACGACCCCGGCCTTGGAACCGCTCGTCCGCTCCCCAGCGACGGGCGGTGGGTCCTGTGCTACGAAGGGTCTACCCCTCCGTGAGCAAAAGTATTCCTCGCCGACGACCGGCCGTCCAGATCACGATGGATGTCGACTGTGATCTACCTCGTTCGGCCGAACGTGCATCCCGTAAGACGTTGCGCCGGGTGAGATCGTTGCCCCGACTGCCTATGAGACAGGTCACACTTATGGCGCAGTGAGGGCGACATGCGGGTGGTGGCGGTGTCGCACTGCGCATCCGGACCGGACGCGGACAGGACCGTTCGGCGCGCGGAGGGGTCGCCCGGCTACCCGTCGAGCAGCCACACCGCGACCGGTTCGCCGCCACCCACCGATTCGACGTCCGCGGGGAGATCGATCAGACAGTCGGCCCGTGCGAGTGCGGCGATGAGGTGCGATCCGGACGCACCGACCTCGGAGACGGTGCCGGACGCCGCGTCGAGCAGCCCGCGCCGGAACTGCCGGCGCCCGGGGATGGAGGACATCGGCCCCGCCAGGCGGGCGGTGACCACCGGACGCGCCGGCTGCGGATGGCCGGCCGCGGCCCGCAGCGCGGGCCGGACGAACGCCTCGAACGACACCATCGAGCTGACCGGGTTGCCCGGCAGCGTCGCCACCGCGACCGTCACCCCGCCCAGCTCGAGCCGGCCGCAGCCCTGCGGGCCGCCGGGCTGCATCGCGACCTTGCCGAACTCGACGCCGTGCCCGGTCATCGCGTCCTTGACGACCTCGTAGGCGCCGGCGCTGACCCCGCCCGAGGTCAGGACGAGATCGACGCCGCCGTTCACCCGCTCCGCGAGGACGGAACGGAACCTCTCGACGTCGTCGGGCACGAAGGACAGCAGCTCGGCGGTCGCACCGGCCTCCCGCACCGCGACGGCGAGCATCGTCCCGTTGGACTCGTAGATCTGGCCGGGAGCGAGGGGCTCACCGGGGGCGACCAGCTCGGAGCCGGTCGAGAGCACCAGCACGTGCGGGCGCCTGCGTACCTCGAGCACGGGGCGCCCGACCGCGGCGGCCAGGCCGATCTGCGGGGCGCCGAGCACCGTGCCGGCGTGCAGCAGCACGGCACCGGCGACGGTGTCCTCGCCCGCCCGGCGCACGAAGGCACCCGCCTCCGGGGCCGCCGAGACCCGCACCCGCTCGGTGCCGGCGTCGGTCCGCTCGACCGGGACGATCGCGTCCGCACCCTCCGGCACCGGGGCGCCGGTCATGATCCGCGCGACGGTGCCGGGCGCCAGCGGCGGGACGTCGACGCGACCGGCGGGGATGTCCGCGGCGACCGGGAACACGAGGGGGGTGTCGTCCGACGCCCCGGCCAGCTCGGCGACCCGCACCGCGTAGCCGTCCATCGCCGAGTTGTCGAACGGCGGCAGCGCCACGCCCGCGGTCACGTCCGCGGCCAGCACCCGGCCGCTCGCCTCCGCGAGCGGCACCGTCTCCGTCCCGGTCGGGGGCAGCAGCGCCGCCACCGCCGCCGCGTGCTCCTCGACGCTGCGTGGACCGGCCTCGGACCAGGTGCTCATGGGCCCATCCTGCCTCCGCCCGCGAGCGGCCCGCACACCGCCGCCGCGCGCTTGCACTCCCCACGGGCGAGTGCTAGAAACGGGCACAGCATCCACTGGCACTCGTGTCCGTGGAGTGCCAGGTCGGGTCGGCGAGTCCGGCGCAGGGTAGCCGGGCGTCCGTCGCGGGCGCCGCATCCGATCACTCGACTCTGTCTATCGGAGGGCAACACCCCCATGGCGAAGCAGATCGCGTTCGACGAGGAGGCCCGCCGCGGCCTCGAGCGAGGGATGAACACCCTCGCGGACGCCGTCAAGGTGACGCTCGGCCCGCGCGGCCGCAACGTCGTCCTGGAGAAGAAGTGGGGCGCGCCCACCATCACCAACGATGGTGTGTCGATCGCCAAGGAGATCGAGCTCGAGGACTCCTGGGAGAAGATCGGCGCCGAGCTGGTGAAGGAGGTCGCCAAGAAGACCGACGACATCGCCGGCGACGGCACCACCACCGCCACCGTGCTGGCCCAGGCGCTGGTCCGTGAGGGCCTGCGCAACGTGGCCGCCGGCGCGAACCCGATGTCGCTCAAGCGCGGCATCGAGAAGGCCACCGAGGCCGTCTCCCAGGCGCTGCTGAAGAGCGCCAAGGAGGTCGAGACCAAGGAGCAGATCGCGGCCACCGCGTCGATCTCCGCCGCCGACAAGCAGATCGGCGAGCTCATCGCCGAGGCGATGGACAAGGTCGGCAAGGAAGGCGTCATCACGGTCGAGGAGTCGCAGACCTTCGGGCTCGAGCTCGAGCTCACCGAGGGCATGCGCTTCGACAAGGGCTACATCTCGCCCTACTTCGTGACCGACGCCGAGCGGATGGAGGTCGAGCTCGAGGACCCGTACATCCTCCTCGTCTCGTCCAAGATCTCCACGGTCAAGGACCTGCTGCCGCTGCTCGAGAAGATCATGCAGTCGGGTAAGCCGCTGGCGATCATCTCGGAGGACGTCGAGGGCGAGGCCCTGGCCACCCTGGTCGTCAACAAGATCCGTGGCACCTTCAAGTCCGTCGCCGTCAAGGCCCCCGGCTTCGGTGACCGTCGTGAGGCCATGCTCGCCGACATGGCGATCCTGACCGGCGGCGAGGTCATCTCGGAGAAGGTCGGCCTCAAGCTCGACAACGCCGACGTCTCCCTGCTGGGCACCGCCCGCAAGGTCGTCGTCACCAAGGACGAGACCACCATCGTCGACGGTGCCGGTGACAACGAGCAGATCGCCGGCCGGGTCAACCAGATCCGCGCCGAGATCGAGCGCACCGACTCCGACTACGACCGCGAGAAGCTCCAGGAGCGTCTCGCCAAGCTGGCCGGCGGCGTCGCCGTCATCAAGGCCGGCGCGGCGACCGAGGTCGAGCTCAAGGAGCGCAAGCACCGCATCGAGGACGCCGTCCGCAACGCGAAGGCGGCCGTCGAGGAGGGCATCGTCGCCGGCGGCGGCGTCGCCCTGATCCAGGCCGGTGCCGGCCTGTTCGAGGGTCTCGGCCTGGACGGTGACGAGGCCACCGGCGCGAACATCGTCAAGGTCGCGCTGGAGGCCCCGCTCAAGCAGATCGCGGTCAACGCCGGCCTCGAGGGCGGCGTCGTGGCGGAGAAGGTCCGTAACCTGCCGACCGGTGAGGGCCTCGACGCCGCCACCGGCGAGTACAAGGACCTCGTCGCCGCGGGCATCATCGACCCGGCGAAGGTGACCCGCTCGGCGCTGCAGAACGCGGCCTCGATCGCGGCCCTGTTCCTCACCACCGAGGCGGTCATCGCCGACAAGCCGGAGAAGGGCGGCGGCGCCCCCGCCGACCCGACCGGCGGCATGGGCGGCATGGACTTCTGAGTCCACCCCACCCAGCACGTCCCGCGGGGGCGGTACCGGTTCGCCGGTGCCGCCCCCGCGGCGCGTCGTGGCCGGGTCAGGAGGTCCGCAGGGTCACCGCCGGGTACTGCGCATTGCCCTGCATGTCGAAGCGCATCGCGCGGTTCGGGTCGATCTCGTAGGTCTGGCCGTGCGGAGCTTCGTCGAAGGTGAAGGTGATCCTGCTGGCGACGTTCGGCGACGTCGGGAACACCTCGTGCTCGCGCGGGCCGATCACGCGCTGGTACCCCGCCTTGGGTCCCCCCGTCACCGTCATCGTCACCGGATAGTCGCGCGTCTGGATCACGAGCGGGGTCGGGTCCTGCGCCGTGGACGGGTCCGCGGCCGGCGCCACGATCCCGGGGGCGGGGGCGGCGGGCGAGGCGACGGCGGCGGTCGCGGCACCCAGGCCGATGCCGACGCACGCGAGGACGGCGCAGGCACCCGAGGTGATTCGGCGGCTCATCGTGGTCATCTCGTTCTCCTCGATCCTTGACTCACTGGTCGTCTCACCGGTTGCTCGACGACTGCCGTGGACTGTGCCGGTCCGTGGTCGTCCGGCGCCTCGGACCACGGGACGGCATTGGCGAACGGATGTCTCGTACTTTCGGCGGAGCCGACTCCGGGGCCTCTCGACCACCACGGCACCTCCGCACCCGGCCCCGCCCACGCAGCTCGTCGCCGAGGGACACCTCGAGCGGCCGGCGCTCACCGGTTGCGGCGGCGCTCGCCGTTTGCGGCGGCGCTCGCCCGATCGCACGAGCGAACCCGGATCCGGTGAGCATCGGCGGCCGGGAACGGCTGTTCGCCGACGCTCCTCGTGACCACGAGTTGAGCGGGGTCCGTCGTTCGCGGTGACGACGCGGTGGGGGCGGGTGCGGGGCCCGATGGCGTTGGTGTGCGACGACAGCGTGATCATGTCGGGCCGTCGGTGGAGGCGGTGGGCCCTCCCGGTCGGGGTACCAGCCAGTCCCGGGAGGGCCACCTCAGGCGCGCGGGAGGCGCCCGTGGTCACGGTAGGCAAGAACGTCGTAGAGGTTGAAGCCCGGCTGGTGGCCGGTCGGCTGGAGTGCCGGTGTGGGGGTCGGCTGCGGCCGTGGGGGCATGCCCGGGCGCGGGTGCTGCGCGGGACGGGTGCGCTCGGGTGGCGGCTGCGGCCGCGTCGGGCGCGGTGTTCGGGCTGCGGCACCACGCACGTGCTGTTGCCGGTGGGGGTGCTGGCCCGGCGCGCGGATCTGGTGGCGGTGATCGGCGCGGCGTTGGCGCTGGCCGCGACCGGGTGGGGGCACCGACGGGTCGCCGAGCGGGTAGGTCGGGCGGCGGGAACGGTGCGCGGCTGGCTGCGCCGGTGGCGGGCCCGGGCCGAGGGGCTGCGCGTGGAGTTCACCGCGCTGGCGGCGGCGCTGGATCCGTTGGCCGCGATGCCCGATCCGGCCTCGTCCGGGACGGGGGATGCGGTCGCGGCGCTGCTGGCCGCGGCGGCAGCGGTGACCCGGCGCTGGGCCGCGACGGTGGACGGGTTGTCGCCGTGGGAGCTGGCCGGCGCGGTGACGTCCGGGCGGCTGCTGGCCCCGCCGAGCTCGACGGAGTCGATCAACACCAGATGCCCCTGGTGAGGTGATCACTCCGGCCACGACGCTCCGCGCGGACGATCTTCGACCGCGACAGAGGAGTGATCGGTGAGCCAAACCGACAACGACGCACGCCGCCGAGCCGAGCGGGCCCGGCGGGTGGCGCTGTTTCGCTACGAGTTGATCCAGGAGGTGATCGACCCGACGCTGACCGCGCGCCAGCGCGGGAAGCTGGTGCGCGAGCTGGCCGAACGGGCGCATCCGGGCCCGTTCGCCGAGCCGGTGCAGGTCACCCGGCACACCATCGACCGGTGGGTCCGGGCCTGGCGGGTCGGCGGGTTCGAAGCGCTGGTGCCCCAGCCGGCCAAGGTCACTGCCCGGACCCCGCCCGAGGTGCTCGCGACGGCGGCGGCGCTCAAGCGGGAGAACCCGGGCCGCACCGCCGCACAGATCACCCGGATCCTGCGCGCCCAGTCCGGTTGGGCCCCCAACGAACGCACCCTGCAGCGCCACTTCGAACGCCTCGAGCTGGGACTGATCGTCGACGAGGCCGGCCACGAGCAGCGGCTCACCGCGGCCCCGGCGGCCTTCGGGCGCTTCGAGGCTGACCGTCCCGACGAGCTCTGGGTCGGCGACGCACTGCACGGCCCGCAGATCGCCGGGCACAAGGTCTACCTGTTCGCGTTCCTGGACGACCGGAGCCGGGCGGTGATGGCCGCCCGGTTCGGGTTCTCCGAGGACACCGTGCGGCTCGCGGCGGCGCTACGCCCGGCGCTGGCCTCGCGCGGAGTCCCCGAAAGCATTTATGTCGATAATGGTTCAGCGTTTGTCGACTCGTGGCTGCTGCGCGGCTGTGCCAGCCTCGGCATCAAGCTGGTCCATTCCACCCCGGGCCGACCCCAAGGCAGGGGAAAAATCGAGCGCTTCTTCCGCACCGTCCGGGAGCAGTTCCTCGTCGAGATCACTCCCGATCGGGCCGCCGAGATCGCCGATCTGGCCGAGCTCAACCGCTTGTTCACCGCCTGGGTCGAGACTGAGTACCACCCCCGCACCCACTCCGAGACCGCGGGGTCGCGCCGATGGCGCGCTGGCTCGACGGGCTGGCTTCCCCGTTGCCGCGGCCCACCCCCGCGCAGCTGCGCGAGGCGTTCCTGTGGTCCGAGCACCGCACCGTGGCCAAGACGGCCACGGTCTCGCTGCACGGCAACACCTACCAGGTCGACGAACTGTTGGTCGGGCGCAAGGTCGAGCTGGTGTTCGACCCGTTCGATCTCACCGAACTGGTGGTGCGCTATTCCGGGCGCGAGTTCGGGACCGCGGTCGCCCACCACATCGGGCGCCACGCCCACCCCAAGGCCCGCCCCGAAATCCCCGACACCACCCTGGAACCGACCGGGATCGACTACCTACGGCTGATCGACACCACCCACACCGAACGGCTCGAAGGTCGTATCAACTACAGCGCTCTGCTCGAGCGCCACCACTCCAATACGCCGGTCGAACCAGAATCAGTCGAACTCACCATCCCGGAACTTCAGGCGCAGGAGACTCAGGATGATTGACCAGCTCAGCGGCTACTTCGGATTTTCCCGCACCCCATTCGGCCGTGACCTCGCGCCGGGAATGCTGCATCGTCACCACGCCCACGGCGAAGCGGTCGCCCGCATCCAGTGGTGCATCGGCGAACACGCCCTCGGAGTGATCACCGGCGAGGTCGGGGTCGGCAAGACCGTCGCGGTCCGCGCCGCGCTGGCCGGCATCGACCCCGCCCGCCACATCGTCATCTACCTCGGCAACCCCGACGTCGGCACCCGCGGGATCCAGCACGCCATCGTCACCGCCCTCGGCGGGGTTCCCCGCCCGCACCGGGCCACCCTGATCCCGCAAGCCCTCGACGCGCTGGCCACCGAGTACGCCGAGCGGGGCCGTGTCCCCGTCGTGGTCCTCGACGAAGCCCACCAGCTCTCCCACGAGCAACTCGAGGGGGTGCGGATGCTCACGAACCACGACATGGACTCCAGCAGCCCGCTGGCCTGCCTGCTCGTCGGCCAACCCACCCTCCGCCGCAAGATCAAGCTCGGGATGCTCGCCGCGCTCGACCAGCGCATCGCAGTGCGCTACCACCTCGGCGGCATGACCGGCGACGAAACGGTCAGCTACCTTCGCCACCACCTCACACTGGTCGGCCGCTCGGACACACTGTTCTCCGACGACGCCGTCTCACTGATCCACACCACCAGCCGCGGCGCGCCAAGGGCGGTCAACAACCTCGCGCTGCAGTCGCTGCTGGCCGCCTACGCCGCCGACAAGACCATCGTCGACGAGTCCAGCGCACGCACCGCCGTGACGGAGGTGACGACAGAATGACCACCACCGCGACAACCTGACCACCAGCCCCGCCCGGCACCCAGCCCGGCGGGGCTACTCATGTCGCACGGTGAACATCGCGGACGTCACCGACATGGACACGACGAACGTCGCGCAACAACGGCCGCGGGGCGGGCGGGGTGGTTGGGGTGGTCAGGTCAGGTCAGGTCAGGGTGGCTGCGGTGGTGTGGGCGCGGGTGCGCAGGGCTGCGCGCAGCTCCGGGGGGTCCAGCACCTCGATCCCGGGCAGGAGCGGCCACAGCACCGACTCGGCGTGCCACAGGTCGCCGAACGCCGCCTCCACCTCGCAGGTGCGGCCGTCGTCCCGGACC
Organism: Pseudonocardia sp. EC080619-01; assembly: GCF_001420995.1. Classification (NCBI taxonomy): domain Bacteria; kingdom Bacillati; phylum Actinomycetota; class Actinomycetes; order Pseudonocardiales; family Pseudonocardiaceae; genus Pseudonocardia; species Pseudonocardia sp. EC080619-01. The sequence goes on along the minus strand of NZ_CP012184.1, from coordinate 3,337,613 downwards.
GTCTCCACAGCCATCGCGGACAGCGCCGGACGGCGGTCCACCGGGAGCCGCAGCCGGACCCGCAGGCCCGGGTGCCGGGCGCGGAAGTCCTCCCTGCGGCGCAGCCACAGCTCCTCCAGGTCGACGCCGTCGGGCCGCCGGGCGGGCTCGGGCAGCGGTGTGGCCGCCTCGATCCGGGAGACCCGGTAGGTGCGGTCCTCACCGTCGCGGATCGCGAGCAGGTACCAGCGGCCCGAGGCCTGGACCAGCCCGACGGGCTCGACGGTCCGCTCGGTCGCCTCGACCGGCGTGGCCCCGCGCGGTCCGCCGCCGGCGCGGTAGCGGATCAGCAGCCGGGTGCCCTCGAACACGGCCTGCTGGACGGCGCCGAGCGCGGGGTACTCCTCGGGGTGCTGCGGGTCGCGGAGCAGCCCGCCGTGGCGGACGAGCACCCGTCCGGCGGCCCCGGTGGCCTGCGTGCGGGCCTGCTCGGGCATCGCGGCCACGATCTTGCGCATCGCCGACGAGAACTCCGGTCCGAGACCGAGTGCCCCGGAGGTGACCGCCGATCCCGACGTCAGCAGGGCCACCGCCTCGCCCGGCGTCAGGCCGGTCAGGTCGGTCGAGAAGCCGGGGAGCAGCGCGAACCCGCCGTGCCGTCCGCGCTCGGCGTAGACCGGGATCCCGGCGCCGGAGAGCGCCTCGACGTCCCGCAGCACCGTCCGCTCCGAGACCTCCAGCTCGACCGCGATCGCGGCGGCCGTCATCCGGCCGCGGTGGCGCAGCAGGAGCACCAGGGAGAGCAACCGGTCCGCGCGCACGGGTTCGAGAATGGCAGAGAATCACGCCAGGAGATGTCGTGATTCGTGGGCAGGCTGCCTGCCATGACCACATCGACGGATGTCCTCGCCACCGATCCCCGCGCCGCCCACCTCGCCGCCCTCGACTGGGTGTCGGGGCTCGCCGCCGCCGTCCCCGAGGACCGCATGGCCGGCCCGACCCCGTGCGACGAGTTCGACGTGCGCACGCTGCTCGCGCACCTCGTGACGACCGTGCGCCGCCCCGCCGCGATCGCCGCCGGGACCGATCCGCTGGCGGCGCCCCTGGTCAGCGAGGACGTGCTGGACGCACCCGCGGAGGCCTACGTCGCCGAGGCGGCCGCGTTGCACGGCGCGTGGTCCGGGGCGGACGCCGTGGAGCTGCTGGACCGGACGGTCCGGATGCCCTTCGGCGAGGTCCCGGTCCGGGTCGCGCTGTGGGTGTACGTGAACGAGACGCTCGTCCACGGCTGGGACCTCGCCGTCGCGACCGGGCAGCCGGTGGAGGCGGATCCCGCACTCGCGACGACGGCGCTCGAGGTGGCACGGCGGTTCCTGCCTGCCGAGCCGCGGGGCGGGCCGGTCCCGTTCGGGCCGGTCGTCACCCCGGCACCCGGCGCCGGGCCGACCGAGCAGCTCGCCAACTGGGCGGGCCGGCGTCGCTGATCCGAGCGGGTGCAGCGCCCCCTCGCGCGCCACACCCGCCTTGCGACCACGGACCCGCGGCCGCGGGTCAGCCGGCCGGCGCGATGATCCAGACGGCCAGGTAGACGATTGCGGCCGCGCCGCCGGTGAACAGGGTCAGCACCAGCACGAGGATGCGGAGCAGGGCTGCGTCGATGCCCAGGTCGGCGGCCAGGCCGCCGCAGACGCCGCCGAGCATCTTGTCGGTGGTGCTGCGGCGCATCCGGTACGAGCCGAGGCGGTCGGCGAGCCCCGGGGCGGGAGTGCCCTGCGGTGCACCGCCGGCGGGCGGGAGCTGGGGCGTGGCCGGGACCGTCGTCGTGGGCTCGCCCGCCGGGTCCGCCTGCGGGGTGGTGGAGGTGGTGTTCTGCGCTGTGGTGTCCATGCGTCCAGCGTGTCGGGCGGGCCCGTCGCCGGACTCGGGATCGCCCCGGAGAACCACCCCGAACCGCACCGGGGGTGGTTCGGGGTCAGCCGTCCTCGCCCCGGGGCCGCTCCGCGGGGCCACGCTGCCGCGGCGGGCCCGGCGGCGGCGCGGGCGGGGCACCGGGACGGTCCGGCGGGTCCGGCACCTGCCGGTCCCGCATGCGGACGACGCGGCCCAGCAGGAACGCGACGCCCAGCGCGACGAGCGCCCACAGCACCAGGCCGCCGAGGATCCACAGGGCGGTCGTCATGCGTCCCCTCCCGTCCCGGGCCGTCGGGGCGCGCACCAGTCTGCCCGCCGCGCACCCCCCGAGGGGGATCATCGCTGGATCAGGTGACGGCGGACGGCCCGGTCACCCCGGGGCTACCCGGCGTCGGGCAGCGCGGGCCCGAGGAGGTCGTCGGCGTCGACGATCCGGTAGGCGTAGCCCTGCTCGGCGAGGAACCGCTGCCGGTGCGCGGCGTAGTCGGTGTCCACGGTGTCGCGCGAGACCACCGAGTAGAAGTGCGCCTGACGGCCGTCGGCCTTGGGGCGCAGCAGCCGACCGAGCCGCTGTGCCTCCTCCTGGCGGGACCCGAAGGTCCCGCTGACCTGCACCGCGATCGTCGCCTCGGGCAGGTCGATCGAGAAGTTCGCGACCTTCGAGACGACGAGACGGTCGAGCTCGCCCCGGCGGAACAGGTCGAACAGCCGCTCCCGCTCCTTGTTCCGGGTGGAGCCCTGGATGACCGGGGCGTCGAGCTTCTCCCCGAGCGCCTCCAGCTGCTCCAGGTAGGCCCCGATGACCAGGGTCTGCTCGCCCTTGTGCCGGTCGAGGACCGCCTGCACGACGTTCAGCTTCGTGTGCGCGGTCGACGCCGTCCGGTAGCGCTCCTCGGCGTCGGCCGTGGCGTACGCCATGCGTTCGGCGTCGGTGAGGGTCACCCGCACCTCGACGCACTCGGCCGGGGCGATCCAGCCCTGGGCCTCGATGTCCCGCCAGGGGGCGTCGAAGCGCTTGGGCCCGATCAGCGAGAAGACGTCGCCCTCCCGGCCGTCCTCGCGGACCAGGGTGGCGGTCAGGCCGAGCCGGCGCCGGGACTGGAGGTCGGCCGTCATCCGGAACACGGGGGCGGGGAGCAGGTGCACCTCGTCGTAGACGACCAGGCCCCAGTCCCGGGAGTCGAACAGCTCCAGGTGCTTGTACTCGCCCTTGGTCCGGCGGGTGACGACCTGGTACGTGGCGATGGTGACCGGGCGGATCTCCTTGCGCTCGCCCGAGTACTCGCCGATCTCCTCCTCGGTCAGCGACGTCCGCGCGATCAGCTCGCGCTTCCACTGCCTGCCGGAGACGGTGTTGGTCACCAGGATCAGCGTGGTGGCGCCGGCCTTGGCCATCGCGGCCGCGCCGACCAGCGTCTTGCCGGCACCGCAGGGGAGCACGACGACGCCGGAGCCGCCGTCCCAGAAGCCGTCGACGGCCTGCTGCTGGTAGTCCCGCAGCGACCAGCCGTCCTGCTCCAGCTCGATCGGGTGGGCCTCGCCGTCGACGTAGCCCGCGAGGTCCTCGGCGGGCCAGCCGACCTTGAGCAGTGCCTGCTTCAGCCGCCCGCGCTCCGACGGGTGGACGACGACGGTGTCGTCGTCGATCCGCGCGCCGAGCATCGGGGAGATCTTCTTCTGCCGGAGGATCTCCTCCAGCACCGCGCGGTCGAACGCGGTCAGCACCAGCCCGTGGGCCGGGTGGTTCGACAGCTGCAGCCGCCCGTAGCGGCCCATCGTGTCGACCACGTCCACGAGCAGCGGCTGCGGCACCGGGTACCGGGACCACCGGACCAGCGCGTCGACGACCTGCTCGGCGTCGTGCCCGGCCGCGCGCGCGTTCCACAGGGCGAGCGGGGTGACCCGGTAGGTGTGGACGTGCTCGGGGGCGCGCTCGAGCTCCGCGAAGGGCGCGATCGAGGCCCGCGCCTGCTCTGCGTCGGAGTGGTCGACCTCCAACAGGAGTGTCTTGTCGGATTGCACGATCAGTGGACCGTCGGTCACGGAGCGAATCCTTTCGACGCCGGATTGCCGAGCTTCACGGGTCCGCCGGGCGACGAACGGAGACGAGCGGTCGACGTGTGTCACATCACGTGACCGGGGAGCAACCGTCGCTACGCCACTCGGGACAGGGGCGCTCCGGGGGCTAGACTCCTGAGCCGTCCGTCACGCACAGACGAGACCCAGCGCGATCATATCCGCCCGACTCCCCCGGGACGCGGCAACCGCCGCCCCGTGTCGGACCGGAAGTGGTCGAGCGGGTCCCGTCGTGACCCGAAAGGCGCACCGGACCACCTGATGCTCCCCCTCCTCGACGCCACACGGCCGGGTCTCCCGCCCGCCGACCGCCGGGAACACCCGGGAGCGTCACCCGTGCCCGGACCGGAGACCGACAGGGAGACCTCGCCGTGACCACCGTGACCAGCGCGGAACGCCCGAGCACCCTCTCGGAGCGACTCGACCCGCGGAACTGGAGCCTCGTCGCCAAGCTGGCGGTCGTGGGCCTGGTCCCCACCGTGCTCGCCCTGAGCATCGGCGCCATCCGGGTCGTCGACCAGGCCAACGTGGCCGAGGAACTGGGCCGCGGCAGCGGCCTGGTCGACGTGCACCGTCAGATCGAGACGCTGACGGGGGCGCTGCAGGCCGAGCGCGACACCGCCGTCACCTTCCTCGCCGGGAACCGGCTGGGTGACCGGGCCGCCGTCGACTCCGCGCAGGCTGCGACCGACGACGCGCTGCGCACCACGACCGACCAGCTCGACGCCGCCGAGGAGCAGGCCCCGCAGCTGGCCACCGCCCGCCGGCAGGCCGAGACGACGCTGGGGCAGCTGCCCGTCATCCGGTCCCAGGTCGCGGACGGGCCGACGCCGGCCACCGACGTCAGCACCCGCTACACCTCGGTCGTCCAGCGGACGCTCGGCCTGGACCGGGCACTCGTCGGGCGGCTGCAGACCGCGGAGACCGCCGGTCTGACCACCGCACTCGGCTCCGGCGCCGACGCCCGGGAGGCGGTCGAGCTCGAGCGCACCGTGATCAACGGCGCGATCGCGGGCGGCCAGCTCGACGAGGCCCAGCGGGCCCAGGTGACCGGCGCCGAGGCGGCGTTCCAGTCCGCCGCGGGCGACTTCGCCTCGTCGCTGACCCCCGAGCAGACGGAGACCTTCGGCGACTTCGCCGCGGACCCGGCCAACGCGGAGCGCAACGCCCTGCGCGACCAGGCCCTCGCCGCGCCCCCCGGTGCGGCGCTGCCGATCGACCCGGCCGCCTGGAACGCGGCGGTCGACCGCTCGGCGCAGGCGGTCGATCGGTCGACGCAGGCCGCCGAGCAGGCGTTCGTGGACGGCCGGGCCGCCGCCGCCGAGGAGGCCGGCAACACCGCGGGCCTGAACTCGGTGCTGCTGATGCTGACCCTGCTGCTGACCGGTGGCATCATCCTGCTGCTCGGCAGGCAGATGGTCCGCTCGCTGCGCCTGCTGCGCAGCTCGGCGCTGGAGGTCGCGGAGCGCAGGCTGCCCGCGGCGGTCCAATCGATGCGGGCGGGCCAGGCCCCGAACGCACTGGTCGAGCCGGTGCCGCTGGACAGCCGGGACGAGATCGGCGAGGTGGCGCGCGCGTTCGACGCGGTGCACGGCCAGGCGATCCGTCTCGCCGCCGACCAGGCCGCGCTGCAGCAGAACGTCAACAGCATGTTCGTCAACCTGTCCCGGCGCTCGCAGGCGCTGGTCGAGCGTCAGCTGCAGCTGATCGAGCAGCTGGAGAGCAACGAGCAGGACCCGGACCAGCTGTCCAACCTGTTCCAGCTCGACCACCTCGCGACCCGTATGCGACGCAACAGCGAGAACCTGCTGGTGCTCGCGGGCACCGACCTCGCCAAGCGGAACGTCGCACCCGTCCAGGTGGTCGACGTGCTGCGGGCCGCGGTGTCCGAGGTCGAGCAGTACCAGCGGGTCGTCGTGCAGACCCCGCCGAACGCGACGATCGCCGGCCGCGCCGCGAACGACCTCGTCCACCTGCTGGCCGAGCTGCTGGACAACGCGACCAACTTCTCCCCGCCGGACTCGCAGGTCGTCATGTCCACGACCCGCACGGCGGACGAGTCGCTGCTGGTCGAGATCTCCGACCGCGGTGTCGGCATGACGGACTCCGAGCTCGTCGACGCGAACCAGCGGCTGTCCGGCCCGGCCGAGGTCGATGTCTCGGCCTCCCGCCGGATGGGCCTGTTCGTGGTCGGCCGCCTGGCCGCGCGGCACCGGGTCGGGATCCGCCTGTCCGGTACCGCGGGCGGCGGCTCCGGCGGCCTGAGCGCCTCGGTGACGGTCCCGCCGCACCTGGTGCCCTCCGCCCAGCTGCCCGAGCAGCGCCGCGACGGCGGTCCGGCCGGCCCGGAGCGGGGCGCACCCCCGCTGCCCCCGGAGCCGCAGGCCCCCGCGCTGCCGGAGCCCCCCGCCGGTCCGTCCGGTGACGCCCCGGCACCGGCGGTCGCGATCAACGGATCCGGCCGGGGTGGCTCGCTGCCCTCGATGGTGGCCGGCTCCGACGGTCCGCTGACGCCCACCTTCGAGACCGGCGCCGCCGTGAGCGGTGGCGCCCGCAACGGCTCGTCGTCCGCGCTGCCGACCCGCAAGCCCGGGTCGTCCCTGCGTCGCAACGCGCCGTCCGAGGAGGCGCCCGACGGTCAGGGAACGGCGGCGAACGGGTCGGCCCCGGGCGGGCTGCAGGCGTTCGCCCCGTCCCACGACGCCGCCGGCCGCGAGGAGCGCTCGCCCTCCGACGTCTTCACCCCCGCCACCGAGACCGGCGCCGGCACGACGCCGGAGCCCGGCCCGGCGCCGGGTGCCGGCGGTCCGCCGCGCGGCCCGGACGCCTTCCGGGGCGGCCGCGGGCCCGCCGGACGTGAGCCCGGCGACGACACCACCGGTGAGCTCTCCGGCGACGACGACGCCGGCGACGACGACCGGGCCCACCCGGGTGCCGGTACGGCCGCCGCGCTCGGGATCGCCGGTGCGGCCGCGGCCGGTGCGGCCGCACGCTCCGGCACCGGGGACGGGCGCCAGGGCCCGCCCGCCGAGCGGGACCTCGACGACACCGTCGTGATGGACGCGGCGACCGGGGACGGCCCGCCGCCCGCGGCCGACCGGACCGGCACGGCCGACGACGATCCCGGCGACGACGGGACGGAGGGACCCGGGACCTCGGCCCCGGAGGCGGACGCCACCGAGCCCGAGGCCGACGACGACGCACCGCTCGGAGCCGACGCGGCCCTGGCCGCCGGTGCCGCGGACGCCGCCACCGGCACCACCGGTCCCCTCCCCTCCGGGACCGGACCGGCAGGGGCCACCGGGGCCGATCCGAGCGGTACCGACACGGACCCCGCGGACTCCGACGGCGGGACCGCCACCGGTGTCACCGGGGCGGCCGCCGTCGCGGGTGCCGCGGCGGCCGGCGCCGCCGTCTCCGGCGCCGGTACGGCCGACCCCGACGGGCCGGACACCGCCGACGACGCCGAGGACCCCGCCCGCGGGAGCGGCGCGGCCGAGGCCCTCTCGGCCCCGGACACCGCGACCGACGACACGGGCGACGACGACGCCACGGCCGACGACCGCGCGTCCGACGACGCCGCGACCGGGAGCCCGGCGACCGGCGACCGCACGACCGGCGCCGGCGCCACCGAGGACGGCGCCGAGGACGGTCCCGACGGCGGCGACACGGCCGAGGAGGACACCTCGACGGCCGCCATCCCGACCGTGCGGCCCGCCGGGCGCGAGCCGATGGGCGGCCCGCCCGCCTCCCGGACCAACGGCGCCGGACCCGGTGCCGGCGGGCGTCCGGTGATGCCGGGTGGCCGCGGACCGGGCGGCGCCCCGTCGCCGCTGCCGACCCGGCGGCCCGCCCCCGGTCCGCAGGGCCCCGCACTGCCGCAGCGTGCACAGGGCCAGGGCACCGCCGGCACACCCGCCACGGGCGCTCCGGCCACCGCTCCGGGCGGCGCGAACGGGGCCCCGCAGCCGGGCGCCGCGCCCGCGCTCCCGAAGCGGCAGGTGCCCGCCCGTGACGCCACGGCCGGACCGGCACAGCCCGGTGCGACCGGCGGCGGCCAGGAGGAGCTCTTCGCGCCGAAGGTGCCCGTCGAGGGCGACCGCGGGCAGCTCCGCCGTCCCGGTGCCGTCGAGTCGGCCCGCGGGCACGGCGACGAGTTCGACATGGGCCAGACCACGCCGATCTTCGACGACATCGCGTCGGCCTGGTTCCGGTCCAACCGCTCGGTGCCGGTCCGCTGGCAGGACGGCACGCCCGCCCAGGCGGGCGGCCCCGCCGCACAGTCCGGGCGGGCCACCGCCGCACCGGCCGAGCAACTCACCGCGGACCCCGCGGAGGCGGGGCCCGACCAGGGGTTCGCCTCTCCCGCCGACGACGCGTGGCGGCAGGCCCGCGAGGTCGGCGACGGGGACGAGGGTGACCGTCCGGACGATCTGACCACGGCCGGTCTGCCCAAGCGGCGCCCGCGCGCGCGCCTGCTCCCGGGCAGTGCGGCAGGATCCACCGTGCTCAGCCCCCCACCGGCCGGGGAGCCGCGCGACGCCGAGAGCGTCCGCGGCCGACTGGCCAGCTACCAGCAGGGTGTGCGCCAGGGCCGGGAGAGCGCCTCCGGCGCCCGGCGCACGACCAGCACCGACGGCACCCCCGAGCCGTCCGGTGACCGACCGAACCCGTCCGACCCCGAGGAGAACCAGTGAGGGCACCGCAGGCACAGCCCAGTCAGAGCCGTTTCGGCTGGCTGGTCACCAACTTCGCCGAGCGCGTCCCTGGCGTCGCACACGCGATCGTGGTGTCGGCCGACGGGCTGCTGCTGACCGCGTCGGACCGGCTCCCCCGGGACCGCGCCGACCAGCTGGCCGCGGTCGCGTCCGGCCTCGTCAGCCTGACCCAGGGCGCGGCACGCTGCTTCGACGCCGGTGGCGTCGTGCAGACCGTCGTCGAGATGGACCGCGGGATCGTCCTGCTCATGTCCATCAGCGACGGCTCGTGCCTGGCCGTGCTCGCGTCGCCGAGCTGCGACATCGGCCTCGTCGGGTACGAGATGACGCTGCTGGTCGACCGGGTCGGCCAGCTGCTCACGCCGGAGCTCCGCGCGGAGCTCCAGGGATCCTTCGGGCCCTGAGCGACCAGCTCCACCGAGCAGGCAGCCGGAGACGATACCGTCATGCACCCCATCCGAGGATCGACCAGAGCGGGTGAGATCCGATGACCCAGAACCCGGGCGACTCGGGCCCCGAGCCCACGTTCGCGGACGTGATGAACGGGTTCAGCCTGGACTCGAGGCGCAAGCCGAAGAAGCGGCGGTGGGGTCGCAACCGGTCCGACGACGACCAGGGCGCACCCGCCACGGACGACCGGCAGCAGGTCCCGCCACCGGCTCCGGCCGAGATGACGGGTCCGATCGCCGGTTCGGCCGCCTACGGGCTCCCTCCGACCCGGGCCGAGGCGGAGGCCGCACACCAGCAGCCCCCGCAACCCCCGACGACTCCCGCGGCAGCGGCGCCGCCCCCTCCGGCCGCGGGCGGGGCCGCCTTCGTGCGGCCCTACGCGTGGACGCGCGGCCGGACGAAGTCGGGCTACGAGCTGGCCGTCGAGACCCTGGTCTCGGTCAGCAACCGGGCCCGCAGCCAGCTGGAACGACTGCCGATGGAGCACCGTTCCGTCGCCGACCTCCTGCTCGAGCAGACCCGCTCGGTCGCGGAGGTCGCGGCGCTGCTGTCGCTCCCCCTGGGCGTGGCCCGGGTGCTGCTCGGGGACATGGCCTCGAGCGGCACGGTGACCGTTCACCAGACCGCGAGCACCCCCGGCGACATGCCGGACCTCGCGCTGATGGAAAGGGTGTTGAGTGGACTCCGTCGGCTCTAGGCCACAGCCGCCCCAACCCGCTGCCGGCCCGGCCCGCACGGCCACGATGTCGGCCAAGATCGTCGTGGCCGGCGGATTCGGCGTCGGCAAGACCACGTTCGTCGGGTCGGTCTCGGAGATCATGCCGCTGACCACCGAGGCCGTGATGACCGAGGCGAGCTCGTCGCACGACGACCTCTCCGCCACCCCCAACAAGCGCTCGACGACGGTCGCGATGGACTTCGGCCGCGTCTCGCTGGACTCCGACCTGGTGCTCTACCTGTTCGGGACGCCCGGCCAGCAACGCTTCTGGTTCATGTGGGACGACCTGGTCCGCGGCGCGATCGGCGCCGTCGTCCTGGTCGACACCCGCCGGCTGGCCGACTCGTTCGCCGCGATCGACTTCTTCGAGGACCGCAACCTGCCCTACGTGGTGGGTGTGAACGCCTTCGACGGTCACCTGCAGCACGGCCTCGAGGACGTCCGCGAGGCCATGTCGATCGACCCGGCCGTCCCGATGGTGGTGTGCGACGCCCGCCACCGGCAGTCGACCAAGGAGACGCTCATCGCGCTGGTGCAGCACGCCATGCACCAGCGGATGGCCGCCGGGGCCCGCTAGGACCGGGCCCCGGCCCCGCCGGACTCCTCCACCGGGGCGATCGACGTGATCCGGTGCAGCTGGATCCGGCGGAGCTCGCCGTCGAGGGCATCGCGGCCCTCGACGACGCCACCGCCCACCGAGGTCGGCGCCAGCACCCGGTCGCCGGCCACGCCGTGCGCGTCGACGTAGCCGATCCACACCGTCCGGCCCTCGCGGACCGCCGACTGCAGCGACGCCAGGTCGCCGGTCGACCCGGTCGACTCCCGCCGCCCCGCCACGCTGCGCCGGACCCCGGCCAGTGCGTCCCCGGCCCGCAGGCGTTCCACGATCTCGTCCGCCCGGTCCGACGGGCCGTCGTGCACGACCCCGCCGGTGCGGGCGTTGCCCCCACGGCGGCGCGACTCGGCCCGCCTGCCCTTCCCCGCGAGATCGAGCACCGCGCCGCCGGCGTCCTCGGCGGCCGGGCTGAACCCGGCGGCCCGGAGCCCGTCGAGCACCTCGGCCAGCGGCAGCGAGCTGACCACGACCGTCGGCGCGATCCGGCGCAGACCCAGCTCGGCCGCCGCCTCGTGCGCGAGCACCTCGGAGAGCAGCACCTCGTCGTCGGACCGCAGGAAGGCGGCCACGGCGCCGCCACGCAGCCGCCCGTGCCGGCGGGCGACGTCGTCGACCAGGTAGGTCAGCGTCTGCGGCACCGGGGTCCGCGAGCGGGCCTCGAGGAAGGCCCGCACGTCCTCGGCGGTGCGCCCGGTGTCGAGCGCGCGGCGCAGGCTCCGCTCGGTGAACCGGTACACGGTCGCCCCGCCCGCGGACTCGACGTCGGCGAGGGTCGCCAGCTCGTGTGCCAGGTCGGCCGACAGCCGGCCCGGGGCGACGGCGGTGAGGTCGGCCTGCAGGAGGATCTCCTCGACCGGTGCGGGCAGCGCCGCGTGCAGCGCCGCGGCCACCGCGGTCGGGTGCCGTGCGTCCCGGGTCGCCGGGTCGAGCAGGACCCGCCCGGCGGTGGTGACGGCATCGAGGGCGACCACACCGACGGTCGTCGCCTCGGCGACGGTCCAGGTGACCATCTCGTCGCGCAGCCGGCCCCCGCGGCGCGGGGCCGCCCACGCCAGCACCCGCGCGAGGTCGTCGGCGGAGCCGACGGCGCTCCCGTCGGGCAGGTCCGCGAGCGTCTGGAGGATCCGGCGCCGGTCCTTCGGGGCGGGTGGGCGGCGCGGGCCGTCGGACAGCGCGCCGATCGGCTTGCCGGCCTCGTCGCGGCGGCCGACGACGCCGGGCAGCCGCGGCAGCTCCAGCCAGGTCCGGGCGAGGACCGCCCAGCGCGACTCCTCGGGGGCGGCGGCCCACACGTCGGCCTCGGGGGTGGGCAGCCACTCGGGGTTCACCGACTCGGTGTCGCCGATCAGGTCGGCGCCGAGCAGGATCTCGAGGATCAGGGCGGCCGTGCCCTCGTCGGTGTCGGCCTCCTTCGCCGCGCGGCGAAGCTCCCGCACCCCGAACCCGCCGGAGCGCAGCACACCGGGGGCCTCGGCTCCCAGGTACTCCAGCACCAGGTCCACCCGGCGCAGGAACTCCATGGCCGCGCCGGCGCCGGTGCCGTCCACCGTGGCCGGATCACGCTCGCGCACCGTGACGTCCGGCCGGGAGACCTCGAGCCGGCCCATCGGGCGGTCGCCGCGCAGCGCGACGGCCACCTGGCGCGGCAGCTCGACGGTCTCGGCGTCCCGGCGCACCAGGAGCCCCTTGGTGACCAGCGAGCCGACCGGGCCGGAGCTCCCCGTCGCGCCGCGCGAGCGGCCGATCGGCGGTCCGGCCGCGAGGACGTCGAGCACGCGGCGCTCCTCGTCGGTCACGCCTGCCAGCAGCGTGTCCAGTTCGGACGTCGCCGCGGGACCCGCGGCCTCGCCGCCGAGCCCGCCCGGCCAGGGCCCGACGGCCTCCGCGGCCGCCGGGACGGCCGACAGCGCGTCGTCCGGGCCCCAGACCAGTGCCCGGGCCCGCAGCGGCCCCAGGCCCTCCCGGAAGGTCGCCTCGTCGACGTCGGGGCCCAGCCACCAGCGGGGGCCGTGCGCAGCCGTCGAACCGTCCACCGGGGACCGGCCGGCACCGGCGAGGACCAGTGCCTCGAGCACGGTCAGCGGGACCGTGCCGAGTTCCTCGCAGGTGCGCTGCACCGAGGCCCGGATGGAGGCCCGGGTCGCCAGCACCGTCAGATCCGACGGCGGGGGGACGGCGAGGTCCGGACGCGTACGCAGGAGCGCGGCGAGGAACCCGTCGTCCTGCGCGCGCAACCACTCGACCAGCGACGTCTGCACCACCACCAGGGTAGTCGGGTGGTCCGGGACGCACCGGGACGGACAGGACGAGCGCCGTCCGGGATACTGACGGGTGACACCGCCCCGGCCCCGCCGGACACCCGACGCTGGAGGAACCGATGGCCGCGAAGCCCCTGGACACCGACCGGATCGACCCGAGCTGGCCGCACCTGCCGGACGGCGAGCACCCGCTCACCGAGCTCATGGGCCCGGTGCAGGGGAACATGTCCCCGTTCGGTGATGTCGAGTTCCCGGTCGACAGCGTGCCCTACGAGCACCCGGTCACCGAGATCAACCGCTGACCGTGGTCGCGGGACTGCTGCTCGCCGGTGGCGCGGGCCGCCGCATGGGCACGCCGAAGGCGCTGGTCCGCCTGCACGGTGAGCCTCTCGCGGTGCGTGCGGTGAAGGCCCTGCAGGCGGGTGGCTGCGGGCCCGTCACCGTGGTGCTCGGTGCGCGCTCCGACGACGTCACCGACGTCCTGCGCAGCGCGGGGCTCGGTACCAGCGGCAGCGACGTGGGCGTCGTCGTCGCGGAGGACTGGGACGAGGGCATGGGCGCGTCGCTGCGCCGCGGGCTGGACGCGCTGACCCACCTGCCCGGGACGGGCGCCGCGCTCGTGCACCTGGTGGACCTGCCCGGGGTCGGGCCGGAGGCCATCGCGCGGGTCAGCGCGGGCGCGACGCACTCGTCGCTGCGCCGCGCCGCGTACGACGGCGTGCCGGGGCACCCGGTGCTGCTCGGCCGCGACCACTGGTCCGGCGTCGTGGGCAGCGCCGCGGGCGACGCCGGGGCCCGGGACTACCTGTCCGGCAGCACCGATCTCGAGCTGGTCGAGTGCGGTGACGTCGCCGAGCCGGACGACGTCGACACCCCCGCCCAGCTCCGGAAGCTCGCCGGGTCCACCTGAGACGGGTCGGCCCGGGCCGACCGGCGCCCCGGACGCAGACGTGTGCCCCGGTCCCGTGGGAAGGGACCGGGGCACACGTGGCGGGAGCCCGGGTGGGCCTGATCAGACGTTGACGACCTGGCCCGGGTGGATCATCTGCCCGGCGCCGAGGCCCGGGTTCTTGGCGAGCAGGTTCTTCCAGTGCCCGACACCGTGCGCCGCGGCGATCTTGCCGAGGGTGTCGCCGGACTTCACCGTGTAGGTGTTGCCGGACGGCGCGGCCGCCGGGGCGCTCAGCTTGGTGCGCGTGGGGGCCTGCGAGCCGGAGTCGCGCTCGACCGTGCGCGGGGTCGAGGAGCCGGAGGCGCCGGTCTTCTTGGAGCACGACGGCCAGGCGTTCCAGCCCTGCTCCGCCAGCACCTTCTCCGCGACGGCGATCTGCTCGGTACGGGTCGCCTGGTGCGCCGCGGACGCGTACTCGCCGCCGCCGAAGGCCTTCCAGGTGGACGGGGTGAACTGCAGACCACCGGAGAAGCCGTTGCCGGTGTTGGCCGCCCAGTTCCCGGTGCTCTCGCAGTGCGCGAGCTCGTCCCAGGTGGAGTCGGTGGCGGCGTTCGCCGGGACGATCGCGAGCATGGGGGCTCCGAGGACGGCGCCGGCGACGGCGGTCCGGGCGATCGTGCGTCCGGCGGTGCTGGGTTTGCGATGCTTACCGCGGTATCGAGCCATGGCAGGTCTCCCGCGTGGCGCCGTCCGACCAGTGCGCCCGGGGAGTGGGCGCGCGTTCCGGTGGCCGGGGAGTGGCCACCGATCCGCATCGCGGTCGGCCCTGTCCCACGAAGTACCTCGGGGGCCGGTGACCGCCGGACAGGGAGCACTGCGGTACCGGAGCCCGTCCGCATTGGGGGAGTCGGTCGGGCCGGGATCGAAGGTAGGTCACGTCAGGGCGACGGGAAAGTCGACGGCGACACGGCGTGGCGTCGGACGTTCCGGGCACATCAAGATCGAATAAACGGTTTCCGCTGGTCATTCCCGCCGATCACGAAGCGGATACGCTCGAGGAAACTCTGTGTTCGGTTCCACAAACGTGATACAGATCACAATTTACGACCATCCGGACCAACGTCTGCGGCCACTCCGCGTGCACACCCCCGGCGTATAGGGTCGGCGCCGTGAGTAGCGAGCTCAGCCACGTCGACGAGGCAGGCGCCGCCCGCATGGTGGACGTCTCGGACAAGCAGCCGGGCCGCCGGGCCGCGGTCGCGACGGGTGTCGTGCGCACCACCGCCGAGGTCGTGGGCCTGCTCCGCGCCGACGGGCTGCCGAAGGGTGACGCGCTGGCGACCGCCCGGATCGCCGGGATCATGGGTGCCAAACGGACCCCGGACCTCGTCCCCCTCTGTCACCCGATCGCGATCAGCGGCGTCACCGTCGATCTCGAGCCCGACACCGAGGGCGACGCCGGGCGGATCGCGATCCGGGCCGAGGTCCGGACCACCGACCGCACCGGGGTGGAGATGGAGGCGCTCACCGCCGTCACCGTCGCGGGGCTGACCCTGCACGACATGATCAAGGCGGTCGACCCGGCCGCGGTGCTCGACGCGGTGCGGGTCGAGCGCAAGGACGGCGGGAAGACCGGGCAGTGGACCCGCCCGGAGGACCGGTCGTGAGCGCGGACGCCGGAGCGGACCGCGACACCCGCACCGCCCGTGTCGTCACGGCGTCGAACCGGGCCGCGGCAGGGGTCTACACCGACCGCGGCGGCCCGCTGATCACCGGCTGGCTGCGCGAGCGCGGCTACGCGACGCCCGACCCCGTCGTCGTCCCGGACGGCGAGCCGGTCGGCGAGGCGCTGCGTGCCGCCGTCGCGGACGGCGTGGACGTCGTGATCACCACCGGCGGGACCGGGATCTCCCCCACCGACGCCACCCCGGAGGTGACGCGCGCGGTGCTGGACCACGAGGTGCCCGGGCTGGCCGACGCGGTGCGCCGGGCCGGCGAGGCCCAGGTGCCCACGGCCGTCCTGTCCCGTGGGGTGGCCGGCGTGGCGGGCCGGACGCTGATCGTGAACCTGCCCGGGTCGCCGGGCGGGGTGAAGGACGGCCTGGGCGTCCTGGGGGGCGTCCTCGACCACGCCGTCGACCAGCTGCACGGAGGGGACCACCGATGAGCGAGCACCCCACGGTCCTGCGGGCCGCGGTCGGCGAGGAGCCACTGGACGTGGACGAGCACGCCCGGCTCGTCGAGCACGCCGCGGCCGGCGCCGTCGTCACCTTCGCCGGGGTGGTCCGCGACCACGACGGCGGCCGGTCGGTGCACGGCCTGGAGTACAGCGCCCACCCGACCGCGGGCCGGATCGTCGCGGAGGTGGCCGAGCAGGTGGCCGCCCGCAGCGACGGGGTGCGCGCGCTGGCGGTGAGCCACCGGATCGGTCCGCTGGACATCGGCGAGGTCGCGCTGGCCTGCGCGGTGGCCGCGGAGCACCGCGGGCAGGCGTTCGGCGCGTGCGCCGAGCTGGTCGACGAGGTCAAGCGGCTGCTCCCGGTGTGGAAGCACCAGCGGTTCACCGACGGCACCGACGAGTGGGTCAACTCGGCCTGAACGACGGGAACGGCCCGGACCGCACCCCGAGGGGTGGGTCCGGGCCGTCGTCCGCCGGGGCGGGTGCTGGGGACACCGCGCGCCCCGTCACGTCCGTCCGGATGGCGGTCCGGGCGGACGGGGATCAGCCCAGGTTCAGGCTCTGCCCGACACCGATGGCGTTCACGTTCGAGATGCCGTTCAGCGAGGCCAGCTTCGCGACCGAGGTGCCGTGCGCCGCGGCGATCTTCCCGAGGGTGTCGCCGGACTTGACGGTGTAGCCACCGCCCGCGGCCTTGGCGGCCTTCTTCGGGGCGGCCGGCGCGGCGGGGGCCGAGGCCTTGACCCGCTTGCCCGTGTCGGCCGAGTGGCCGGTGATGCCCAGCTTCTTGGAGCAGGAGGGCCAGGCGCCCCAGCCCTGCGCCGCCAGCACCTTCTCGGCGACGGCGATCTGCTCGGAGCGGCTCGCGTTCGCCGCCGACCCCTGACCGCCGTAGGCGCTCCAGGTGGAGGGCGAGAACTGCAGGCCACCTTTTATCTGGACACCTGACTTCTGACCGCGGTGTCTCTGCAGGTCAGAGACTTGTGGTTTGTGATCTAGTGCCGGGCCATGCGAGTAGCGAAGTGCGTTCCAGAACGAGTAGGCGAACCGGCTTTGGCTGTGGTCGACGACGTGGGCTCGCCGGTGCCGGAGGTGTCGGCGTTCCTGCGGTCGCTGGCGGTGCGGGAGTACTCGCCGAACACGGTGCGGGCCTATGCCTACGACCTGTTGAAGCTGCTGATGTTCCTCGACGGTCGAGGGTGCCCGCTGGCCGACTTCTCGCCGGTGCTGGCCACAGATTTTCTGGCCTGGCTTCGCCAGCAGTCCTCGGCTGGCCGTGCACAGCGCAGCCAGCTGGGGTTGGTGACCGCGCAGGGACGGCGTCTGTCCGCGCGGACGTGCAACCGCACGTTGGCAGCGGTGTCGTCGTTCTATGAGTTCCTGATCAGCTGCGGTGGCTATATCGGTGTAAGTAATCCGATCTTGCGCGAGGCCGACCACGTCTCGGCCCAAGTCTTGGGGCGGCACCGGGCGCCGCTGGTGACCAGCGCCGATCAACGGCCTATCCGCCGCACGCTGCGAGTCCGGACGGTCGACACGCTTCCGCGCCCGGTACCGGACGAGACGTTCACCGCGCTGCTCGGACAGCTGACCAAGCTGCGTGACCGGGCGCTGGTCGAGCTGATGCGAGAGGGCGGTTTCCGCCCCGGTGAGGTGCTCGGCTTGCATCTGGACGACGTCTCCTACGGTCGCAAGCGGGTCACCATCCGTCACCGCGGCGATCACCCCGCAGGGGCGCGGCAGAAGAGCCGCCGCGACCGGGTGGTGGATCTGCTCGAGGACCGGGCGTTGCCGGTGCTGAACCGCTATCTGCTGCTCGAACGCCCACCGGACGTCGAGTCCTCGGTGGTGTTCCTGGTCGGCGGCCGCGGCCAGCGCCGGGGCGAGGCGTTGAGCTACGACGGGCTGGTGCGGATGTTCCAGCGCGCCGCAGTCCGGGCCGAACTGCGGGAGAGCTGGCTGACTCCACACAGCCTGCGTCACACCCACGCCACACGGATGTTCGAACTTGGGATGGGCGAACTGACGTTGATGCGCCGGCTCGGGCACGCGAGCCCGGACTCGACAAGGGTCTACACCCGCGTCACTGACCACCAGGTCCGAGACGAGTACCGCGCGGCGCTCGAGATCGGCGTGGAGCTGGGAGACCGCCGGTGAGCGGGTCGGGGCCGAGCGGCGCTGCTGATCCGGGCGGCTCATCGCGCCGGCCCCGTGATTTCTCGGAACCGTGGCACGCCTCGGCGCAGGAGTACGAGCGGTTCGTCCGGGACGGGCTGCGGGCCTCGAGGAACTGGGGCCCGGCATTGCGCGATGCGCGCACGGAGTTCGTCGCGCACTACCCGAGCCTGGCCCGCTGGATGCGCCGACCGATCGCTGAACGCCTGGGGCCGACCGGCAACATCCCCCGCCGAGCGCACGGCGCGCTGGTGGACCCGGCGGCGGCGCGGGCCAGCCTGAACGCGCGGCCCTACCTGATCTATCTGAGCCTGACCGGGCGGCTTCCGCTGGACTGGACCTGGCTGTTCGGGGTCAAGGTCCTGCGGATCCTTCCGATCGCCGACGGGCTCGGGTTGGCGCTGCGCGCCCAGATGGCCGAGCTGCTGGACCGGGCAGTCGCGCTCGGTGCAAAGAAGAGCGGAGTGCACTGGCAGCATTCCTGGGCCATCCCCCGGCTGCTGCTCCACCGCGCTGACCCGGACCTGCACACCCTGACCGCAGCCGACATCGACGAGCTGCGAGACAGCATCCGCCACATCCACTCGCTGCCTGAGAACGATCAGATCGATATGCCGACCGACCAGCGCTCCGGGTTCCCGATGAACTGGATGACTCACGCCACCCAGACCGGGGTCCTGCTGTTCCACACCGGGGTCATCGAGACCCTGCCACTGCGCAAACACCCCCGACGCCGCCGCGCGCTGAGCACCGTCCCCGGGGTCGGCGCGGTGATGGACCGCTATGTCGATGAGCTCGCGGTCACCCGCCGCCCCGGCACCGTCGCCCAGGCCCGCTCGGCGCTGTTGCGCCTGGCCGCCTGGCACATCGAGACCCGGCCGGAGGAAACCAGCTTGGCCGGGCTGGATCGTCCGGCGCTGCTGGGGTTCCTGGCTTGGCTGCCGCACCAGCGCAAGTGGAAACACCCCGACCAGCCACTCTCGGCCATCTATCGCCAGCACGTGATCAGACACGTCGTCGCGTTCTTCCGACACGCCGCCAACCACGGCTGGGACGCCATGCCTGCACGGGCCCCGCTGACCACCGCTGACGTCCCGCGCAACATCGACCGGGTCCCGCGATTCATCCCGGCCGAGCAGCTCGAACCGCTGATGGACGGCATCCGCGAGCTGGATTGCCAGCTGCAGCGCTGCGCGCTGCTGCTCGCCCGCTGGAGCGGCGCTCGCAGCGGTGAGATCCACAAGCTCGATCTGGATTGCCTCGACACCTACCCCGACGGGACCCATCGGCTCCGGTTGGCCGCCGGCAAGTCCGGCAAGGAACGAGTAGCGCCGATCCACCCTGAAGCCGCCGACGCGCTCCGCGCACTGATCGCGCAGCGTCGCGCCCAGACCGACCGGTCGCTGTTCGACCCGGACCTCGGCCGCGAGATCCGCTACCTGTTCCTGCGCAACGGACGCCTGGCCAGCCCGGACTACCTGTTCAAACGCGGCCTGGAACGGGTCTGCGAACAGCTCGGGTTCGTCGACGACAAGGGCCGGGCCCTGATCCACCCACACCGGTTCCGGCACACCATCGGCACCCAGCTCGGCGAACGCGGCGCGAAGATCCAGACCATCATGAAGGTCCTCGGGCACAGCTCGGCCGGCATGTCGATGACCTACACCAGCCTGTCCGACCCGGTCGTGCTCGCCGACTACCAGGCCGTCCTCACTCCCGGCGCGGTGCTGGCCGGCCCGCAGGCCGAGGCCATCCGCAGCGGCGAACTCACCGACGAGGCGGTGAACTGGCTGTCGACGAACTTCTACAAGACCGAACTCGAACTCGGCCGCTGCCTGCGCCTGCCCCAAGAGGGCCCCTGCGAATGCGACCTCTACCTGACCTGCTCGAAGTTCCTCACCACACCCGACTACGCACCCCGACTGCACGCCCGCCTCGACGTCGAACAGCAACTCATCGACGACGCCCGGACCCGCGGCTGGGACCGCGAAGTCGAACGACACCAACGGATCGCTGCCAAGCTCCGCGCCCTCCTCGACGAGCTCGGCCAGCCCCCGACACCGCACATCTGACCGCCCAGCCGAATCCGCGCGCCCGGGCGTCACGACGAACCCTCCAGACCGAGCCACGACATCATCCGCGCGCCCCAACTCCTCCCACTCGCAGGGCAGTGATCTGCATCACCCTGTAGTGGATCTGTTCGGATAACACCCTGGTATCCGTTGCCAGAATCGATCGTCCAGTCGCCACCGGACTCGCTTATCTGGAGTAGCGCGGTGGGTGCGACCGCCCCAGCGCGAGTAGGTCGATTTAGCTGTCCGATGGGGGTGAAACTGCGGCCGCGACTCGGGCGTGTGGTGATCATCGAACTGTCTCCTTCGAGGGCGTCGATCGGCCGGGTGCTGGCTCCGAGGCCGAGGTCGGTGTGGGCATTCCGAGATCGGTGACCGCCGCTCGGTGAGTGCGGGCGGAGCGATCGAGGGCGGCGAGTTTTGCCTGTCCGGCGCGCAGGGTGTGTTCGAGGCCCTCGAGTTCGCCGAGCCAGCCGTGGACGCGGGCTTCGTCGATGCGGTCGGTGAGATTGGCAAGGATCGTGACCAGTCGCTGGCGGGCGCGGGGGTCGACGCGCTGCATCGGACAGCGCAGGCAGGCGTGCTCGTGCGAGCACGGGGTTCCGTAGGGCCGCGCGCAGCTGCCCAGTTCAAGAGCCCGGCGCTCGAAGTGCTGCTCGAACTCGGCCCACTCAGCCGGGGTGGGTTCGCGATACTCGGCGCTGGGGCGCACCGCGCGCCGCCGGTCGAGGTAGGTGCGGTAGGTGCGAATCAACTCCTCGTCGAACACCGCTAGGTAGGACTGGGTGGTGTTGAGGCTGTGATGGCCGAGCAGCCGGGCAGCGATGTGGACGGGCAGCCCCGTTGTGACGGCCTCGGTGGCGAACATGCGCCGAAAGTCGTGTGGGGTGAACCGCAGCGGCTCTCCGTCGCGACCGCGCAGTCCAGCCGCGTCGACGGTGCCTTGCAGCAGACGGTGCACCATGTCGCGGGTCAGCGCCCGCTGTCGAGTGGGGCCCGCGCGCCGCTGGAATAGGTGCGGCAGGACCGGCCCGTAGACCCGCTCGTGATGGTCCCAGCGCGACACGACCGGTATGCGGCCATCGTTGTCGGCGCGCAGCCTGCTCACGATGCTGGCCAGCACGCTGGCCAGTTCCGGGCTGACCAGCAATAGCCGTTCTTCGTCGATTTTGGACGGCAGGACCTGCAGGAGCGGCACCACCTCGCCGGTAGGGGGGAGCCGATAGGACGACAACGCCAGTTCGGTCAGCTCGAGTAGTTCCTCGACCCGTAGCCCGGTGTGGCGCAATGTTTCGATCACCGCCCAGGCCCAGAACGTCTTATCCTCACGCCGGACTACGTCGATCCGCTCGCCAGGCTCGTCCCGGTCCTCGTCTCGGCCTTCTGTTGCAGGACCGGGCAGGGGTTGGACAGTCACGGAAGACTGCTCGCAGGATCGGCCGCCGCGCTCGGTATGACTGCGCCGCGCGACCCGGCGATAGCGGGGCGCTGTCCCCGGTATGGCACTCGCGCCGTCCTGCTCGGTGGAATCGCTGGCTGGCTCGGGGGTGGACACGCTGAACTCGGCGCCGATCTCCGTGCATTGGGCCGCGGTGAGGACCGCGGCCCAGTGTGCGTGGGAGTTCTGCGCGGTCTCGGCCAGTGTCAGTAGGTGCGGGAGCCGATCGCGGACGCGCTGGTGCATCCGCGCGGTCAGTGCAGCTCGTTGTTTTTGCGGCCGAATGTTGGCGGTGTCGCGACGCGGAATCGGACAAGGCACTACCCATGGCGCCCAGCTGGGGTCTTCGATCGCCCACTCGGCCAGGTCGAGGTAGAACGCACGGACGGTGATCAAGACCTGTTGCACTCCGAGAGCAGCGCGTTTGCCACCCCGCTTGTGCTCACCGAGCCGTCGCTTCCAGGCCGACACCATGTCCGGTGACAGGCGAAGTGAGTCCAGTCCCGGGTGGTGGGCCTCCAGATCGACCCAGAACAGCGAAACCAGCTGGTTCGACCGGTTCAGCATCGTGCTGTGGTCGCTGCGCTGTTCCAATTCGCTCAAGTAGCGCACCAGCAGATCCCGGATCGAGCGGTTCTGGATCCGGTAGCGGTCCACCAGTTCAGCCGGGCTGCGTTGGCCGAGCCGGGCGCGTTCCCACGGCTCCGGGCGGGGCCCGGACAGCTCGGTGACGGTAGCGAGCAGGTCCCAGGCCACGAACGTGCCGCGCAGATCGCGGCCGCGGTGGGTGTAGGACCAGATGCGGAACTCGGCGAAGTCTTCCGCAGTGATCTGCTCCAGTTCCCGGCCGGTGTGCAGAACCAGCTTGGTCAAGATCACCACGGCCTCGGCAGGTATCCGGCCCTCGAGCCTGCGGGCCTGCACGGTCTCCTCGAGCTGGGTGAAAGCTGTCGGGCTCAGACACCGCCGGGCGTCGATGAACAAGTTCATGGCGCGGTAGGCGGCGAGGAAGTCATAGCTGGGCAGCACCACGCGCGCCGACAGCAGACAGCCCAGGCCGCTGGTGAGGTCCGAGCGGTCTCTGACGCCTGGTTTGCGGCGAAGATCCTCGAGCCACCCCACCCCGGTGTCGGCTCCCGAGAGAACCCACCGCTGCTGCCAGCCATCGCCCGGGAATGACTCCAACCACTCCAGGATCCGGCGGGCCCCCCGCAGTCGATGCTGGCGTTCCCCGCCCCCGGCCGGTGGCCAGATCGGCAACCCCGGCAGTAGTGCCAGCACCTGGTCCAGATCAACGTCGTTGACCGGGCCCGAGCGTGACGGGACCTGCATCGCCGCCGATTCCGCTGCGTCGATGCCGCGCGGTGCTCCCGACTGCGGCCCCGCCGGGGAAGCGTTTGGCACCGACGCCGGCATCGACCGGGCCGTCTTCGCCGGGCTCATCGCTGCCCTCCGGCTTGACCCGAGAACGGCCCCAGCAAGATCGCCATATCCTCGGCGGCGTAGTCGGCGGCCCTGGCCGGCGCGACCGGCGCTGGTTCGCCGAGCCTGGCCAAGTGCTCGTGCACCCGGCCTAGGACCACGGATTCGTCGTCACACAAGTACTGCTGCGTCGTGGTCAAGTGGGCGTGCCCGAGCACAGTCTGCACGTCCCGCAACGACAGCCGGTCGTCCCGGATCATCCGGAGGGCACACGTGTGCCGTAGGTCGTGCATCGACCAGTTCGTGCCGAGCACCGCGTTCGCCCGCCGCATGACCGCCCGCCACGCGTCATAGCTCAATGGCTTTCGTCCCCGAACCTCCGAGCCCCCGCTGATCGTTACCGCCGTGATGGGTCCGCTCGGCGGCGTCCCATCGACCGTGGCCCCGTCTACCCCCCTCAAGACTGGGCCACGGTGCCGCCGGCGCAGCGTCTGCCACAGCGGCTCGCCCGGTCCCACCTCGCCGCCGAGTTGCTCGATGTAGAGACGCAACCACACGAATGTCTCGCCCGAGACCGGCAGCCACTGCTGTGCGTTGCTGCCCTTGCGATGGACCCGGACCAGCTGCTCGCCCCAGTCCAGGTCCGCGCCCCGGACCCCAAGCAGCTCTCCGATCCGGGCGCCACTGCTGACCGCCATGGCCACCATTGCCCGGTCCCGGTCCGAGCGCAGCGCCTCGAAAAGCGACTCCCACTGCTCATCGGGCATCGCCCGCGGCCGCGACCGCGGCAGCCGCGGGTTGTAGCGCAGCCGCGGCCGCGGTGTGAACGGGCCCAGCGGATTGTGGTGCGCGCCCGCACGCTGACCGGACCGGTCCCGCTCCCGCGGCACGGGATTCACCAGCGGCCCCCCGCCGCGTTCGTCGATCCAGAACTCGTAGAACGCCCGCAACACCGCATTGCTGTGGCGCACCGTCCGGGCCGCATAGCCATCTCCGGGATATGCCTTGCGCGTCACCGGGTTCACCGTCCCCGCCGTGACCGCGGACTCCCGCCGCCGCGACGCGCCCGGCTTGGTGGCGCGCCGCAGCCACAGCACCAGATCCCGGACCTCCGCCGACGACGCCCGATCCCAACGAACCTCGACTACAGCCAAGAACCGCCACCAGCGCAGCAGGTCATAGGCGTAACTGCGCACCGTGTGCGCCGACATCCCGCGGGCAGCGAGCTCGACCAGGAACTCGTTCACCGGCTCAATCGCGCACCCGTCCGGGCCGCGTACCTCCCAGCCCGGCAGGTGATCAGTCGCAGTCACGCGACCCCACCGGCCCAGCTCCAGGTCCTGCAGCTCCCGTTCCCTCGACATCAGCAGCCTCCGCGCTTTCGTGATCAGAAGCGCTAACGGCTACACCGAGCAACGCCGCCATCTGTGACGACACGCGGGCCCACAACCCGCTAGTCCGGTCAACAGAGCACTGCGCGAGCTGGTCCCAGACGTTGTCCGGGGCGGCGTTGGCGGTGCCGGCGATCGCAGCCGTCGCGCCGACCGCGACGATTCCCGCCGCGGCGACGCGCAGGAGACTTCGGCCCTTGGGTCCCTGAGACATTGTGCTTCGCTCCCACCGCGCCGGCCCGATCAGTCGCACGTCCGCGCTGGGTCCCCGGGCACAGGTGTGCCCGCCGTTCGTCGCGGAGCGTCGATCGGGACCGGGGAGCGACGTCCATGACGCCCGCGGAAGTGTTCTCTCTCGTCCCCGTCCCGTTCTGTATTCCTCGACGGACCGGACTGCCGCAGGACGGGGGTGGTTCGGCGCGGCGGGCCCGGATGTTGGCTCGTTCAGCTGGCCGCTCCGGTCGGACCGGCCGAGGCGGAACAGTGAACGGGCGAAAAGAATCCGTCAAACATCGGGCCGGTGAGCGGAATCACGGTGACACCGTTGTAATTATCAGATCAATCCTAAATGCACTGGTCAACGACGTCACATCACGGACCTATCTCGCGACTGTGAATATTTCAGGTGTGGAAGCAAACCGAACCTTCCGGGCCGCTCGTTCGTCTGTACGGGGATGGGCGCACACCCTCCGGAGGGTGCGGCCGGGGCCGCCTGCTGTGGCCGCTGCCGCGTCCCGTCCGGCATGCTGGTTCGGTGAACGACTCCGCACCCGCCGGCGCGCCGGGGCACCCCGCCCGTCCGGCACCAGGGAGCCCGGCCGACCTCGCCACCGCGCTGCGTGGCACCGGGTACCTGGCCGACGACGGCCTCGCCACGGCGGCCTACCTGGCCATGCAGATGAACCGCCCGCTGTTCTGCGAGGGCGAGCCGGGTACCGGCAAGACCGCGCTGGCGCAGGCCCTCGCCGAGACCCTCGGCGCACCGCTGATCCGGCTCCAGTGCCACGACGGCATCGACGCCGGTCAGGCCCTGTACGACTGGGACTTCCCCCGGCAGCTGCTGCACCTGCGCACCCTGGAGGCGACCGGCGGGGACCTCGACGCCGACGCGGTCGAGTCCTCCCTCTACGACGAGCGCTTCCTGCTGGACCGGCCGATCCTGCGCGCGCTGCGCACCAGCCCGTCGGTGCTGCTCATCGACGAGATCGACCGCGCCGACGACGAGTTCGAGGCCTTCCTGCTGGAGGTCCTCACCGAGCACGCCGTCACCATCCCCGAGGTCGGGGAGGTGCGCGCGCAGACGCCGCCGATCGTCGTCCTCACCTCCAACCGGACCCGCGAGGTGCACGACGCCCTCAAGCGCCGCTGCCTCTACCTCTGGCTCGAGCACCCGACGATCGAGCGGGAGATCGAGATCCTGCACAGCAGGCTGCCCGACGTGCCGGAGCGGCTCGCCGCGTCCGTCGCGCGCGCGGTGCAGAAGCTGCGGCACTCCGACCTGATCAAGCCGCCGGGCGTGGCCGAGACCCTGGACTGGGCCCGTGCGCTGCAGCTGGTCGGCGCCCGCCACCTGGACCCGGAGACCGCCGCCCGCACCCTCGGCGCGGTCCTCAAGTACCGCGAGGACGCCGACCGGGTGCACAAGCAGCTCGACTCCCTGCTCGCCTCCTGACGCCGTGACCGCCCCGCCCCCCACCGACGAGCTGCTGACGGGACTCGTCGGCTTCACCGAGGTGCTGCGTGCCGCCGGCGTGCCCGTGACCCAGGACCGGGTGACCGCGTTCCTGCAGGCCCTGGACACCCTCGACGTCACCGACCGGGAGCAGGCGTACTGGGCGGGCCGGTTGACGCTGTGCGGCGACCCGGACGACGTCGTCCGCTACGACCTGGCCTTCCCCTCCTGGTTCGAGCCGTCGGAGGGCCGTCGGGCCACGAACCGCGACGAGCGCCCGCCCGCCCCGCCGCGGCTCGCCGCGCTCGTCCCCGGCCGGGAGGGTGCCGGCGAGGACGACACCGACGACGACGGCCCGCAGATCAAGGCCGCCGCCACCGGCACCGAGGTGCTGCGCAGCCGCGACCTCGGCGAGCTCAGCCCGGCCGAGCGGGAGCACCTCCGCAGGCTGATGACGCTGCTGCGGCCGGAGCCCCCGACCCGGGCGTCGCGGCGACGGCGGCCGCACCGGCGCGGCACGGCCGACCCGCAGCGCACGCTGCGCACCGCGCTGCGCAACCAGGGCGAGCTGTCCACGATCCGGCGGCGGGACTCGTCCCGGCGCCCGCGCAAGGTCGTCCTGCTGATCG
Source organism: Pseudonocardia sp. EC080619-01 (assembly GCF_001420995.1). Lineage (NCBI taxonomy): Bacteria > Bacillati > Actinomycetota > Actinomycetes > Pseudonocardiales > Pseudonocardiaceae > Pseudonocardia > Pseudonocardia sp. EC080619-01. The sequence goes on along the minus strand of NZ_CP012184.1, from coordinate 3,311,017 downwards.
ACGTCTCCGGCTCGATGGAGCCGTACGCCGACGCGCTGATGCGGTTCGCGCACGTCTTCGTGCGACGCTCGCCGCGTTCGGTGGAGGCGTTCACCCTCGGCACGCGTTTGACGAGAATCACCCGGGAATTGCGTCTGCGTGATCCGGAAAGAGCACTCGGTACGGCCGGGAAGGCGATTCCCGACTGGTCCGGGGGAACGCGTCTCGGCGAGTTGCTGAAGGCGTTCGTCGACCGGTGGGGGCGCCGTGGGGCCGCCCGCCGCGCCGTCGTCGTGGTCTTCTCCGACGGCTGGGAACGCGGCGGCACGGAACTGCTGGGCGAGCAGGTGGAGCAGCTGTCCCGGCTGGCCCACCGGCTGATCTGGGTGAACCCGCACGCCGGCAAGGACGGCTACGCCCCCGTCCAGGGCGGAATAGTCGCGGCCCTGCCGCACTTGGACGACTTGCTGGCCGGGCACAGCCTGGACACGCTGGAGAAGCTGCTGAAGGTGGTGCGAGATGCGTGACGTGATCGACCAGCTCGAGGGCTGGTGGAAGAACGGGCAGCCGGCCGCGCTGGCCACGGTGGTCGGCACCTTCCGGTCCGCTCCGCGCCAGCCCGGCGCGTCGATGCTGGTCGGACCGGGTGGCGAGGCCGTCGGCTCGGTGTCGGGCGGCTGCGTCGAGGGCGCCGTCTACGAGCTCGGCCAGCAGGTGTTGTCCGACGAGCGCCCGGTGCTGCAGCGCTACGGGGTGTCCGACGACGACGCGTTCGCCGTCGGCCTCACCTGCGGCGGGATCCTGGACATCTTCGTCGAGAAGGTGACCCCCGAGACCTACGACCAGCTCGGCCGGATCGCCGACGCGATCCGCGCCGAGGACCCGGTGGCGGTCGCGACCGTCGTCGCGGGCCCGTCCGAGCTGCTCGGCTCGCGCCTGGTCGTGTGGCCGGACCGCACGGAGGGCGGCACGGGCTCGGACCGGATCGACGACGCCGTCCGCGACGACGTCCGCGGCCTGCTCGACTCCGGCCGCAACGCGACCCTGACCTACGGGGTGCACGGCGAGCGGCGCGGCGAGGGCCTCCAGGTGTTCGTCGAGTCCTTCGCCCCGCCGCCCCGGATGATCGTGTTCGGCGCGATCGACTTCGCGGCCGCGGTGGCCCGGATGGGCGGCTTCCTCGGCTTCCGGGTGACCGTGTGCGACGCGCGCCCGGTCTTCGCGACCGCCAGCCGGTTCCCGGGGGCGAACGAGGTCGTCGTCGAGTGGCCGCACCGCTACCTGCAGGCCGAGGCCGACGCGGGGCGGATCGACCAGCGGACCGCGCTGTGCGTGCTCACCCACGACCCGAAGTTCGACGTGCCCCTGCTGGAGGTCGCGCTGCGGCTGCCGGAGGTCGGCTACATCGGGGCGATGGGGTCCCGCCGCACCCACGACGACCGGATCGACCGGCTCCGCGAGCGCGGCCTCACCGAGGCCGAGATCGGACGGATGTCGTCGCCGATCGGTCTCGACCTGGGTGCCCGTACCCCGGAGGAGACCGCGGTGTCGATCGCGGCGGAGATGATCGCCCAGCACTGGGGCGGCGAGGGGATCCCGCTCGCCGAGCGGGAGGGCCCCATCCACGCCTCCTGAGCCCTCCGCTTTCGGGGAGGCCGCCTGCCCGCCCGCGACCAGCGGATCTTCGTCCGCCCGCCGATCGTGGGTGGCCCGCGGGAGGCCCCCGGGCTGTACCGTGGGCCACACGCTCGTGACGGAGCCGTGTCCCGAACCGGGCGGCGGCCCGACCACGACGGAGCGGAGGAGGGCAGCGTGGTCCTCACCGGATCATCCGGATCCGTGCACCGGGACGCGGTCCTGGTGCTCGACGGCGACCAGGCACGCCCGGGCGACGGTTCCGGGACCGGCTACACCGTGCGCGCGGCCGACTGCCCACGGGAGAGCAGGCCGCGGCTGTCCAAGTTCCACGCACCGGAGATCGTCTTCGGTCCCGACTCGCTCGGGGAGACGGCGCACGCCGCGGTCCGCCTGGGCGCCCGCAGGCCGTTCGTCGTCACCGACCCGGGGGTGACCGAGGCGGGCTGGCCCGCCGAGCTGCTGCGGCACCTGCGGGCCGCGGGCCTGCGTCCGCAGCTGTGGAACGAGATCACCCCGAACCCGAAGGACCACGAGATCCAGGCCGGGTTCGAGCGCTACGAGAGCTCCGGCTGCGACGTGGTGATCGGCGTCGGCGGCGGGTCGGTGATCGACGCCGCGAAGGGCGTCGCGCTGCTCGCCGCGAACGGCGGCACGATCCTCGACTACGAGGGCATCGACCGGATCTCCAACCCGATCCCGCCGCTGGTCATGGTGCCGTCGACCTCGGGCACCGGGGCCGACGTCTCGCAGTTCTGCATCATCACCGACACCGAGCGACTCACCAAGATCACGATCATGGGGCGGGCCCTCGTCCCGGACGTCTCGGTGATCGACCCGCGGCTGCTCGTGACCATGCCGGACTGGTTGAACGCCGCCACCGGGCTGGACGCGCTCACCCACGGCATCGAGGCCTTCGTGTCGCTGGCGCACGGCCCGCTGACCGACACCCACGCGCTGCACGCCGTCGCACTCGTCCACACCAACCTGCCGACGACGATGATCCGCCGCACCGACGACGGCCCGCGCACCGCGATGGCCCAGGCCGCGCTGGAGGCCGGGCTGGCCTTCACCAACGCGATCCTCGGGGCCACGCACGCGATGAGCCACCAGGTCGGCGGGATGCTCGACCTCCCGCACGGGCTGATCAACGGGGTGCTGCTGCCGCACGTCATCCGCTTCAACGGCGCCGACGACCCGACGCGGTTCGTCCCGATCGCCCAGGCGATGGGGCTGCCCGCACGGCCCGGCATGCCCGGCGACGAGGCCGTCGACATGGTCGCGACCGAGGTCCGCAAGCTCGCCGACGAGGTCGGCGTCCCCACCGGGCTCGCGGCGATCGGGGTCCGCGACTCGGACGTGCCCCGCCTCGCCCGGCTCACCCTCGGCGACGCCTGCCTGACCACCAACCCGCGCACCGCCACGGTGGAGCAGATCGAGGATCTGTTCCGGGAAGCACTCTGAGGCCCCGACGGTGACGGCCGCCGCCCGGTTCCCGAGCCGCCGCACGCCCGCGCCGTCGACCAACGGCTTCGGGAGCCGCCCGGACCTCGACCAGTTGACCGGCCTGCGGACCGGCAAGCCGTCGTTCTACCCGGAGTACCGGGTCAACGCCGAGCGGCTCAAGCGGGTCATCCTCGCGCTCGACCGGATCTCCGCGGCCCTGGTGCGGACCATGGAGGGCTCCGAGGCGCTGGTCCGTGCGGTCGCCGACGCCGCCGCCGACCACCTCTCCGCGGACTGGGTGATCCTCGGGCTGGTCGACGGCGAGCTGCCCGACGCGACACCCCGGCACGTCGTGCTGGGCCCGGACGGCGTCGAGTGGGCGGACCTCCGGCTGGTGCCGGACAAGGTGCGCCGGCACGTCGCGCTGCTCCGGTCCGGGGACGGGATCGCCCACGAGTCCGCCGCCCACCGCGGCAACGACGAACGCTCCCACCTGCACGTCCCGATCCGGCTGAACGGCCGCACCGTCGGCGGGTTCGCCGCCTGGACCCCGCCGGACCGCGACATCGACGACACCGACCACTCGGTGCTGCGGATCCTCGCCGGCCAGACCGCGTCGGCCCTGCAGAACTGCGCGCTGCTCGAACGGTCCGAGGCCCTGCACGCCCGCACCGCCGCCCAGGCCGAGGACCTGCGGACCCGCAACGACGAGCTGATGGCCACCCAGCAGGCACTGGGCGCGGCCCGCCAGCGCGAGGTGCTCGACAACGAGCGGCACCGGATCGCCCGCGAGCTGCACGACAGCGTCACCCAGTACGCGCTGTCGGCCGGGATGCACATCGAGCTGTGCCGCTCGGAGATCGCCGACCTGAACCTGCTGCAGCACCTCGACACCGCGAAGGACCTCACCCGGCGTGCGGTGGAGCAGCTACGCTCGGCGATCTACGCCCTGAACGACGACGACCACGGCGACAAGGACCTGCCGTCGATGCTGCGGCAGCTGTCCACCGTGCACATGCCCGACGAGCTGCGCGTCGAGGTGACCATCGGCGGCACCCCGGTCCCGCTGCAGCACGAGCACGAGCAGTCGCTGTTCCGGATCGCCGGCGAGGCGTTGTTCAACACGGCGATGCACGCGTCGGCGTCGCGGGCGGTGGTCCGGCTGGCGTACCAGGCGGACCGGATCCGCCTCTCGGTGTCCGACGACGGCGGCGCCTCCCCCGACCAGATCCGCCGCACGCTGCGTGCGGCGTCGGTCCGCGGCCCCTCCGGTGAGCACCGCGGGCTGGTCAACATGGACGCCCGGGCCCGGGAGATGGGTGGGGCCCTGCGCTTCCGCCGGTCCCGGATCGGCAGCCTGCAGGTCCAGGTGGACGTCCCGCTCGGGACGCCGGTGAAGGAGATCTCGTGAGCGGACCACTGCGGACCCCGCCGGCGCCCGCACACGCCGGTGGGGCCCCCGGCGCGACCTGCCCTCGACCCGTCCGATCCGGATCGTGCTGGTCGACGACCACTCGATCATGCGCCAGGGCCTCCGCGCCGTCCTGGAGCGCGAGGACGACCTGCGCGTCGTCGGCGAGGCGGGCAGTGCCCCGGAGGCGTTCGCCGCCGTCGCGGCGGGGCGCCCGCAGGTCGTGCTGCTGGACCTGAAGCTGGCGTCCGGCCCGCAGACCGACGGCCTGGAGGTGTGCCGCAAGCTCTGCGCGGACCACCCGGGGATCGGGGTGCTCGTGCTGACCACGTTCGCCGAGGACCGCCTCGTCGTCGAGTCGGTGCAGGCCGGGGCCCGCGGCTACGTCGTGAAGGACGTCGACACCACCGAGCTGGTGCGGGCGATCCGGGCGGTGTCGCGCGGCGAGAGCGCGTTCGACGCCCGCTCCGCCTCGGCGATGGTGCGCTCGCTGTCCGGCGGGATGCCCGACCGCGAGCGGCTGACCGACCGCGAGCTGGACGTGCTGCGGCTCCTGGCGCGCGGGCTGTCCAACCGGGCCATCGGCGCCGAGCTGTTCATCTCCGAGACCACGGTGAAGTTCCACGTCGGGAACCTCATGCGCAAGCTGATGGTGTCCCGCCGCGCCGAGGCCGTCTACGCCGCGACGAAGCTCGGCCTGCTCTGAACCGCGGGCGGCAGACGCTCAGGGCGCGACCGCCTGCACGGTGACGCTCAGCGGCAGGGCCGGACCGTCCCCGGTGACGCGCCACTCGCCGTCGTCGCCCTCGGCCATCCGGCCCGGCAGCGCCTCCCACGGCACGCTGGCGTGCTCGGCCAGCGCGGTGACGGTCAGCCCCTGCCCCAGCAGTGCGGTGACGATCTCGCCGATGCCGTGGTTCCAGGAGTGCGTGACGGTGGCGGACAGCGGGCGCGACGTCGGCACGTAGCTCGTGTCCTCCTCGGACACGACCGGCTCGGCCGTCTCGAAGTACGGGTACCGCAGGGACAGGTCGTGCTCGTCGAGCGCACCGAGCAGCGGGTGCATGTCCCGGACGAGCAGCCGCCCGCCCGGCGCCAGCAGCCCCGCGACGACAGCGGCCCACCGCTCGATGCTCGGCAGCCAGCACAGCGCGCCGATCCCGGTGTAGCAGCCGCCCGCCCGGCGCCAGCAGCCCCGCGACGACAGCGGCCCACCGCTCGATGCTCGGCAGCCAGCACAGCGCGCCGATCCCGGTGTAGACGACGTCGAACGCGTGCCGGGGCAGCACCTCGTCGGCCCGCTGCACGTCGGCCTCGACGTAGTCGATCTCGGCGCCGGCCCGGGCGGCGATCGACCGGGCGTGCTCCAGCGACGCAGGCGAGAAGTCCAGCCCGGTCACCCGGGCACCCAGGCGGTGCAGCGACAGCGTGTCCGTCCCGAGATGGCACTGCAGGTGCACGACGCGCAGGCCGGTGAGGTCACCCAGCCGGTCCCGGTCGAACCGGACGACGCCGGAGAGCGCCTCCGGATCGCCGACCAGCTGGTCGACGCGGTAGTCCGGGCTCTCGGCGTGCAGCGGGGCACGGTCGTCCCAGGAGGCGCGGTTGACGGTCAGCGATCGGTCCATGCCCCCACCCCAGCAGGTGCGCACCCGCACGGCGATCGGATTCCGGGCCCGGTACACAGGTCCGATGCGGTGGTACGCGGAACGTCCCGACCGGCTGGCGCGACAGGTCGTCGCCGACGTCGTCGCAGTGCTGTGGGTGGTGCTCGCGCTGGTGGCGGGTGTCGCGGTGCACGACGGGCTCCGGGCCCTGGAGGGGCCCGGCGAGTCGCTGGTCGCGGCGGGCGGCCGGGTCTCCGACGCGTTCGCCGGGGTCTCCGGCGCGGTGTCGGCGGTCCCGTTCGTCGGTCCCGATCTCGCCCGTGCGTTCGAGCCGGCCTCGGGCGCGGGCGCGGACCTGGCCTCGGCCGGACGGCAGTACGGGGAGACCGTCGGGACGCTCGCCGCCGGGTCGCTGGTCGTGGTCCCGCTGGTGCTGCTGCTCCCGGTGCTGCTCGGCTGGCTGCCGCTGCGGCTGCGCTACGCCCGCCGGGCCGGGGCCGCGGTCGCCGCCCGGGACACGGCGCCGGACCTGCTCGCGGTCCGCGCCCTCACCCGCGTGCCGGTGGCCCGGCTGACCCGGATCGCCCCGGACCCGGCGGCCGCCTGGCGGGCCGGGGACCCGGACGTCGTGCGGCGGCTGGCCGGGCTGGAGCTGGAGGCGTTGGGCCTCCGGCTCGTGAGTGGTTAGTGCGGCCCGGACCGACTTTTCCACTCACGGGCTGCTTGCCTGCGCCCAGTACCGGCGCGGGATCCGCCCGGCGTGCCGGGCGTCCCACCCGGCCTCGACGCCCCGCCGCATGGCCCGCGCCATCCGCTCCGGATCCGCGGCGCGGGTGACGGCGGTGGCGAGCAGGACGGCGTCGCACCCCAGCTCCATCGCCTGCGCGGCCTCGGACGCCGTGCCGATGCCCGCGTCGAGCACCACCGGCACACCGGCCTCCGCGACGATCATCTCGATGTTGTGCGGGTTCCGGATGCCCAGTCCGGTGCCGATCGGCGAGCCCAGCGGCATGACGGCCGCGCAGCCGGCCTGCTCCAGCTTGCGGGCGAGCACCGGGTCGTCGTTGGTGTAGGGCAGCACCGTGAAGCCGTCGTCGACGAGCTGCTCGGCGGCGTCGAGGAGCTCGACCGGGTCCGGGAGCAGGGTCCGCTCGTCGGCGACGACCTCCAGCTTCACCAGGTCGGTCTCCAGCGCCTCGCGGGCCATCCGCGCCGTCAGGACCGCCTCGGCCGCGGTCCGGCACCCCGCGGTGTTGGGCAGCAACCGGATCCCGAGCCTGCGCAGCAGGTCCAGCAGCCCGGTCCCGCCCTCGACGTCGACGCGGCGCAGCGCCACCGTCGTCAGCTCGGTGCCGGACGCGACCAGCGCCCGCTCCAGGATCTCCAGGTTGGCGGCACCGCCGGTGCCGGTGATCAACCGGGAGTCGAACAGGTGGTCCCCGAACGCGAGCTTGTCCATCGTCATCCTCCCTGCACGGCGGTCAGCACCTCGATCCGCGCGCCCTCGGCCGGGACGAACCCGGCCCGCGCGGCGCGCGGCACCACCTCCCCGTCGACGGCGACGGCGATGCCCCGCTCGGGCATGCCGGCGTCGGCGAGCAGGCGGACGAGGTCCGCGCCGTCGTCGATCTCGCGCTCCTCGCCGTTCAGCACGATGCGCATCGTCAGCTCCTCTCCGCCGCGGCCGGTGCGAACCGGCGCGGGTCCGCCGCGCGGGCGGCGGCGGGCACGTCGTCGCCCCGCAGCACCGCGGCCGCCGCGGCCACCGTGACCGGGACGAGCAGCATGCCGTTCCGGCCGTGTCCGGTGGCCGCGACCAGGCCGTCCGGCCCGGTGCGGCCGATCAGCGGCAGGTTGTCCCGGCTCCCCGGGCGCAGCCCGGCCGCCGTCTCGGTCAGCTCGTACTCGGCGATCCCGGGCAGGATCCGCTCCGCGTCGCGGAGCAGGTCTCGGACCCCGCCGACGGTGACCGCCGTGTCGAACCCGTTCTCCGACGTCGTCGCGCCGATCACCAGGTCCCCGTGACCGGGTACCACGCGCGGCACGGCGTACACCGGACGTCCGTCGACGAGTGCCCGCACCGTCCGGGACGGCGGCGGCAGCGCCCCGGACCGGCGGGTGAGCCGCAGGATCTCGCCCTTGACCGGGCGGACCAGGCCCGCCAGCGACGGGTGCAGCGACGACGAGTGCGCGCCCGCCGCGACCACGACGACGTCCGCCCCGACCTCGGTCCCGTCGGTGAGCCGGACCCCGGTCACGGCGGTGCCGTCGTCGCACACGGACTCCACCGCGCGCTCGTCGATCCGCACCCCGCCGCGCTCGCACGCGGCGCGCAGCGCCGCCAGCAGCAGCCGGTTGTCCACCGAGGGGTCCCCCGGCACCGAGAGGCCGCCCCGGACGTCCGGGCCGATCGCCGGTTCGAGCCGGCGCAGCTCGCGCCCGGTCAGCCGCTGCACCGGCCTGCCGAGCGAGTCGAGGTGACCGGCGAGGGCGTGCAGCTCGTCGCGGTCACCGGAGCCGGTCGCCACCACGACGGTGCCCTCCGGGTGCAGCCCGGCGTCGGCGCCCGCGTCGGCGGACAGCTCGGCGGCGAAGCCGGGCCAGCGGGCGACCGAGTCCAGCCCCAGCTCCAGCAGGTCCTCCTCGCCGGGCCACGCCTCGGTGACGGGGGCCAGCATCCCCCCGGCCACCCAGGACGCCCCGGAGGCCGGGGCCGGGTCGAACACGGTGACGCGGTGACCGGCGCGCGCGGCCTCGCGGGCCACCGCGAGCCCGATCGCCCCGGCACCCGCGACGGCCAGTCGGACGGTCATGGATCTGCCACCTCGCTCCCTGCGCCGGCATGACCCGGATCAGGTTCGACGGTCGGGACCGCGCCTGGTCCCCTCTCAGCCCGATCGCCGGGCTCCCGTGGTTCTCGGTCGTACGAGTCCCCAGGCTACGCCGTAGCGTGCGGTCCGTGTCCGACACCGATCCCCGCGCCCGGCGGCTCGCCCGCCTGCAGGACGCGCGGCTGTACGTGTGCACCGACGCCCGCACCGAGCGCGGCGACCTGGCCGAGTTCGCCGACGCCGCCCTCGCCGGCGGGGTCGACGTCGTCCAGCTCCGGGACAAGGGCGGCGACGACGGCCCGCTGGAGGCCCGGGCGGAGCTCGCTGCCCTGGAGGTGCTCGCCGACGCCTGCCGCCGGCACGGCGCGCTGCTCGCCGTGAACGACCGGGCCGACGTCGCGCTGGCCGCCGGCGCCGACGTGCTGCACCTGGGGCAGGACGACCTGCCCGTGCACTGGGCCCGCCGCGTCGTCGGCGACGACGTGCTCGTCGGCCGCTCCTCGCACAGCGCGGACGAGACGCTCGCCGCGGCCGGTGAGGACGGCGTGGACTACTTCTGCGCGGGCCCGTGCTGGCCGACCCCCACGAAGCCCGGACGGCCGGCACCCGGCCTCGACCTGGTCCGCGAGGTCGCGGGCCGTGCCCCGGCACGGCCCTGGTTCGCGATCGGCGGGATCGACGAGGAGCGGCTCGACGCGGTGCTCGACGCCGGGGCGGACCGGATCGTCGTCGTCCGGGCGATCACGCAGGCCGACGACCCGCGCGCCGCCGCGGCCCGGCTGCGGGCCCGGCTGCCCCGCTGAGCCCCGGACGTACGGCGGCCCCGATGGGCCGATCGCCCACCGGGGCCGTGCGCTGCGGTGCCGGAGCGGCTCAGTTGGACGGAGCCGCGCCCCCGCTGCCCTGACCGGACTGTCCGGACCGGTCGGACCCGCCCGACCCGGAGTCGGGCTGCTGGGTCGGCAGCACCCGGCTGAGCCCGTCCTGCAGCGGGTTCCCGCCGCTGCCCGAGCCGTCCTGCTGCTCCGTGCCGCCCTGCTCGTCCTGCGACGACTCGGTGCTGCTGGTGCTGCTCGACGACTCCGAGGTGCTCGTCGCGGACTCCGACGTGCTCGTCGCCGAGTCCGACGAGTCGGTGGAGCCACTGCCGTCGTCGGTCTCCGGTGCCGGGGCGGGGCCGGTCACCACGCTCCCGACCGAGGTGCTGGAGCTGTTGCCCGCCAGCGACGATCCCTTCACGACCTCGATCCCGGTGATCAGGAACATCGACACCGCGAAGGTCAGGACGCCGAGCACCGCGGAGACGATCACCGTCCGCCGGGTGAGACGGACCCGGCGCCAGCGCCCGTGCCCCGCGGAGCGCGACGGCTGGGCCGGCGCCTGCGACGGGTCGAGCAGCACGGTCTCCTCGCCGGTGGGGCCGGCGACCCCGCGCCCGGACGACTGACCCGCCGCCACGACCGTGCCCTCGGCGACGCCCTTGCCCTTCTTGGCGGCCGCCTTGTCCTTGATCTCGATGGCCTTGTCCCGGCTCACCTCGAGCGAGCGGGTGAACAGGGTCGTCGCGAGCGTCGAGATGATCGAGCCGAGCGCCGCACCCAGGACCGTCCCGATCGCGCCGAGGAACGACCCGAGGATCGCCGTGACGATCGCGGCCCCCGCGCCGGCGGCGATCTTCGTCGGGCTCAGGTCCGCCTTCAGCGTCGCCGTCTGGTCGGGGGAGCCACCGCGGTCGCCGGAACCGCCGGAGCCGCCACCCGGGCCGCCACCGCCCGGACCGCCGCCGACCGGACCGTTCGGGCCGCCCGGCCCGCTCGCGGCCCGCAGGTCACCGGGGCCGTCGGGGGGCAGCGCGCGGGTACGCGGGTGCCCGCCGGGCGGCGTGCCGGCCGGGGCACCGGGCCCGGGGACCACGCGGGTCGGCCGCGGGCCGCCGGCCGGGGGTGCACCGGGCGGCCCGCCGTGCGGCGGGCGGGACGGCGCCGTGCGCCGCTGCTGGTGCGGGACGCGGGGCGAGTCGGGTGCCGCGACGGGGCGTCCGGACGGGTACTGGGGTGCGGGGCGGGACGGGCCGGCGGCGCCACGGGGGGCGTCACCGGAGCCGGGCTCCGGGGGGCGCTGGTGAGGCATGGCTCCTTGCACGATCGTCGGCGGGGCGAGCTCCACGGGTGAGAACGTCCGGGCACGACGGAACGCACCGGACGATCACCAGATGTGCGGACCTTCACACGACGGCGTGAAAGTCACGGTAAGATCACGATTCTAGCGTGACCCCGGGTCAGCATCCGTCACCCGGGGGTTACGGATGCCCGGGTGATCGCGTGGCAGCGCCGTACGCAGCAACGGCCACGACACGAGCACGCTCAGTCCGACGAGGACGGGGCTCACGATCGTCCGGGCGAGCCCCAGCAGCAGGACCTGGTCGGCCGCCCACAGCGGCAGGAACACGGCCAGCCGCACGACGTACTGGAACACCCACGCCCACGACGCCCGCTGGTAGCCACGGAGCAGGTCCGGGTCACGCCGCCAGCGGGTCCGCTGCCCCAGCAGCCCACCGACGATCACCCCGAGCAGCGGCCAGCGCACGACGGTCGAGATCGCCCAGGCCAGCGCGCTGCCCGCGTTCGACACGATCTGGACCAGGAAGAAGTCCGACGCCCGACCGGTCGCCAGCGCGATCCCGGCCGCGAGGACGACGCCGGCCAGCCCGAACAGCACCGCACGCGGCTTGCGGCCCTGCCGCAGCCGCCACAGCGCCGTCCCGGCACCCGCCACGACCGCGGCCCCGGCACCCCAGTTGATCGGGAACGCCGAACCGGACCAGCCCGCCACCAGCCACGCCAGGACGAAGGCGACCACCGGCACCGAGGCGTCGACGGCGCCGGCCCGGCCGCCGAGCAGCTCGGCCAGCCCCGGGTCCTGACGGGAGGCGGAGCGAGGGGCGGGATCGTGCGTCACAACGGTAAGGGTGCCCTACCAAGCCCCGGCGGTCGACGGAACGGGTTGGCGCGCACCACCGGAAAGGGTGATCATCGGAGTAACGCGGGACGTCCGTCCGCTGAACAACGGGCAGGGAGCACGCACGGACCAGGCCGAAGGGGGGCGGTGCACATGCGGCACCGGAGCTACGTCGCGATCGGCGACAGCTTCACCGAGGGGCTCGACGACCTCACCGAGGACGGCTCGCCACGCGGCTGGGCCGACCGGGTCGCCGAGACGCTCGCGGCCCGGTACCCGGGCTTCGGGTACGCCAATCTCGCCGTCCGCGGGAAGGTCCTCGACGAGATCGTCGCCGAGCAGATCCCCGTCGCCGAGCAGCTGCGCCCCGATCTGATCACCTTCTGCGCCGGCGGCAACGACATCATCGGCTGGAGCTGCGACACCGACGACCTCGCCGCCCGGTTCGACGCCGCGCTGGCCCGGCTGGTCGCGACCGGCGCCGAGGTGCTGATCTTCACCGGGTTCGACCTGTGCCGGATGCACCCCTTCATCCGCAGGCTGCGCGGCCGGATCGCCTGCTACAACGAGCTGATGCGGGCCTCGGCCGAGCGGCACGGCTGCCGGGTCGTCGACCTCTGGGCGATGGACGTGCTGGCCGACCCGCGGGCGTGGGGCCCGGACCGGCTGCACCTGGTGCCGCACGCGCACGAGCGCGTGGCCTGGCGGATGCTGGAGGCGCTGGGCGAACCGGTCGGGGCCGACTGGCGTGCCCCGTGGCCCGAGCCCGAGGGCGCACCGTGCCGTGGCGGGCCCGGCAGGCCGAGGACCTGCACTGGCTCACCCACCACGTGATGCCGTGGGTCCGCAGGCGCCTGCGCGGCGAGCGGATCGGCGACGGCTACCTGCCGAAGCGGCCGACCCTCGGGCCGCTGCCCGGGACCGGCAGCCCGCACGGGGTGCGTGACCCGGGTCAGCGCACCGGGGTGAAGTCGCGCGCGCCGATGTGCCCGGGCCGCGGGTTCGGAGCGGAGAAGGGCTCCACGCAGGTGTTCTCGACGCTGTTGAACACCAGGAAGATGTTCGAGCGCGGGTACGGGGTGATGTTGTCCCCGGAGCCGTGCATGCAGTTGGAGTCGAAGAAGGTCGCCCCTCCGGCGTCACCGGTCATCATCGCGATGCCGTGCCGGTCGGACAGCTTCGAGATCGAGCCGGCGTCCGGCGTACCGATCTCCTGCTCCTTGAGCGACGAGAGGTGGTTGTCCTCCGGCGTCTCACCGACGCAGGACACGAACGTCCGGTGCGATCCCGGCATGATCATCAGGCAGCCGTTGAACGCGTGGTTGTCGGTCAGCGAGATCGAGCAGCTGACCGCGCGCGGGCCGGGCATGCCGTCCTCGGCGTGCCAGGTCTCGAAGTCGGAGTGCCAGTAGAAGCCTCCGCCGCCGAGGCCGGGCTTGTAGTTGATCCGGCTCTGGTGCACGTACACGTCGGAGCCGAGGATCTGGCGCGCGCGGGACAGCACGCGCTCGTCACGGACCAGCCGGCCGATCGCCTCGGAGATGCGGTGCACCTCGAAGATCGAACGGACCTCGTCGGAAGACTTCTCGATCACGCACCGCTCGTCGGCGCGCACCGAGGGGTCGTTCGCGAGCCGGTCGAGCTCCGCCTGGTACTCGGCGATCTCGTCGGCAGTGAGCAGGCCCGGGACCTGCGTGAAGCCGTCGCGCTCGTGCACGCCGAGCTCCTGTGCCCCGAACATCCCGGCACCCGCGTGGTCGCCCCACACGGTCGGCTCGGCACGGTCGATGAACGCGGGGGTGTTCGACACCCGGGTGGGGTAGCGGTCCCCGGTCCCGGTGAACTGGTCGAGGTGGGTACTCCCGGCAACAGCAGTCACGGGCGTTCCTCCTTGCGGTGTTGCTCGTCCTTTCCACGGGTGCGGCCTGTATCTAGACCACGAGGGACGTTCCCGCTGTCGTACAGCGGAAACGTCCCTCGTGGTGGATCGGCCTGCGCCGGTCGCCCGGCGGTGCCTCAGTCCTCGACGACCAGCGGGTACACGCCGTTCTCGTCGTGGACCTCCCGGCCGGTGACCGGCGGGTTGAAGACGCAGACGCACTTGATCTGGGTCTTCGGGCGGAGCTGGTGCTTCTCGTTCCCGCTCAGCACGTAGATCGAGCCCGGCGCCAGCTGGTACGTGACGTCGTTGTCCTTGTCGTAGAGCTCGCCCTCACCCTGGGTGATGAAGACGGCCTCGATGTGGTTGGCGTACCAGAAGTCGTTGATCGTCCCGGCCTCGAGGGTGGTCTCGTGGACCGAGAACCCCACCTTGTCGTTGGCCAGCACGATGCGCTTGCTGCGCCACTGCCCGTTCTCGGACTTGACGTCGCGCTCGGTGTCGGTGATCTCGTTCAACGTACGGACGATCATGTGACTATCAGCTCCCGATGACGGTTCGGACGGACTCGCCGATGATCCCAAGACCCTCGTCGATCTCGTCGTCGGTGGTGGTCAGGGGCGGCAGCAGCTTGAGGACCTCGTCGTTCGGGCCCGCGGTCTCCAGCAGCAGCCGGTGCTCGAAGGCCTTCCCGGCGATCTTCTCCGCCAGGCCCTCCTCCTCGAACTGGATGCCGCGCGCCAGGCCGCGGCCCTTGGCGAACATCTCGGTGCCCCGGTTGTCGCCGATGATCTTGTTGAAACCCTCTTCGATCTTCTGGCCCTTGCGGATCGTGTCCTTCTCGAGCGTGTCGTCGGTCCACCAGTTCCGCAGGGTGTGGGTGGCCGTCACGAAGGCGGGGTTGTTGCCGCGGAAGGTGCCGTTGTGCTCGCCGGGGCCCCACTGGTCGTACTCGGGCTTGATCAGCACGAGCGCCATCGGCAGGCCGTAGCCGGAGATGGACTTCGAGATGGTGACGATGTCGGGCTGGATGCCCGCGATCTCGAAGGAGAAGAACGGGCCGGTCCGGCCACAGCCCATCTGCACGTCGTCGACGATCATCAGGATGCCCTTGCGGGTGCACAGGTCGCGCAGACCCTGCAGCCACTCGATGCGGGCCGGGTTGAGCCCGCCCTCGCCCTGCACGGTCTCGACGATCACGGCGGCCGGCTCGTTGAGGCTGGACCCGGTGTCGTCGAGGACCTTCTCGAACCACAGGAAGTCGGGCATCTTGCCGTCGAAGTAGTTGTCGAACGGCATCGGCGTCGAGTGGACCAGCGGGATGCCGGCGCCACCGCGCTTCATCGAGTTGCCCGTCACCGACAGCGCGCCCAGCGTCATGCCGTGGAACGCGTTGGTGAAGTTGATGAGCGCTTCCCTGCCGGAGATCTTGCGCGCCAGCTTCAGCGCGGACTCCACGGCGTTGGCACCCGTCGGCCCGGGGAACTGGACCTTGTACTCCAGCCCGCGCGGGGCGAGGACGACGTCCTGGAAGGTGTTCAGGAACTCACCCTTGGCCCGGGTGTACATGTCCAGACCGTGGGTGATGCCGTCGCTCGCGAGGTAGTCGAGCAGCGGCTTCTTCAGCGCCTCGGGGTTGTGCCCGTAGTTGAGCGCACCGGCGCCGCCGAAGAAGTCGAGGTAGGAGTTCCCGTCGACGTCGGTGAGCCGGCTGCCCTTGGCCGTGTCGAAGACGACCGGCCAGTTACGGCAGTAGCTCCGGACCTGGGACTCGAGATCCTCGAAAACGGTCATTTACTTGCCACCTTTGTCTGCTGCGATCGGGCCGATGCGGTAGAGGTGCTCCGGCTCGTGCTCGTCGCCGAGCAGGTCCGGACCGAAGAGGTCCTCCCGCTCGATCGACGTTCCGTGTCGTCTGGCGAAGGAACTGAACAGCCGGATGGACGACTCGTTGTCCGGGGTGATGGTCGTGTCCATCCGGTCCACCCCCGCGGCGTCGAACGCCTGGTCCCAGACCGCGTCGAGCATGCGGCCCGCGAGACCGGCCCCGCGCGCGACCGGGTCCACGCACACCTGCCAGATGAACAGGGTGGTGGGGGCCTGCGGGCGCAGGTAGCCGGTGACGTAGCCGACGGCGCGGCCGTCGTCCCGGCGGGCGATCACCGAGGTACGCGCGAAGTCGTGACACCAGAGCACGTAGGCGTAGCGGGAGTTGGCGTCCAGCGTCTGCGACTCGACGGCGAGCCGCGCCATGTCGACCCCGTCGGCCGCGACCGGTGCCACGATCTCGTACGAATGGTCACCCTCGGCGTCGGCGGTCGTCTCGTTCCCGGACGACGACGCGGACGCCCGAGGCTCGGCCTGCTCGGGAGCGATCATGTCGAACGAGATTAACGGTCCGGCGGGCCGGATGCAGGTTCTGACGGGTACGCGGGCGGCCTCCGGCGCACCGCCGCATGACCGGCGTCACACTGTCCCGTACGGCCGCCGGAACGGGTGTCCGCCCAGCGAGGAGGCCGGATCCGGGGCTCCCGGCCCGCGTCCGGGACAAGGCCGTCACCGGCCGATCCGGGCACTCCCGTGGCGCTCGCCACGCTCCGCGACGAAGTCCCGTCGCATTCGGCCGTTCGTGCGGATGCACTTGCATCTGCACGGCTGCGGGGCGACGATGGGATCTCCGCCGAACGACGCCCGGAGGAGCCACCGTGCCGGTACCACCCGTCAGTACACGACCGGTGCCGTCGTCGACGCCGGCCGCCGAGCCGGGCGTCACCGTCACGTGCGCCCGCGACGGGCACAGTCACGTGGTCCCGCACGCGGTGCTGGCCGACTCCCTGACCGCGGACTCGGGGCAGTGCACGGCCGTCTGCGGGCACGTCGTGCTCCCGGCCTCGCTGGCCTCACCGCCCGGGTCGGGTTGCCTGCTCTGCGCCGAGGCGACCGACGCCGGCCGGCGGCCGCAGCGGCGACGCACCTGGACCGGGCGCACGGTCCGGACCTCCTGACGGTCCGCTCCCTGACCTCACGCCCGGGTCCCCCGCCCGGGCGTGCTCCCCTCAGCGTCCGCCGCTGACGTCGAGCACCGCACCGGTGACGTAGCCGGCCTCGTCCGAGAGCAGCCACGCGATCGCCGTCGCGACCTCCTCCGGCCGCCCGGCCCGCCCCATCGGGATCTGCGGCGCCATCCGGTCCACCCGGCCGGGCTCGCCGGCCCGGGCGTGGAAGTCGGTGTCGAGCAGGCCCGGCCGCACCGCGGCGACCCGGACGCCGTCCGCCGCGACCTCCTTCGCCAGGCCCACCACCAGCGACTCGACGCCGGCCTTCGCCGCGGCGTAGTCGTTCCACTCGTCCGGGGAGCCGAGCACCGCCGCCCGGGACGTCACGTGCACCAGCACACCGCCGTGCCCGCCGTAGCGGGTGGACATGCGGTGCACCGCCTCCCGCGAGCAGAGCAGCGGGGCACGCAGGTTGAGCGCGAGGACACCGTCGATGCGCGCGTCGCTCATGTCCTCCAGGCGCTGCCGGGACGGCGCACCACCGGCGTTCACGACGACCCCGGTCAGCCGGGTGGGCATGCCGGCTGCCTCGTCGAACAGCCGCTCGACGCCCTCGGTGCGGGTGACGTCCGCGGCGACGGCTCGCGCCTCCACGCCCGCGGCGCGGCAGTCGGCGACCACCGCCGCCGCGTCCTCCGGGGACGACCGGTGCCCGACCAGCACGTCGTGGCCGCGCCCGGCCAGCAGGCGGGCGGTGGCGGCACCGACGCCACGGCTGGCGCCGGTGACGAGCACCGTCATCGGGAGCTCAGCCGCGGGTCTCGCCGGTCGGCGTCGCGCTCCCGCTCTCGAGGTCGGCGGCCGCCCGGCCGCTGCCGTCGGCCGGCTCGTCGGCCCGCAGCTCGCGCATCTCGCTCTTCAGGATCCGGGACGACCGGCCCACCGACCGGGCCATCTCCGGGAGCTTCTTGGCGCCGAACAGCAGCACCAGCACAGCCAGCACGATCAACCAGTGGGTGGGGCTGAGTGCACCCATCGCCGCCTCCTCGCTCGCGATCGGGCGCCCGTCCGGACACCCGTCATGGTCAACGACCGACACGGCCCGGAGTTCCGCGGCGGGAACGGGTGACCGGGACTGACCGTTCGGTCACCATCCGTGGACACCGGCCCCCGGTCCCGGTTTGGATCGGCAGGAATCGACACGGTCATCGAGGGCGGCGCCGGTGCCGCCCGGCGCGAAGGAGCTGATCCGTGCAGCCGTCGGTACTCGCCGTCCCGCAGGCCCTCGAACCGGTCGATCTCGACCGGTACCCGCTGCACGAACCCGGATCCGACGGCTGGGACGCCGCCGTGCGGACCGCGCGGGACCACCTCGCCGCGGACGGCTGCGCGGTCCTGCCCGGGTTCGTCCGGGCGGCCTGGCGGGACCGGCTGCGCCGCGAGGGCGAGGAGATCGCCCCGCGGGCGCACCACGAGTCCCAGGTCGTGAACGTCTACAACACCGAGCCCGATCCGGACCTGCCCGCCGAGCACCCGGCCCGGGTCCCGCTGGAGCGCGGGAACGCCTTCGTCGCACGGGACCGGATCCCGGACGACCAGGTGATCCACCGGCTCTACCCGGTGCCGGCGTTCCGGGCCTTCCTGGCCGCCTGCGTGGGCGTCCCGGAGCTGCACGAGCTGGCCGACCCGCTGGCCGGGCTCTGCCTCAACGTCGTCGGCGAGGGCCGGTCGCACCCCTGGCACTTCGACACCAACGAGATCGCGATCAGCCTGCTCACCCGGGCGCCGGAGGCCGGCGGGGTGTTCGAGTACTGCCCGGACATCCGGTCCGACGGCGCGGAGAACACCGCCGACGTGGCCGCGGTGCTCGCGGGTGACGGCGGTGACCGCGTCCGCCGGCTGGAGCTGCGCGCCGGGGAGCTGCAGCTGTTCCGGGGCCGCTACTCGCTGCACCGGGTCACCGAGGTGCGGGGCGGCACCGCACGCCACACGGCGATCTTCTCCTACAGCGCGCGGCCGGGGGTGGTCGGCAGCGCGGTGCGGACCCGGCAGCTGTTCGGCCGGACACTGCCCGAACACGGGGGCAGCGGAGCGTGCGCGTCGACGGGCTGATGGACTGATGGCCGTGACCCAGCCCACGACCTTCGTCGCCGACGACGACCTGCCGAAGGTGCCGCTGCCCACGCTCGCCGCCTCGGTGGACCGGTTCCTGGAGTGGTGCGCGCCGCTGCTCACCCCGGACGAGTACGCCCGCACCGAGGCCGCCGCGCGGGAGCTGCTCGTCCCGGGCGGTACCGCCGAGGTGCTGCAGGCCGACCTGGAGCGGTTCGACGCGTCCGCGCACAGTTGGCTCGACGAGTTCTGGCCGTCGCGTTACCTGGGCCGCCGGGACCGGATCGCGCTCAACGCGAACTTCTTCTTCCAGTTCGGACCGGGCTCGGCCGACCCGTGCGAGCGGGCCGCCGAGCTCGCGACGGCCGCGATCGGGCACAAGGCCGACCTGGACGCCGGGACGTTCCCGCCGCTGACCGCGCGCGGCGTGCCACAGTCGATGGACCAGAGCCGGCACGTCTTCTCCACGACCCGGATCCCCGGGGACCCGCAGGACACCGTCCGCAGCCCCCACACCGACGCGTGGCCGGGCCCGTCGGCCGAGCGGCACGTCGTCGTGTTCAGCCGGGGGCGGATCCACCGGCTCGACGTGTTCGGCCCCGGCGGCGACCTGCACACCGTCCCCGAGATCGCGGACGGGCTGCGCGCGATCCGGGACGCGTACCCCGGCCGCGCCGGGCTCGACGAGGCGGTCGGCTCGCTGACCACGCTGGCCCGCGCCGAGTGGGCGGGCGTCCGGGACCGGCTGGCCGGGCTCGACCCGGCCAACGCCGAGGCCGTCGATCTCGTGGAGCGGGCGCTGTTCGCGATCTGCCTCGACGACGACGTCCCGGCGGACGACACCGCGGCCGCCAGGACCCTGCTGGCCGGGGACTCCGGCAACCGGTGGTTCGACAAGGCGCTGTCGGTCGTCGTGCTCGCCGACGGCACCGCCGGGGTGAACATCGAGCACTGCGAGCTGGACGGCACGACGGTCCTGACCCTGGTGGACGCGATGTTCGCCGACCCGGTCGAGACCCACGCCGCCCGTGCCGGTGCGCGGGAGCAGGGCCCGCCCGCCCACTCCGAGCTGACGTTCGTCCTCGACGACGACCTGCGCGCCACCGTCCGCCGCGCGCACGACGACTTCGCCGCCTTCCTCGGTGCCACCGCGACCACGCTCGTCGCCTTCGACGACTTCGGCGCGCAGGACGCGAAGGCGCTGAAGTGCTCGCCGGACGCCTTCGTGCAGGCCGCCTACCAGGTCGCCCACCGCCGGGCGAAGGGCGTCACCGGCGCCACCTACGAGTCGATCGCCACCCGGCAGTTCCGCCGCGGGCGCACCGAGGCGATGCGGGTGATCACCCCCGAGATGGTCGCCTTCGTCGACGCGATGCAGGATCCGCAGGCCGCGGACGACGACCGGCGGGCCGCGTTCCGTCTCGCCGCGGAGGCGCACGGGGCGCGCGCGAAGCAGTGCCAGCAGGGCGACGCCCCCGAGCAGCACCTGTGGGAGCTGGAGTGGATCCAGCGACGCCGCGGCGCGGAGCTCGGGGCGACCGAACCGATGGAGGTCTTCGCGTCCCCCGGCTGGACGATCATGCGCGACGACTGGCTGTCGACCAGCTCGGCGCCGTCGGAGAACGTGCGGTTCTTCGGTTTCGGCTCCACGAGCTCGCGGTGCATCGGCGTGGCGTACGTGCTGCTCCCGGACCGGTTCCACGTGCACCTGTCCACCCCGGCCGACCAGGCCGACGGGATGCACGCGTTCGCCCGCGAGCTGCGGGTGGCGGTCGGCGAGCTGCGGAACCTGCTTGCCTGATCGCGGAGGATGTCCGGTGTGGAGCGCTTCCTCGTCACCGGCAGTTCCGGGCACCTCGGCGAGGCGCTGGTCCGCGTCCTGCGCGGCGACGGGATCGCCGTCACCGGGCTGGACCTGCGGCCCTCGCCGTGGACCGACGTCGTCGCGTCGCTGACCGACCGCGACGCGGTCCGCGGGGCGCTGACCGGCGTCACGCACGTCCTGCACACCGCGACGCTGCACAAGCCGCACGTCGGTTCGCACAGCAGGCAGGACTTCGTGGACACCAACGTGTCCGGCACCCTCGCGGTGCTCGAGGAGTCGGCCGCCGCCGGAGTGCGCGGGGTGGTGTTCACGTCCTCCACCAGCGCGTTCGGGCGGGCCCTGGCACCGTCCCCCGGCGGGCCGGCGACCTGGATCGACGAGGCCGTCGTCCCGCGGGTGCGCAACGTCTACGGCGCGACGAAGACCGCCGCCGAGGGGCTGTGCGAGCTGGCCGCGCTGGATCCGGGGCTGCCGGTCGTGGTGCTGCGGACGTCGCGGTTCTTCCCGGAGGCCGACGACCGCGACGACGTCCGGGCCGGCTTCGACGACACGGCACTCAAGCTGGTCGAGTTCTGTCACCGCCGGGTGGACGTCGCCGACGTGGTGTCCGCGCACCTGGCTGCGGCGCGGCGGGCACCGGAGCTCGGGTTCGCCCGCTTCGTGGTCAGCGCGCCGTCGCCCTTCACGCGGGACGACCTCGCCGGGCTGGGGACCGATCCGGCCGCGGTGCTGGCCCGCCGTGCGCCGGAGGTGGACGCGCTGCTGCGCGAGCGCGGCTGGGCGGTCCCGGCCGTCGACCGCGTCTACTCGCCGGCACGGGCGGTCGCCGAGCTCGGCTGGTCCCCCGTCTGGGACGCCGCGGCCGTCGCCGGCCGGGTCCGTGACGGTCACGCGCCACGCAGCCCGCTCGCCGACGCCGTCGGGGCGAAGGGATACCACGCAGAGCCGACCGGCGTGTACACCCGGTGATTTCCGCTCACCGGACCAGGTGACTGTGGGCCGCTGGGGCTAACGCATCGGGTGTGTACGGCGGTAAGGGTGACGGCAGCACGCGGGAGCCACCGCTCGCTGAACCGCCGTACCGAAGCCCGGAGGTCCGCCATGACCGGCCCGCAGCAGTCCCGGCCCAGCCCCGCCCCGCGCGGTGGGGGCGACTCCGGCGGCCCCCGGCCGTCCCCCCGCGCGCGGCACGGCCGTGACGGGGACTTCCCGGAGAACTCCTACCAGGGCGGGTACGAGGACGGTGGCGGCTACCCGGACCTGCGGGCGTCGCGGCCGGTGGACCGCACGCCACCGGCCGGTGAGGTCCAGGACCTCTACGGCGGCACCGGCCCGCAGCCGGTGATCGACGACCCGGCGGGGTACGGCACGGCCCCGGCCCGGGACGAGGGCGGGTACGCCGCACCGGCGCGCTACGACGGCTACGGCGCCCCGGTGCAGGGCACCCCGGACCCGGGCCGGGCACCGGCCTACGACGAGACCGCCGGGTACGGGATGCCCACCGGGTACACCGCCGGTTCCGGGTACGACGGGTCCGCGACGGACGACGGGCAGGGGTACGGGTACGGGGGGCGCCCCGGCTACGGCGAGTACGGCGACTCCGCCTCGCGCGGCGGCACCGCCATCGACGGCGGCCCGCCCTACACGGCCTCCGCCGCCGGCCCGCTCGACGCGCCCACCGGGGCCCCCGCCCCCACCCACGCGCCGTCCGGGGCGGCGGAGCCCGCCTACTCCGGGCACGACGGCACCCACCCCGGGTACCAGGCCGGCGGGGCGACGGACCCCTACGGCACCCCGGGGACCACGGCCGTCGCCGACCGCGACGACGAGGGCCGGACGGTCGCGGCCGCCGTCCCCGCGCAGCGCGCCCCGGCCGAGGGCGGTCGGCGGCCGTCGACCGTCGCCGAGGCGGCCGCGGTGCGCTTCGGCCCCACCGGGGCCGCGGAGACCGCCGAGGCCGCGGGCGGCCGGTCCGGACCCGCGCAGGCGCCGGGCCAGGTCCGGCCGGCGACCGAGGACCGGGGACGCGGGGCCGCACCGGCGGCGACGGTCGCCAAGGACCCGGCCGCCCTCACCGTCCTCCGGGTCGTCACCTACGTGCTGGTGTCGCTGTCCTGCCTGGTCTTCCTGGCCGGGGTGGTCTACGGGGTGCTGAGCTGGCTGGAGCTGCGCGAGGCGCTGGGCTCGTCGCCCCTGTTCGGCGGGTCGCCCTTCGGCGGCTGATCCGCCGAGGTCCCAGGCCGGACCGGCGGGTCCGGCCGATGAGTCCGGGCCGGGGCACCGGTCGACAGCGGTATGAGCACCGGCCCCCGCACCGTCCCGCAGGACGAGCTGCGTTCCGCGATCGCCGAGGAACGCATCGCCCTCGCCGACGACCTGTCCACCCTGACCGGCGATGAGTGGGGCGCCCCCTCGCTGTGCGCGGGCTGGTCCGTGCACGAGGTCGTCGCCCACGTCTCGCAGTCGGGCTTCCCGCACACCTGGGCCTGGATCGCCTCGGCGGTGCGGCACGGCGGACCGGACGGCGGCGAGGACGTCCGCACCCGGGCCCGCGCCGCCCGCCACGGCCCGGCCGAGCTGGTGGAGCTGTTGCGGGAGAGCGCGACGTCGACCTACCGGCTGCCGCTGAGCAACCGCTGGGACCCCTACGTCGATCTCCTCGTGCACGGCCAGGACGCGCTGCGCCCGCTCGGCCGCACCCACCCGGTGCCGCGGCGCCTGCTGGCCCCGGCGCTGACGTTCGCCTGGTCCAGCCCGCTCTACGGGGTGCGACGGCGGCTGCGGACGGTCCGCTTCGCCGCGACCGACCTGGACTGGACGGCCGGGGACGGTCCGCTGGAGCTGCACGGGCCGGCGGCGGACCTCCTGCTCGCCGTCACCGGCCGCGCCGTCGGCCTGGCGGGGCTGTCGGGGACCGGACGGGAGACGGCCGAGTCGACGCTCGGCGGGTGACCCCGGCCGCGGGCGGGACCACCCGCGGCCGGACGGCCCGTCAGAGCGCGGCCAGGACCTCCCGCAGCCTCGTCTCGAACCCGCCCGGGTCCTCCATGAACCCGACGTGCCCACCCGGGAACCGCTCGGGGTCCGACCCCAGCCCGGCCGCCAGCGCGCGGGAGGTGAGGTCGCAGAGCTGCCCGTCGGAGGTCAGGCCGATGCCGACCGCGACCCGGCGCCCACGCAGCACGTCGAGGTCCGGTGCCCAGCGCACCGTCTCGCGCATCTCGTGCAGGAAGAAGTGCCGTTCGTCGGCGGCCGTCCGGTCCGGGTCGGGAGCGGCGGCGTCGGCGGTGGGCAGTCCGGTGCCGCCGCCGGGACGGTCCTCCGGCGGGCCGGCGGGGAGGCCCACCGCGGCGAGGAACAGGGCCCAGGCCGCGGCGGGGCCCTCCTCGGTGTAGGCACGGACCGTCCGCTCGGTGGAAGCGCGGCGGGCCTCGACGTCGGGCAGCAGCTCCTCCAGCGGCGGCTCGTGCGCGACCACGGCGGTGACCAGGTCCGGCCGTTCCTGGGCCAGCGCGAGCGACACGACGGCACCGCCGCTGGATCCGAGCAGCGTCGCCGGGCCCCGCCCGACGTGCTCGACCAGTGCGGCCAGGTCCGCCGCACGCAGCGGGACCGGCGAGTCGGCGTCCGGGTCCTCGGCCGTGCTGCGACCGGTGCCGCGCTGGTCGAGGGTCAGCACGGTGTGGTCGGCGGCCATCCGGTCGGCGAGCGCGGCGAACCCGTCCGCGCCCATCGGCGAGCCGACGAGTGCGAGGAGCGGCCCGGAGCCGCGGACGTCGAACGCGATGCGCGCGCCGGGCCGGTCGAGCAGGTCGGTCGTCACGGCGATGGTCATGGTGGCTCCCGGGGTGTGCGGCGGCGGTGTCGCGGTCGTGACCGTCGGCGCGGACGGTACTCATCGCCGTACGCTGGGACCGACTCCGACGGAACGGACGATCCACCCCGTGAAGACCCGCGTCGCCCCCGTGCTGGGCGTGCTCCTCGTGCTCGCCCTGCTCGGCAGCGGCCTCGTGTGGTTCGCCGCGAGCCGCGGCATCACCACCGGCGACGTGTGGGAGATGCTCGACCCGCCGCCTCCCGAGCAGTGCTCGGAGGACGACCCGACGACGTCGGGCTGCCTCACCCCGACCGCGCTGCGCCTGCACGACGCGACGGTGCAGCGGTTCGGCGAGCCCGGCCCGGACGCGCCGGTGCGGGCGGTCACCTGCTGGTCCGAGCACGCGTGGAACCCGTCGAGCGACCACCCGGGTGGGCGGGCCTGCGACTTCTTCCCCGCCGCCTACGGCGACTTCCCGGCGGGCCAGGACCTCGACGACGGCTAGGCCGTCGCGAACTGGCTCCGCGACAACGCCTCCGAGCTGCGGGTCCGGTACGTGATCTGGCAGGGCCGGATCTGGTACCGCGGGACCGGCGACTCCGGCGAGGGCCGGGAGAACTGGGGCCGGCCGTACAACGGCGGCGGGGTCTACGACCCCGAGGACGCCACCGGCGGGCACTACGACCACGTGCACGTCAGCGTCCGGCGGTAGCCCCGCCGGTCACAGCACGTGGTGGCCGTACATCTCCCCCAGCGGGTCGGCGATCAGCTCGACCCGGGCGCCGTCGGGGTCCCGGAAGTACACCGAGACGCCGGAGTGCACCTCGTGCTCGACGCCGGCCTCGCTGAGCCGGGCGACGATCGAGTCCCAGACGGAGGGCTCCACGCTGATCGCGATGTGGTGCAGCCCGCCGAGCACCTCGGCGTAGGGCCCGACGTCGAGCCCCGGGAAGTCGAAGAACGCCAGCAGGTTCCCGTTGCCGATGTCGAAGAAGAAGTGCGACGAACCCGGGTAGTCCCGGTTCTCGATCAGCTCGGTGAGCGGGAACCCGAGGACGTCCTGGTAGAAGCGCACGGTCCGCTCGACGTCGCTCGACACGAGCGCGGTGTGGTGCAGGCCGCGGGCGGTCGAGGCCGGTCGCTCGGCCTGCGGCTTCAGGTGGGACTCGCGGATCCGGTCGCGCTCGGCGTCGAGGGCGGTGGTGTCGGTGCTCATGGTCGTCATCCCTTCAGCAGTGCGGTGAGGTCGGGAACGTCGTCGGACTCGTCGGTCCGCGCGACCGCCGGGCGGGTGGCGACGGCGTCGGCCGTCCGCCCGGCCGGTCCTGCGGGGCCGTCAGGCGGCCTCCTGCTCCGTGCCGGCGTCCCGGGCGGCGACCAGGGACGCGTGGGTCGGCGCGTCCGGCACACCGGCCGGGCGCAGCGCGTCGAACTCCTTCCGGAGCACCGGGACGACCTCCTCGCCGAGGATGTCGAGCTGCTCCAGCACGGTCTTCAGCGGCAGGCCCGCGTGGTCGACCAGGAACAGCTGGCGCTGGTAGTCGCCGACGTAGTCACGGAACCCGAGGGTCCGCTCGATCACCTGCTGCGGGCTGCCGACGGTCAGCGGCGTCTGCCGGGTGAAGTCCTCCAGCG
This sequence comes from Pseudonocardia sp. EC080619-01, assembly GCF_001420995.1. Classification (NCBI taxonomy): domain Bacteria; kingdom Bacillati; phylum Actinomycetota; class Actinomycetes; order Pseudonocardiales; family Pseudonocardiaceae; genus Pseudonocardia; species Pseudonocardia sp. EC080619-01. The sequence goes on along the minus strand of NZ_CP012184.1, from coordinate 3,284,886 downwards.
AGGGCCCGTGCCCGTAGACCGGGGCGTTGTCGAAGTACGGCCGGAACTCGTCCACCGCGTCCTGCGAGTTCTTCCGCATGAACACCTGGCCGCCGAGCCCGACGACCGCCTTCTCGGCCGGTCCGTGGCCGTGGTGCTCCCAGCGCTTGCGGTAGAACTCGACCATCCGCCGGGTGTGCTCGGCCGGCCAGAAGATGTGGTTGTGGAAGAAGCCGTCGCCGTAGTAGGCGGCCTGCTCCGCGATCTCGGGGTTGCGGATCGACCCGTGCCACACGAACGGCGCGACGCCGTCGAGCGGGCGCGGGGTCGAGGTGAAGCCCTGGAGCGGGGTGCGGAACCGGCCCTCCCAGTCGACGACCTCGGTGTCCCAGAGCTTCCGCAGCAGCGCGTAGTTCTCGACGGCCAGGTTCAGTCCCTGCCGGATGTCCTGCCCGAACCAGGGGTAGACCGGGCCGGTGTTGCCGCGGCCGAGCATGAGGTCGACCCGGCCGTCGGCCAGGTGCTGCAGCATCGCGTAGTCCTCGGCGATCTTCACCGGGTCGTTGGTGGTGATCAGCGTCGTGGACGTGGACAGCTGCAACCGCTCGGTCAGGGCGGCGATGTGCGCGAGCGTGGTCGTCGGCGACGACGAGAAGAACGGCGGGTTGTGGTGCTCGCCGAGCGCGAAGACGTCGAGCCCGACCTCCTCCGCGTGCCGCGCGATGGTGACGACGTCCTTGATCCGCTGCGCCTCGGTCGGCGTGCGGCCCGTCGTCGGGTCCGGCGTGACGTCGCTGACCGTGAAGACTCCGAACTGCACGACTGCTCCCTCTGCTCGTCGACGGCCCGTTGGTTGATCCGTCATCTACATCCTGCGCCAACATAGATGATGCGTCAACTATTCCGGTACCGTGGTCCCCGTGACACGGTGGCTGGACGAGCACGAGCAGACGACCTGGCGGGCCTACCTCCGGATGCAGTCCCGGCTGCAGGCCGAGCTCCACCGGCGGCTGCAGGCCGACTCCGGGCTCTCCCTCTCCGACTTCGACGTGCTCGTCGCGCTGACCGACCGCCCGGACGAGCGGTGCCGGGTCCTGGAGCTCGCGACGCTGCTGGAGTGGGAGAAGAGCAGGCTGTCGCACCACCTGTCCCGGATGCAGAAGCGCGGCCTCATCACCCGCGAGGAGTGCGACGACGACGGCCGCGGCAACGTCGTCGTGCTCACCGCCGAGGGGCGGGACGCGATCGAGCGGTCGGCCCCCGGGCACGTCGAGACCGTGCGGGAACTGGTGTTCGACGCCCTGCCCGCCGGCGACGTCGACGCGCTCGCCCGCGTCTCGGCCGCGGTGCTGGGGCGCCTCGGCGAACGGGGCGTCTCAGGCTGAGATGAACGGCGGCTGCCCACCCGGACCGCGAGGCCTACCGTGCGGTGCCGCCACGGGAGACACCCGCGGTGGAAGGAGAACCATGGACCGGACGATGCGCACGATGATCAGCCCTGGCCGGTACGTGCAGGGCAGCGGGGCCATCCACCGCCTCGGCGAGTACCTCGCTCCGCTCGGGTCGCAGCCGCTGCTGGTGGCCGACGACATGGTGTGGGGGTTCGTCGGTCACGACGTCGAGACCTCTCTCAAGGCGGCCGGGCTCCCGGTCGACCGTCGCCCGTTCAGCGGCGCGCCGAGCGCGGCCGCGGTGGACCGCCTGGTCGGCGAGATCCAGGACGCGGGCGCCGACGTCGTCGTCGCCGTCGGCGGTGGCAGCACGATCGACACGGTCAAGGCCGCCGGGTACCTGGCCGGCATCCGGTGGGCGAACGCGCCGACCGTGGCCTCGACCGACGCTCCGTGCAGCGCCCTCTCGGTGATCTACACCGAGGACGGCGAGTTCGACGAGTACCGCTTCTTCCCGCGCAACCCCGATCTCGTCCTGGTCGACTCGCAGGTGGTGGCGAACGCGCCCGCCGAGTTCCTGATCGCGGGCGTCGGGGACGCGCTGGCGACCTGGCTCGAGGCCCGCGCGACGTCGCGCTCGGGCTCGAACACGATGGCGGGCGGCCTGCCGACGGTGACCGGCACGGCGCTGGCGAAGCTCAGCTGGGACGTGCTCTGGGAGAACGCGCTGCCCGCGGTCGACGCCGTCCGCGACCACCAGGTGACGCCCGCGGTCGAGAAGGTGATCGAGGCGAACACCCTGCTGTCCGGGCTCGGGTTCGAGTCCGGCGGGCTCGCCGCCGCCCACGCGATCCACAACGGCCTGACCGCGGTGCCCGCGACGCACGGCCTCGCGCACGGCCAGAAGGTCAACCTCGGGTCGGTCGCACAGCTCGTCCTGGAGGGGGCGGACCCGGCCGACCTGCGCGAGTTCATCGAGTTCACGACCTCGGTGGGCCTGCCGACCACGCTGGCCGAGGTCGGCATCCGGTCCGACGACGCCGAGTCCGTCCGGGCCGTGGCGCGGGCCGCGTCGGCCGAGGGCGAGACGATCCACTCGATGCCGTTCGAGGTGCTCGCCGACGACGTGGCGGCCGCGCTGGCCTCGATCGACCGGTTCGCGACCCGCGTCCGGGAGGACGCGAAGCTGCCCGCCCCGGTGCCGTACGCCGCCGCACACTGATACCGGCAGCACCCCGACCCACGGTCCTCCGACGGCACGCCGGACGACCGTGGGTCACGGCCCGGTGGTCAGGGGACGAGGATCGCCCGGCCCCGGACCCGGCCGGCGTCGAGGTCGTCGATCGCCGCCTGGAAGTCGTCGAGGGCGTACTGCGTGGTGTGCAGCGTGACCAGCCCGCGGGCGGCGAGCGCCATGAGGTCCTGCAGGTCGTTGTACGAGCCGACCAGGTTGCCGATCACGTTCACCTCGGCCGAGACCAGGTCGATCGTCGGCACGTCGACGTTCTCGCCGTAGCCGACGACGTGGTAGTCACCGGCCCGCTTCGTCATCCGCAGGCCCTCGGAGGTCGAGCCTCCCTCACCCACGAAGTCGATCACGGACTCGGCGCCGTCGCCGCCGGTCAGCGACAGCACCTCCTCGACGTGCGACCCGTCGGCGACGATCCCGGTGTCGGCGCCGATCGACTGGGCCAGCTTGAGCGCGTCCGGGTTCCGGTCGAGCACGACGAGACGGGCCGGCGTCAGCGCCTTGAGCACCTGGATCCCGATGTGCCCGAGCCCACCGGCGCCGATCACCACGCAGGTGTCGCGCGGCCCCAGCCGCCGGGACGCCTTGGCCGCCGCGTGGTACGCCGTCAGCCCGGCGTCGGCGAGGGCGGCGACGTCGGCCGGCTGCAGCGACGGGTCCAGCTTCACCACCGAGCGGGCCGAGGTGCGGAGGTACTCGGCGTAGCCGCCATGGGTGTCGATGCCCGGGAAGTCCGAGGCCGTGCAGTGGACGTCGTCGCCGGACCGGCAGGCGCGGCACAGCCCGCAGGTGGCGAGCGGGTGCACGATCACGGTGTCGCCCTCGGCCACGTTCGTCACGGCCGAGCCGACCGCCGACACCCAGCCCGCGTTCTCGTGGCCGATCGTGTACGGCAGCGTGACCTGCGACTTCTCCGCCCACTGCCCTTCGAGGACGTGCAGGTCGGTCCGGCAGACCCCGGCGCCGCCGATCTTGACGATCACGTCGTGCGGCCCGGCGACCTCCGGTACCGGGACCTCCGTCATCTCCAGCGGTCGGTGGTACCCGACGACCTGGACAGCCTTCACGTCTCGTACTCCTTCGGTGCGGTGGACTCCGGGTACCGGGTGCGCAGCAGGCCCCGGCAGAAGTGCGCGTTGCCCTCGATCGAGATGCGCTGCGAGCGGGCCATCCGCAGCTTCAGCGGGACCTGCTCGGCCGGGTACGGGACGCCGTCGTGCCCGACGAGCACCGGCAGCGCCGGGTCCGTCCCGAGCCCGACGGTCGCCCGCCGCCGCAGCAGTACCTCGGTGACGGGGCCGTCCGGCAGGTCGCCGAGGGTCACACCGAAGAGCGACTCGGGCGTCCGGTCCGGGTCGGCGCGCAACAGCCCGGTCAGCGACCGTTCCATCGCGGCGGCGTGTGCCTTCCGCTGGAAGGTGGCCCGCAGCTCGTCGAGGTCGGAGTCGGCCTCGTGCCGGAACGTGCCGCGGTACCCGGCGTCCGCGGCCAGGCCGGCGTTGATCAGGTCGGAGTCGTGGTGGTCGTCGAGCTCCACCACGACCTCGCCGGTCCAGTCCAGGTCGGTGAGCACGTCCTTCGCGTCCGAGCACATCAGGTAGGCGAAGTTCGGGGCGCAGAACGCCGTCGGGAGCCGCAGGTGCACCACGACCCGGTCGCCGTCGACCTCCAGGGACCGGACGAACTCCAGGTCGGTGATCGGCTCGTCGAGCTCCGGGTCGACGACGGCGTCCAGCGCGTGCCACGCCTCGTCACGGCGCGTACCGGGCCGGGTGAGGGCGGGGGCGCTCATCAGGCCACCGCCACGGCCTGCGGCTCCTCGATGGGGAGCTGCAGCTCGGCCGGGACCGGGATGTCGTACATCGCGGCCGCGTTCAGCCCGAGGATCTTCTTCTTCTGGTCGGTGGTCAGCGGCGCGTACTCGCTCAGCTCCTCGGGGATCTGGAAGTCGACGAACCGCTCGACCAGCCAGCGCGGGGTCCAGATCGCGTAGTCGCTGGAGAACTGGATGCGGTTCTCGTCGAGCCAGTACAGGAGCTCGCCGATGATCTGCGCGAAGTACTTCGGCCGGGTGTGCATGAAGGGGATCGCGACGGCCAGGCCGGCGTGCACGTTCGGCTCCTGGGTGGCGATCCAGCAGAAGTCCTCGAGCCGCGGCAGGCCGCAGTGCTCGATGACGAAGTTCATCTCGGTGAAGTCGGTGGCGACCTTGTCCACGTCGGCGACGTCGAACGCGTCGCGGTCCAGCGGGCGGATCGTCGGGCCCTTGTGGATGTGGATGTTGCGGACGCCCAGTTCCTGGGCCGTCTCCAGGTACTTGTACGACCAGTAGTCGTCGAGCTTCCAGCCGCGGGACTCGCCGTGCCACTCCGCGGTGTAGAGCTTCGCGCCCTTCAGGCCGAAGCGCTTCGCGTCCTCCCGGAGCTGCCGCAGGCCCTGTTCGCCGTTGCGCGGGTCCCAGTTGTGGTTGTAGGTCAGCTTGTCCGGGTGCGCCTGCGCGAGGGCGAACGCCTCCTCGGTCTGGCCGAACCCGTTGTTGTAGAACTCGCCCAGGTGGGCGGGCTGGAAGATCGCGTGGTCGACGTGGCCGTCGTCGAACAGGTCCTTCATCAGCCGGTCGCCGCCCTGGTAGAGGTAGTCCTCGTAGGACCAGACCTCGGACTCCGGGCTGAGGTTGCGGTGGTAGTCGTAGAAGCAGTCGATGAACTGCTTGCCGTGGATGTTGCGCTGGTTCTCCGGGCGCGCGTCCCACAGCGCCACGTGGGCGTCCACGATGAAGTAGGACTCACCGTTCTTCGAGTACATCGTCGTCCTCTCGGGTCGCGGCGAGGTGGTGGACACCCCGCGACTGGCGCGGGCCGGTGGGGTCCCGCGTCGTGGGCCGACGGTAGGAACGGCGCAGAGCCGGTTGGCGTGATCGCCGTCTCAACCTGAGACGAGACGGTGACGCACGGGAGTACAGCTTGTGACAGCGTGACCGACAGCAGGCCGTACGAGGAGGTACGTGATGGCGCAGGCCCTGGCCCCCGCACGCATCTCGGCGTCCTGGGCTCGCAGCGAGACCTACGGCGCGCCGACCGAGGCCGTCAGCCCGGCCTTCACCGGCGGGGTCGACGACGACTCGCTGTTCGCACGCTGCGGCAGCGAGGTGCTCGCCGGGCTCCACGAGGGGCTCCCCGGGGAGCCGATCAGCCTGATGCTGACCGACGCCGACGGCATCGTGGTCTCCCGGCTGTGCGACGAGCAGGCGCTGATCCGCGCGCTCGACCAGACCTATCTGGCACCCGGTTTCGCGTTCGGCGAGCGGGAGGCCGGCACCAACGGGCTCGGTCTCGCCCTGGCCGACCGGGTCCCGTCGCTGGTGCGCGGCGACGAGCACTACTGCACCGGCCTGTGGGGCTACACGTGCGCCGCCGCACCCGTCCTCGACCCGGTGGACGGCGACCTGCTCGGCTCGATCAACCTCACCACCTGGTCGCAGCGCTCGGACCAGCTCCTCCTCGCCCTGGCCCGCACCGCCGCCGGGCAGACCTCGGCGCTGATGCTGGCCCGCGGCCGGGGCGCCAGCCCCCGGCCCGCACCGCGCGGCGAGGTGTTCCGGGTCGCCCCGCAGGCGTCGGCCGGAGCCGTCGCCGGGCTGTCGGAGAACTGGCAGCACGCGGTCGCCGAGGCCGCGACCGCCCTGCGTGACGGCGCCCGGGTCGGTGTCGTCGGTGAGCCCGGCGCGGGCAAGGCGGCGCTCCTCGCCACGGCGCTGCGCTCGGTGCGGCCACGGCACCGGGTGCTGCACGCCCGCCCGCCGGCCGCCGCGGACGCCGTGTCCTGGCTGTCGCTGTGGTCCCCGGAGCTGGGGAAACCGGACACCGCGGTGATCGCGGGCCGGGTGCACGAGCTGCCCGGCCCCGTCGCGACCCGGCTGGCGGCGCTGGTCCGCTCGCTGCCGCACGCGGCGCTGAGCCTGACCGCGGGCACCGTCGACGGGGTGCCCGATCCGCTGGCCCGGCTGCTCGACGTCGTCGTGGAGGTCCCGCCGCTGCGCCACCGCGGTGAGGACGTCATGCCGCTCGCCCGCCACCTCGTGCGCGACGGCGTGACCTTCACCGACGCCGCCGCCCGTGCGCTGCGCACCTACTCCTGGCCGGGGAACGTCGAGCAGCTCCGCCGGACGGTCCGCGACGCGGCCGCGCGCAGCACCGTCGTCGACGTGCGGCACCTCCCGCCGGAGCTTCTGGCCACCCGCTCCGGGTCGCTCACGAAGATCGAGTCCCTGGAGCGCGACGAGCTCGTGCGCTGCCTGACCGAGCACGGCATGAGCGTCACCCGGGCCGCCGAGACGCTCGGGATCAGCCGGGCGACGGCGTACCGCCGCGTCCAGCGCTACGGGATCGCGCTGCCCCGCTGAGCAGCGGCCCGGTCAGAGCCGGCGCACGCAGGAGCCCACCCACACCCCGCCGAGCAGGGCGACGATCCCGCCGGTGACCAGCGCGCCGACGGTCAGCAGCGCGACGCCACCGGCGAGGACGAGCGCCGCGAGGAGCAGCTGGATCCAGACCACGTCCCCAGCATGCCCGCTCGCCGCGCGGCGCGTCGGGACCGTTGCGCGGGGAACGTGACCCGATCGTGTCGGCCTGTCGGGAACCCCGGCGGCCTCCCGGACGTCACACCTGGTGACGGCGACGGCGTGCCAGGACGCGGGCCCCGTGGAGCGGGGCGGCGTCCGGGCGCCCGACCGGACAGGGCACCATGATCGGAACGCACCTGATCGGAGGTCTCGAGTGACCGGGCTGACGGACGCCGTGGCCGCACTGCTGGCCGCCGTCCCGGCTGCACCCGTCCGATCACTCCTCGTGATCGCCATCGGCGCCTTCCTCGAGGGCCCGGTCGTCACGGTCGCCGCGGCGGCACTGGCCGGGGCCGGGCAGCTGCCCTGGTGGGGCGTGTGGGTGGCCGCCCTCGCCGCCGACGTCCTGGGCGACACCGTGCTCTACGCGCTCGGCCGGCACGGCGAGCGGCCGCGCGTCGCACGCGTGCTCACCCGGCTCGGGCTGACCGACGCCCGCCGCGCGGCGCTCACCCGCGAGGTCCGCACCCACCTGCCGCGGATCGTGCTCGGCGCGAAGCTCGTCGACATCGGCGCGATCCCCGCCTACCTCGCCGCCGGCCTCGCGAACGTCGGGTACCGGCGGTTCCTCACCTGGATCGTGCCGCTGGCGGCCGCGCGGACCGCGGTCCTCGTCGGGATCGGGTACGCCGCCGGGGACCGGCTGGCCGCCGACCTGGAGTCCCGCCCCTGGCTGCTGCTCGTCGGCGGGCTCGCCGTCGGGATCGCGCTGGTGCTCGGGCGGGTCGCGGTCACCCGGATGACGTCGTCGAAGCAGCGGGTCCGCGTCCGCTGACCCGCGCTCCGGTCGCCCGGACGCGGGACCCCGCGGCGGGTCCGCTCCACCGTCCCCACCCCCGGCGAGCATGATCTGAGGACATGAGCCGACGGGTGCACGCGTTCTCCGACGACGCGCTGGGCGACGACGACGCGGTGGGCCTGGCCGACCGCGTCCGCCGCGGCGAGGTCTCCCCGGCCGAGCTCCGCGCCGCCGTCGCCGCACGGGTGGCGCGGGTGGAGCCGGAGCTGCACGGCCTGGCGCTGGACCGGACCTCCGAGCCGGTGACGGGCTCCGCGGGCGGGCCGCTCGCCGGCGTCCCGACGCTGGTCAAGGACAACACCGAGGTCCGCGGCTGGCCGTCGGCGAACGGGACGACCGCCTACACGGCGACGCCCTCCCGCGAGCACTCCGAGGTCACCCGGCAGCTGCTGGCGACCGGGCTGGACGCCGTCGGGGTGAGCCGGATGCCCGAGTACGGGCTGAACGCCTCCACCGAGTTCGCCGAGGCCGAGCCCACCCGCAACCCGTGGGACCCGCGCTACTCGGCCGGGGCGTCGTCGGGCGGGTCGGCCGCCCTGGTCGCCGCGGGGGTGGTGCCGATCGCCCACGCCAACGACGGCGGCGGGTCCATCCGGATCCCGGCCGCGGCCTGCGGGCTGGTCGGGCTCAAGCCGTCGCGGGGGCGGATCGCCCAGAGCGCGAACGGCGCGCGGATGCCGATCGACCTGGTCACCGACGGCGTCGTCTCCCGCTCGGTGCGTGACACCGCCACCTTCCTCGCCGCGGCCGACCGGCACCGTCGCAACCCCTCGCTGCCCCCGGTCGGGCTGGTCGAGGGCCCCGCCCGGCGACGGCTGCGGATCGGCCTGGTGCTCGACTCCCCGACCGGCGCGACCGTCGACGAGGACACGCGCACCCGCCTCGCCGAGGTCGCCGAGCTGCTCGGCAAGCAGGGCCACGAGGTCTCGGGGACGACGACCGGGGTCGGGCAGCGGTTCGTCGACGACTTCCTCGACTACTGGGGGCTGCTCGCGTTCTCCGTGGTCACCGGCGGGCGCTGGCTGCACGGGCGCACGTTCGACCCGGACCGGCTCGACGCCCTCACCCACGGCCTCGCCGACCACTACCGGCACGTCATGGCCCGCACCCCGGTGTTCCTGCACCGGCTGCGCCGCGTCGAGCGGACCTACGCCGAGCTGTTCACCCGGCACGACGTGCTGCTGTCCCCGGTGCTCGCCCACACGCCTCCGGAGATCGGGTGGCTCAGCCCGCGCGTCCCGTTCGACGACCTGCGGGCCCGGCTGCTCGACTACGTCGCGTTCACCCCGCTGTGCAACGTCGCCGGCGCCCCGGCGATCTCGCTGCCCGCCGGCGCCGCCGGCAACGGGCTGCCGGTCGGGGTGCACCTGTCGACGGCGCTCGGCGACGAGCGCACCCTGCTGGAGCTGGCCTTCGCGCTGGAGGCCGACCGGCCGTGGCGCCGGATCCAGGACTGACGTCAGACGTTCCCGCGGCGCTCCTGCTCGCGCTCGATCGCCTCGAAGAGTGCCTTGAAGTTGCCCTTGCCGAAGCCGAGCGAGCCGTGCCGCTCGATGAGCTCGAAGAACACCGTGGGCCGGTCCCCGACCGGCTTGGTGAAGATCTGCAGCAGGTAGCCGTCCTCGTCGCGGTCGACCAGGATCCCGCGCGACTGGAGCTCGGAGATCGGGACGCGGACCTCCCCGATCCGGGCCCGCAGCTCCGGGTCCTCGTAGTAGGCCGCGGGGGTGGCGAGGAACTCGACGCCCCGGGCCCGCAGCACGTCGACGGTGGTGAGGATGTCGTTGGTCGCCAGCGCGAGGTGCTGGGCGCCGGGGCCGCGGTGGAAGTCGAGGTACTCGTCGATCTGCGACCTCCGCCGGCCCGGCGAGGGCTCGTTCAGCGGGAACTTGACCCGGTGGTTGCCGCTGGCGACGACCTTGCTCATCAGCGCGGAGTACTCGGTGGCGATGTCGTCGCCGACGAACTCCGCCATGTTCGTGAAGCCCATGATCCGGCGGTAGAACTCCACCCACTCGTCCATCCGGCCGAGCTCGACGTTCCCGACGACGTGGTCGAGGGCCTGGAAGAGCCGCTTCGGTGCCCCGTCGGGGCGGACCGCCGTGGAGCTGCGGGCGACGTAACCGGGCAGGTACGGGCCGGTGTAGCGGCTGCGGTCGACCAGCGTGTGCCGGGTGTCGCCGTAGGTGGCGATCGCGGCGGTCCGCACGGTGCCGTGCTCGTCGGTCGCGTCGTGCGGCTCGGCCAGGACGGTCGCGCCCTGGGCGCGGGCGTGGGCGATGCAGCGGTCGACGTCGGGGACCTCGAGCGCGATGTCGACGATCCCGTCGCCGTGGACGCGGTGGTGGTCGGCGACGGGGCTGTCCGGGTCGACGGCGCCGCGCAGCTCGAAGCGGACGGCGCCGGAGCGCAGCACGTAGGCGTGGTGGTCGCGGTTGCCGGTCTCCGGGCCCGAGTAGGCGACGAGCTCCATGCCGTAGACGGCCTGGTACAGCAGCGCGGCCTGGGTGGCGTTGCCGACGGCCCAGACGACGGCGTCCCAGCCGGTGACGGGGAACGGGTCGCGGGCCGCGTCGTGCTCGACCAGGCCGACGAGGCGGTGCAGCGACTCGGCGTCGAGCTCGGCGAGCTTCTCGGAGTCGGTGAGGATGTTCATCGCTGTACTCCCTCGATGCCGTTCGACAGGGTGCGTGCGGCGACCCGCTCGGCCGCCGCGACGGTGGTGATGCCGTGCTCGCGGGCGTCGGTGAAGACGGCGGCGAGGGTGGCGCCGATCGCCCGGGTGCGCTCGGCGACCCGCTCGGCGCCCCAGCCGAGGACCTCGCGGCCGACCAGGTGGATCGCGCCGCCCGCGTTCGCGACGAAGTCGGGCGCGTAGGTGATGCCGCGGCGGCGCAGCACCTCGGCGGCGCCGTCGTCGTCGAGCAGGTTGTTCGCCGCACCGGCGACGACCGCGCACGGCACCGTGGCCGCCGTCGCGGTGGACAGGAGCCCGCCGGTCGCGCACGGGACGAGCACGTCGCACTCGCGGGTCAGCACGTCGGCGGTGCCGATCACCTCGGCGCCGAACGCGTCCGCCGCGGCGGCGCAGCGGTCCGGGTCGACGTCGGTGACGATCAGCTTCGCGCCGGCGTCGGCGGCGAGCCGGGCCACGTCCGCGCCGACGGCGCCGAGGCCCTGGACGAGCACGCGCAGCCCGTCGAGCCCGTCCAGGCCCGCCTCGTCGACCGCGGCGGTGACGGCGGCGAACACGCCGAGCGCCGTCGTCGGGGCGCTGGACCCGGGGCCGCCCGCGGCGACGGAGCGGCCGAAGGCGTGCGGGGTCAGCGTCCGCAGGGTGTCCATGTCGGCGGAGCCGGTGCCGACGTCTGGGCCGGTCGTGTAGTTGCCGCCGAGCAGGTTCAGGTTGGCCGCGTGCAGCTCCAGGACCCGGCGCCAGGCGGCGTCCCCGAGCGACGCGCGCGGGGCGGGCAGGGCGATCACCGACTTGCCGCCGCCCATCGGCAGCCCGGCGGCGGCCATCTTCAGCGTCATCGCGCCGGCGAGCCGGCGGGCGTCGGCGACGGCGGCGTCGACATCGGCGTAGACCATCGCGCGGGTGCCGCCGGAGGCCGGGCCGAGCCGCGTGGAGTGCACCCCGATCACGAACCACGCCCCCGTCTCCGGGTCGTGCCGCACCGAGGTCAGTTCGCCGTCCCACTCCGGCAGAGCCATGCCACGCCTCGTCTCACTCGTCGCTGATGTGCAACGAGGACACTCCCGGCGGCCCTACCTGCGCAACCGGCCCATCACGAGCTGGTCGATCCGGCCAGATCCACGAGGATGCGGCGGCCGACTGCTGGCCGGATCGCCCAGGAGACCGGCGTCACGACGGCGGCCCGCGACCGGCCCAGGTCCAGGCGTAGCCCGGGTCCTCCGCCGCGATCCCACCCTCACCCAGCGCCAGCGGACGGAACGTGTCGACCATGACCGCCAACTCGTCGAAGAACTCCGCCCCCAACGCCCGCTCCACCGCACCCGGCTGCGGACCGTGGCTGTGCCCACCCGGATGCAACGAGACCGACCCCAGCCCGATCCCCGAACCCTTGCGGGCCTCGTAGTCCCCGCCGCAGTAGAACATCACCTCATCGGAATCCACATTGGAGTGGTAGTACGGCACCGGCACCGCCAACGGGTGATAGTCGACCTTGCGCGGCACGAAGTTGCACACCACGAAATTCCCGCCCTCGAACACCTGGTGCACCGGCGGCGGCTGGTGCACCCGCCCCGTCACCGGCTCGAAATCGGCGATGTTGAACGTGTACGGATACAGACACCCGTCCCACCCCACCACGTCGAACGGGTGATCCGGCACCACGTACCGGGTCCCCGTGATCCCGGACCCGCCACCGCGGTGCTTGACCAGCACCTCCACATCGGTGCCCTCGACCAGCAACGGCTCCCCCGGGCCGTGCAGGTCCCGCTCGCAGTACGGGGCGTGCTCGAGCAGCTGCCCGAACCGCGACAGGTACCGCTTCGGCGGTGCGATGTGCGAACTCGCCTCGATCGCGTACAGCCGCACCGGCTCGGATCCCTCCGGGACCCACCGGTGCGTCGTCGCCCGCGGCAGTACCACGTAGTCCCCCGCGCCGGCCCGCAGCGTGCCGAACACCGTCTCCACCCTCGCCGCACCCGACTCGACGTAGACGCACTCGTCGCCCACCGCATTGCGGTACAGCGGCGAGGCCTCGCCCGCCACGACGTAGGAGAGCCGCACGTCGGCGTTGCCCAGCACCAGGCGCCGCCCCGTCACCGCGTCCACCGCCTTCCAGTCCTGCGCGCCCAGGGTGTGCAACCGCAGGTGCCGCGGGACCAGGGGCCGGTTCTCGCTCAACGACTGGTCGGGCAGCTCCCACGGCGACGCGTCCACGATCGCCGAGGGCACCCCGCGGTGATAGAGCAACGACGAGTCCGAGGAGAACCCCTCCTCCCCCATCAACTCCTCCGCATAGAGGCCCCCGTCGGGCCGGCGGTGCTGGGTGTGCCGCTTCGGCGGGACGTCACCGACGCTGCGGTAGTACGCCATCGGAGTGCTCCTCTCCTGAGGGGACGGCCCGCGCGGTGGCGCGGGCGAGTGCGACCGCGAGGTCGTCGCGGGTCGGCCGGTGGAGGACGGCGGCGACGTGCGCGTCCGGGCGGACGACCCACACCTCGCCGGGCCGGGCACCGAGCACACCGGTGAGGTCGGCGTGCTCCCCCGCGCCCCCCGGCCGGGATGCACGTCCCGGCCCCGCGGCGGGCCGCAGCGTGCTGCCCGACCGTGGTGACGCCGGTGTCATCGGCAGGGTCGTGGCCGGGCCGGGTGCGGCGGCGGCTGCCGCCGTGGCGACTCCGGTGTCGGCGCCGGGCGCGGTGAGCAGCAGGAACCCGTCCCGGGCCAGCGCGCGCAGCCGCGTCGTCGTGCCGTCGGGCAGGGTCACCGGGGCGTCGGGGACCAGGATCCCCGGGCCGGCGGGCGGCACCTGCCCGCGCGGCGGGCGTCCGGCGAACGGGCGGGAGCGGTCCGCGGTGGTCAGCGGCGAGCCGACGTACCAGAACGGCTCGGACAGCCGTCCGGAGTCGACGAGCGCGCGGGCCTCCGGGTCCGTCGCGGCCCGGGCCAGCACGTCGGCGCGGTGCCGGGCCCGGCCGGGATCGGGTGGGACGAGGAAGTCCATCGTCGCCGTCGTCACCGCGACGTTCTCGACGGCGGCGGCGTGCCGCTCGTCGTGGTAGCTCTCCAGCAGCTCCGCGGGCGCCCGGCCGAACCCCGCCCAGGCGATCTTCCAGGCGGCGTTCTCGGCGTCGGCGACCCCGGAGTTCAGCCCGCGCGCCCCGAACGGCGACACCAGGTGCGCGGCGTCCCCGGCCAGCAGCACCCGGCCGCACCGCATCCGGTCCGCGACGCGCGAGTGGAAGCGGTACACCGACGACCACACCAGCTCGTACGGGACGTCGCCCACGACCTGCCGGATGCGGGCGTCGAGCGCGCCGGACGCGGTCTCGGCGGCGAGGTCGTACCCGGCCGGGACCTGCCAGTCGATGCGGAACGTCGAGTCGGGGCACGGGTGCACGAGCACCTGGCGGCCGGGGTTCCACTCCGGGTCGAAGTGGAAGTGCCGCTCGTCGGCCCGGTGCGGCAGGTCGGCGCGCACGTCGCAGATCAGGAAGCGGTCGTCGAAGCTGTGGCCGTCGAAGGACACCCCGAGCTGCCGGCGCAGATCGTCGCTGCGGGCCCCCGCGCACACCACGGCGTACGAGCCGCGGACCTCCGCACCGCCCGCGCGGACCGCGACCCCGTCCGCGGTCTGCGTGACCGCGGTGACGGGCGCGTCCCACCGCACGTCGATCAGGGGTTCCGCGGCGATGCAGCGGTCGAGCTCCTGCTCGGTGCGGCACTGCGACACGTTGACGAACGGCGGGAAGGGCGACCGTCCGGGGGAGCTGAAGGTCTGGGCGAACAGCTCGGTCCCGCGGTGGTAGGTCCGTGCGGTGGTCCAGGTGACGCCGGCGTCGGCGATCCGGCGGCCCGCCCCGACCGACTCCCACACGTCGAGGACGTCGCGGTGCTGGCAGATCGCCCGGGAGCCGACGGCGTCGCGCCCGGGCCGCCGGTCCAGCACGACCGACGGGACACCCCAGCGGGCGAGCAGCAGCGCCGTCGTCTGGCCGACCGGACCCGCACCGACCACGACGACGGGCTCGTGCCGCCACACGGTCAGGACTCCTGCAGCTGCGCCCAGACCTCCCGGTCGCGTTCGGCCGTCCAGATCACCGGACGCTCGATCCCGGCGAGCTCGTCCCAGAGCCGGGAGACGTCGAAGGGCAGGCAGTGCTCGAAGATCGGCCAGTGCCCGTAGTCGTCGACGAGGGCGGCGTGGGTGGCCTCGAACGCCTGCCGGAGCGTGCCCCCGCGCCGCTGCACCGCGCCGACCTCGTCGATCATGACCTGCAGGAAGTGCCGGGTCTGGGCGATCGCGGCGTCGACCTCGGACCGGCCGCGGCTCACCGCGCCGCGCCCGCCGACGAGCTGCTCGGCGCCGAGCGCCGCCACCGCGTCCAGCGTGCCCGCCGCCCACTCCCGGTGGAACGCGTCGCCGGTGTAGAGCGCGGCCTGGGCCTCGACGAGGTCACCGGCGAACAGGATCCGCTGCCGGGGCAGCCAGGCGGTGATGTCGCCCTCGGTGTGCCCGCGCCCGTGGTGGGCGAGCACGAGCTCGCCGCGGTCGCCGCCCAGGTCGATGGTGAGGCGGTCGGCGAAGGTGAGCGTCGGCCAGGTCAGCCCGGGGACCGAGTCGGCGGACTCGGCCAGCCGCGGCATCCGGGCGAACTCCGACTCCCAGTCCTCCAGACCCCGCTCCGCGACGAGTGCCGCGGTCGTCTCGTGGGCGACGATCGTCTCCGCGTCGAACGCGCTCGCCCCCAGCACGCGGACCGCGTGGTAGTGCGAGAGCACCAGGTAGCGGACCGGTTTGCGGGTGTGCTCCCGCAGCCTCGCCAGCCACTTCCGGGCGGCCACCGGGGTCGCGAGGGCCTCGAAGCAGACCAGGAAGTCCTCGCCCTCGATCGCGCCGATGTTCGGGTCGCCCTCGGCCGTCAGGGCGTAGACACCGTCGGCGAGCACCTCGAGGGTCTGCTCCTTGGCCGCGGTGTCGGCGGACGAGGCGAACGGCTTGGCCATGGCGGGGACCCTCCGGGACGACGCTGAACGGAGATCATCAAACCTTTGAGCATCGGCCACGGTACGGCGCCGGACCCGTGAACACCAGGGTCAGCGGCGCCGGACCCAGTCCTGCTCCTGCGCCGCGGCCGCCAGCTTGGCCAGCAGCCCGTTCAGCGTCGCGAGCTCCTCGGGGGTGAGCAGCCCGGCCCAGTCCGCCTCGCGCCGGTTGTGCGCGCCGAACGTCTCCTCCAGCCGCGCGGTGCCCTCCGCGGTCAGGCCGAGCACCACCGTCCGGCGGTCCCGCGGGTCCCCGGTGCGCTCCACCAGACCGCCCGCCTCCAGCGTCTTGGCCAGCGCGGACACCGCCGCCCGGCTCATCCCGGCCAGCTCCGCGCAGCGCCCCGCCTCCTGCGCCCCGGCCACCCACAGTGCGAACAGCAGGCGGAACGCCGACCAGCTCCAGCCCGCCGGGCGGTGCACGGTCGACTCCAGGTCGTAGACGATCGCGGAGGCGACCCGGTGCAGCATCAGCACCATCGCCATCGCGGACCGGTCGATGCCCGGCATCCGCTCCCCGGCCCGGTCCAGCGCGACCTCGGTGAAGGGCAGGAACCCGTCAGGTACGGGATCGGGACTCGGGGACACGCCCGCGATCGTAGGGTCCGTCGGTGTGAGCACCGATCCCGTGACCCCGGACCCCCGCACCGCGGGGCCCGCCGGCGACCTGCGCGGCCGCCCCCGGCCGTCCGGGCCGCCGCGGACCGCGCCGCTGCACCCCGCGGACCTCGACGACGAGCGGGCCGCCCTGCACGCCCGCATCGCGACCGGCCCGCGCCGGTCCCAGGCCCGGGTCCCGCTGGTCGACGACCGGGAGCGGCTGCTCGGTCCGTTCGGGCCGATGCTGTTCTCGCCGCGGATCGGTGACGCCGTCCAGCAGGTCGGCGCGGCCCTCCGCTTCGACGCCGACCTCCCGCCGCGGCTGCGGGAGATCGCCGTCCTCGCCGTCGCCGTGCACCACGGCAGCGCCTTCGAGTGGGCGTCGCACGAGGGCCTGGGCCGGGAGACCGGGCTGTCGGGCGGCCAGCTGCAGGCGTTGCTCGACGGCGTCGTCCCGGACGGGCTCGACGACGCCGAGCGGACCGGCCTCGACGTCGTCCGCACGGTGCTCGACACCCGCGACCTCGACGACGACCGGTACACGACGGCCCTGCAGGTACTGGGCCGCGACACCCTGGCCGCGCTGGTGTGGCTGACCGGCTACTACGCGATGCTGGCGAATGCGCTCGCGGTGTTCCGCCCGGAGTGACCGACGCGGGGGTGCGGTGCGGGCCCGTCCCGGGTACACCTGAGGCGACGGACGGAAGGAGCGCGATGGACACCCTGGTCGACGCCTCCGTCGGTGCTGCCATGCACACCTTCCCCAAGACGTGCGGCCCGGCGACCACCGTCGCGGACGCGCACACCTTCTTCGGCAACCCCAAGGTGCACGCCCTGCTGGTCGTCGACGACGGCGTGCTGCTCTCCGTGGTCGAGCGGGCCGATCTCGACGACGCCGACCCCGCCGCACCCGCCGCGCCGTCCGGGACGCTGGCCGGGCGCGTCGTCGCGCCGTCGGCGGACCTGCGGACGGCCTGGGACACGATGACCGCCACCGGGCGGCGCCGGCTCGCCGTCGTCGAGGCCGGACGGCTGGTCGGCCTGCTGTGCCTGAAGCGCACCCGGCGCGGGTTCTGCTCCGACGAGGGCATCCGGGCCCGGATCGACGAGCGCGCCGCCGGTGGAGGAGACCCGGACCACCGGTGAGGCGACCCACGACCGGGAACGCGGGGTCCGGCCGGGCCCGTTGACCCGGGACGAGTCCGCGACACCGCCGTCGCCGTGCGACGACGAGAGGACCCCGGTGCACCCGGACGCCACCATCACCCTGAACAACGGCACCACGATGCCGCGCCTCGGCTTCGGCGTGTCCGAGTCCCGGGACGCCCGCGCCGCGGTGACCGAGGCGCTCGCGCGCGGCTACCGCAGCATCGACACCGCCGCGGTCTACGGCAACGAGACGGCGGTGGGGGCCGCGCTCGCCGGATCCGGCCTGTCCCGGTCCGAGCTGTTCGTGACCGGCAAGGTGTGGAACGTCGGCCGCGACCGGGCGGACGCGATCCGCTCCGCGCACGAGAGCCTCGACCGGCTCGGCCTGGACCACGTCGACCTGCTGCTCGTGCACTGGCCGAACGACGAGCTGGAGCCGTGCCTGCGCACCTGGGACGCGATGGAGGAACTGCTCGCCGACGGCGCGGCCCGCGCGATCGGGGTCTCGAACTTCCGGCCGTCGCACCTGCGCCGGCTGCGCGGCCTCGGCGGGACGACGCCCGCGGTCAACCAGGTCGAGCTGCACCCGCACCACCAGCAGCGGGACCTGCACGCGGTGCACGCGGCGCTCGGCATCGTCACAGGGGCGTGGAGCCCGCTCGGCCGCGGCGCGGTCCTTGGCGGGCCCGCCCTGCGGGCGATCGCCGGCCGGCACGGCGTCACCCCGGCCCGGGTGGTGCTGCGCTGGCACCTGCAGCGGGGGACCGTAGCGGTGCCGAAGTCCGACACCCCGGAGCGGATCGCGGAGAACCGGGACCTGGCAGGCTTCGCCCTGACCGGCGACGAGATGGACGCGATCGCCGCCCTGGACGTCCCCGGCGGCACAGGCCGGATCGGCCCGCGCCCCGGCCGCGTCGACCGCCTGGCCGCCTGACCCACCGCCCCCGCACCCCGCACCCCGCACCGAGGACGCTCACCTGTTGCGGCAACGCTCACGCGATCGGGCGAGCTCCGACACAACAGATGAGCGCCACCGGAAACCGTGAGCGCCGCCAGACCCGTGGACGCCGACCGGTCCCGTCAGGACCACCGATCGGTGAGCACCGGCAGGTCCCGTGAGAGCCAGCACGCCCGCGGACGCCGACCGATCCGCGCTCACCTGTTCCGGCAACGCCCACCCGATCGCACGAGCGACGACACAACAGGCGAGCGCCACCGGAAACCGTGAGCGCCGGCAGACCCGTGGACGCCGACCGATCCCGTCAGGGCCACCGATCGGTGAGCACCGGCAGGGTCTGTGAACGCCGCGCCCCGGATCCCGTGAGCACCGGCAGATGCGGTGAGCGCCACCGGGTCCTGCGAGCGCCACCGGATCCTGAGTGCCACCGGAAGCGGTGAGCGCCACCGGAAGCGGTGAGCGCCGACAGGCCCGCAGACGCCCGACGGATCCCCGCGCTCACATGTTCCAGCAACGCTCACCCGATCGCGCGAGCGCGGACGGAAGAAGTGAGCGCCATCGGAAACGGTGAGCGCCGACAGGCCCGTGGGCACCGACGGATCCCCTCAGCGCCACCGGAACCGGTGAGCGCCCGCGGGTCCGGTGGGCGCCCGCGGGTCCGGTGAGCACCGGCAGGTCCGGTGAGCACCGGCAGGTCCGGTGAGCGCCGGCGGGAAGCGCGGGGCGGTCAGGTGGTCGCGGCCGTCAGGCCTGCGGCTGCGAGGGGCGCGGTGGCCTCCCCGACGGTCGCGAAGCCGTCGCCCCGGGTGTCCCCGCGGACGTGCCGCTCGTGGATGCCCTCCGCGATCACCGCGATCTTGAAGTAGGCGAGGCCCCGGTGGAACGACCAGTCCCGCGGCTCCCGCCCGGAGGTGGCGACGTAGCGCTCGACCAGCTCGTCGGCACCCGGCATGCGGGCGCTCGTCGACGCCGCCGACCCGGCCAGCACCGGCGCGAAGACCGGGTCGCCGTAGGCCGTGTGCAGCGCGAGGTCGGCGAGCGGGTCGCCGAGGGTCGCCATCTCCCAGTCGACGAGCGCCCGGATCCGGGTCGGGTCGGCGGGATCGAGGATCGCGTTGTCGATGCGGTAGTCGCCGTGTACGACGGCGGCGTCGCTCTCGGCCGGGCAGATCGCGTCCAGCCGGGCGTAGAGGGCCTCGACGTCGCCGAGCTCGCGGGTCTTCACCCGTTCCCACTGCGAGTACCAGCGGTCGACCTGGCGGCGCAGGTACCCGGCCGGCTTCCCGAGCCCGGACACCGCCCCGGTGGTCGCGTCCACCGCGTGCAGCGCCGCGAGCGTGTCGACCAGCGCGAACGCGGTGTCACGGACCTGCCCGTCGGTGTACGCGTCGAGGTCGTCCTCGCTGCGGACCACGACGCCGTCGACGAATCCGGTGAGGGCGAACGGCACGCCGATCACCGACTCGTCGGCCAGTGCGACGGCCGGGGCGACCGGCACCCCGGACCCGGCGAGGGCGGCGACGAACCGGTACTCGCGGCCCATGTCGTGTGCCGACGGGGTGAGGTTCCCCAGCGGCGGGCGGCGGAGCACCCAGACCGACTCGCCGTCGGTGACCCGGTAGGTCAGGTTGGACCGGCCGCCGGAGACCAGCTCCGCGGTGACGCCGCCGCGGTAGCCGTCGACGTGCTCCTTCAGGAAGCCGTCGAGCGCGTGGAGGTCGAGACCGTCGGGGCTCATCGGGTCGCCCGCCCCACGACGCGCTTGGCGATCGACCAGCGGTGGGTCTCCGACGGGCCGTCGTAGATCCGGAACGGGCGCACCTCGCGCAGGAACCGCCCGAGCGGGATGTCCCCCGAGACCCCGAGCGAGCCGCAGAGCTGCAGCGACCGGTCGACGACCCGCCACACGGCCTCCGCGGTGAAGGTCTTCGCGATCGACACCTCCATCCCGGCACTGCGCCCCTGGTCCAGCTCCCAGCAGGCCCGCAGGATCAGGCCGCGCGAGGCGTGCAGGTCGATCTCGTTGTCCGCGACCATCGCCTGCGCCATGCCCAGGTCGGCCAGCCGGGACCCGAACAGCTTCCGGTCCGCGGCCCGGGCGACGGCGATGTCCTGCGCCCGGCGGGCGAGACCCAGCCAGCGCATGCAGTGCGTCATCCGGGCCGGGCCGAGCCGGACCTGGGCGTAGCGGTAGCCCTGGTCGACCTCGCCGAGCACGGCGTCGTCGCCGACCCGGCAGTCGGAGAACTCGACCTCGAGGTGGCCGCCGTAGAGCGACTCGTCCAGCGTCGGGATGTGCCTGCCGATCTTCATCCCCGGGTTGGACGCGTCGACCAGGAACATCGTCGCCCCGCCGCGCTCGCCGGGGACGCCGGCGGTGCGGGCCATGACGATCGCGAACGCCGCGCCGTCCGCACCGGTGATGAACCACTTGTGCCCGTCGATCCGCCAGCCGCCGTCGACCCGGGTGGCGACGGTGGCGAGCGCGTCCGGGTCGGAGCCTGCACCGGGGGCGGGCTCGGTCATGGCGAAGCAGGAGCGGACGTCGCCGGCGGCCAGCGGCGCCAGGTAGCGGACCTTCTGGTCCTCGGTGGCGATCTGCTCGAGCATGTGGACGTTGCCCTCGTCGGGGGCGGCGATGTTCAGCGCGAGCGGCCCGAGCAGCGAGTAGCCGGCCTCCTCGAACACCGCGGCGCGGGCGCGCATGTCCAGCCCGTGCCCGCCGAACTCGACGGCCGCGTGCGGCGCGAACACCCCGGCGGCGCGGGCCCCGTCCTGCAGCTCGCGGCGGACGTCCTCGGACGGGACGACGCCGTCGTGCGCCTCCTCGACCGGGATCACCGTCTCCCGGACGAACCGGGACGTGCGCTCGGCGAGCTCGGCCACCTGAGGGTCGAGGGTGAAGTCGACGGCCATGTCTCCTCCTGATGATGATTGGCTAATGATAATTAGCCACCATCGTCGCAGCTCTGCGCAAGTAGGTGCCGACCCACGTCACATCCGGGCTATACACTGGGAGCCGTGCGGGAGGCGGAGATCCGGGCGGCGGCGCTGGAGCAGTTCGCCGTCCGCGGCTACGAGGCGACGACGATGGCCGACATCGGCGCGGCCGTGGGCATGCGCGGCCCCAGCCTCTACAAGCACGTCAGCTCCAAGCAGGACCTGCTCGCGTCGGTGATCGAGGAGACGATGACCGCGCTGCTCCGCGAGCACGACACGGCTGTGTCCGGTGTGGACGATCCGGTGGAGCGCCTGCGCCGGGCGGTCGACGCGCACGTCCGCTTCCACGCCCGGCACCGGCGCGAGGCGTTCGTCGGGACCCGCGAGCTGCGCAGCCTCGTCGAGCCCCGCCGCTCCGAGGTCGTCGGGCTGCGCACGGAGTACGAGCGGCGCTTCCGGTCCCTGGTCGCCGACGGCACCGACCGCGGCGCGTTCCGGGTGACCGACCCGCGGCTCGCGTCGTACGCGATCCTCGACCTCGGGATGGGGGTCGCGGTGTGGTTCCGGGAGGACTCCGGGCCCACCGAGAACGAGGTGGCCTGGCAGCAGGTGGAGTTCGCGCTCCGCCTGGTCGGCGCCGTCCGGCCCCCGCCCTCACCCCAGTAGGACGACGGCGAGCGCCGCGTCCCGCGGCCGGGTCAGGTCCAGGCCGGTGAGCTGCGCGAACCGGCGGAGCCGGTTCAGCACCGTGTTGCGGTGGCAGTAGAGGACCCCGGCGGCCTCGGACACGCTCCCCGAGTCCAGGTAGGCGTGCGCGGTCGCACGCAGGAGCACCGCCTCGTCCTCGCGGGCGCCGTCGAGCCCGGACAGCAGCCGCCCGGCCAGCCCGTCGTGCTCGTCGAGGGCGCGGCGGGCCACCAGCGGCCACACGTCGCGCGGCTCGCGCGGGCGGGCCACGTCCGGCGGGAGCAGCCGCGCCATCCGCACCAGCGCCGCGGCCGCGCCGGGCACCGCCGCGAGGCCCGCGACACCGTCGTCGACGACGCAGGCGATGCCGCCGGTGAGCCGGTCGCGCAGCCGCCCGGCCCCGGGCGCTCCGCTCGCCCAGAACACGACGACGCCGAACTCGACGTCGCGCAGGTGCACACCGGCTGCGCGGGCGGCCCGGCCGCGCAGGGTCGCCGCGTGGTCGGCCAGCGCGGCGCACACCGCGAACGCCCCGTCCTCGGACACGCCGAGGCCGGTGGCGAGCCGGGCGTCGCGGTACTCGTCGGCGGGCCCCGCGCCGAACAGCAGGTCGAGCAGGTGCCGCTGCTCGTCGCGCTGCTGCTCGGCCAGGAGTGCCCGCTCGCCGAGGAAGGCGAAGTGCACCTCGCGCGCGTAGGCGTCGACGACCGCCCAGAGCAGGTCGGCCCGCGGGGCGAGTGCCGCCGCGTCCTCGGCCTGTTCCAGCAGGGCCGACCAGAGCACCGGGAAGTCGAGCCGGACGGCACGGACCAGGTCGTCGAGGTCCACTCCCTGGCGGGCGCGCCGGCGACCCAGCCGGTCGGGCAGGTCCCCGAGATCGATCCGGCCGTCGCCGCGGCCGAGCTGGTCGACCAGCAGTGCGAGCGACGCCTCGGCGGTCTCCCGCAGGTCCTCCCGGGTGACGGGCTGGTCGTCGTAGCGCCCCTCGGCGTCGAGCCGGGCGAGGAACGCGGACGCCAGCTCCGGCACCCGCCTGCGCAGCCGCGCCACGGTCCGCGCCCAGGCCGCGTCGGAGTCCACGCGCACCAGCGTGCCAGGTCAGCGTCCGGTGATCTCCCCGGCGGCGAGCCGGCGCACGACCCCGGTCAGCAGCGCGACGCCGGCGAGGAGGTCGTCGTCGCGGGTCAGCTCGCGCTCGTTGTGGCTGATCCCGTCCACGCTCGGCACGAACAGCATCACCGTCGGCACGTGACCGTTGAGGTTGACCGAGTCGTGCCCGGCCACGGTCGACATCGGACGGTGCGACAGCCCGAGCTCGTCGGCCGCGCGGCGGGCCAGTTCGACACCGTCGGCCGGGAACGGCCGGACACCCCAGCCGTGCGAGCCGGCGATCTCGACCCCGACACGCGCGGACTCCTCGATGCCCGGGACCCGCTCGTGCAGCAGCGCGTCGGCGCGGGCGAGCAGGGCCTCGTCGGGGCTGCGCAGGTCGAGGTTGAGCGTGACCTCGCGGGCCACGGTCACCGGGCTGTTCGGCTCGACGGCCATCCGGGACACCGACGTGTGCAGCGGCGCCTCCTCGGTGCCCAGCTCGTCGGACAGGGTGCGGGCGAGCACCACGAGCTGCGCGGCCCCGAGCAGGGCGTCACGCCGATCGGGCATGGGCGTGGACCCGGTGTGCGACTGGTCCCCTACCACGCGGAGGTCGTACTTGCGGGCCGCCCAGGTGTCGGCGACCAGGCCGACCGTCGTGCCGGTCCCGTCCAGCTCCCGGCCCTGCTCGATGTGGATCTCGGCGTAGGCGGCGACGTCGGCGAGCACCGGGGCACCGGTCCCGGTGTGGCCCATCTCGGCCAGCCGGTCGCCGACCCGGACCCCGGCCGGGTCCCGGGTGTCGAGCGCCGCGGCGGGATCGAGCAGGCCGGTGAACACGGCGCTGCCGAACATGCTCGGCGTGAACCGCGACCCCTCCTCGTTGAACCAGTTGACGACGGCGAGGTTGTGCACGGCGCCGCCCGAACCGGCCCGGTCGAGCACCGCGTACGCGGCGGCCAGCACGCCGTACGCGCCGTCGAACCGCCCGCCCCGGGGCTGGCTGTCCAGGTGCGACCCGGCCAGCACCCACGGGGCGCCCGGGACGAGCTCCAGCAGCCCGAACTGGTTGCCCACCTCGTCGTACCGGACGGTCAGGCCGTGCCCGGTCAGCCACCGCTCGAACCACGCGCGCTGCGCCTCGTCGGCGTCCGACGCGGCCTCGCGGTGCACCCCGCCCCGCTCGGTCGCGCCGAAGGCCGACAGGGTCGCGAAGTCGTCCAGGAAACCGCCGCCGGTGGTCATGCGCCCATCGCAGCACGCGTCCACGGGGCCGGTCATCGGACCGCCGCCCCCGGTTCGACGACGGCGGCTGTGCACTCGCACAGACACCGGCCGCGGAGATGACGGCCCGGTTTCGTTGTGCACCTGCACAGCCCGACGCAGTCAGGACGCGACGATCGGGAGTTCCGCCCGGCCGCTACGCCGTCGATGCTGGCACGACCCACACGACGACCTGCGGAGGCAGCATGGCCGGGGACCGGGGACAGGGACGCGCGACGGTGACCGACACCGACGCCCGCAAGGTCGCGTTCGGCGCGTTCGTCGGCACCGCGCTGGAGTGGTACGACTTCTTCCTCTACGGGACCGCGGCCGCGCTGGTCTTCAACCGGCTCTACTTCGCCACCGACGACGTCGTCGTCTCCACCCTGGCCGCGTTCGCCTCGTTCGCCGTCGGGTTCGCGGCCCGCCCGCTCGGCGCGGTGATCTTCGGGCATCTCGGTGACCGGATCGGCCGCAAGCGCTGCCTGATCATCACCGTCACGATGATCGGGATCGTGACCGGCCTGATCGGCCTGCTGCCGTCCTTCGCGACCATCGGCATCGCCGCACCGCTGCTGCTCACGCTGTTCCGGCTGCTGCAGGGCGTGGCAGTCGGCGGGGAGTGGGGCGGCGCGGTCACCCTGGCCGTCGAGCACGCCCCGCCGGAGCGGCGCGGCCGGTACGCGGCGATGCCGCAGATCGGGGCGCCGGTCGGGACGCTGCTGTCGTCCGGTGCGTTCCTCGCCGTGGCGCAGCTGCCTCCGGACAGCTTCGACTCCTGGGGCTGGCGGCTGCCGTTCCTCGCGGCGTTCCCGCTGCTCGCGATCGCGCTGTGGCTGCGCCGCCGGGTCGAGGAGTCGCCGCTGTTCGAGCAGCTGCTGGCCGAGGACGAGCGTGCATCCTCCCCGGTCCGCGAGGTGCTGGTGCGGGCCTGGCCGCAGCTCGCGGTCGGCGCGGGTACCGCGTTCCTCGGCGTCGGCGGCTTCTACCTGATCACCACCTTCATCATCAGCTACGGGACGTCGCAGCTGGGACTGCCGCGCTCGCTCATGCTCGGCGCGACCCTGGTCGCCGCCGTGGTGGAGATCGGCGTCGTGATCCTCGGCGGGCGGCTCGCGGAGCGGTACGGCGCCTGGCGGGTGACGGTCGCGGGCGGTGTCGCGTCGGCGCTCACCGCGTTCCCGGCGTTCTGGCTGATCGACACGGGATCGCCCGCCGCGGTGATCACGGGGGTCACGCTGGCCACGGCCCTGCTCTCGATCCCGTACGCGGTGTCCGGGGCGCTGCTCACCGAGCTGTTCCCGCCGCACCTGCGGTACTCGGGGGTGGCGCTGTCGTCGAACCTCGCCGGCGTCGTCTCCGGGTTCGTGCCGCTCGGTGCGACGGCGCTGCTCGCCGTCGGCAGCGGGACGTCGACCCTGCCCGCCCTGCTGCTCGTCGGCATCGCCCTGGTCACGGCCGGGTCCGGGGCCGTCGCGCCGCGGCTGTTCGCCGACCGGGACCGCGTCGTCGCCGGGACCTGACCGGGCTGCCGGGCCGGGCGCCCTGGCTACCGGGGCCCGGCCGGCGGGAGCACGCCGTGGAACGCGCGGATGTGCTCCTCCATCAGGTCCGCGGCACGGCCGCCGTCGCCCGCCAGGAGCGCCGCGTGGATCGCGCGGTGCTCCCCGCGCAGCCGTTCCCGCAAGGACGGCCAGTCCACCCGCTCGTGCATGGCGTCCAGCAGCACCCCGCGGACGGACTCCCGGATCGCCACCGTCAGCTCGTTGACCAGCCGGTTCCCGGCCGATCCCGCGATGAGGACGTGGAAGGCGATGTCGGCGTCGCTGAACGCCTCGGGATCGAGGTCGGCGTCCATCGCGTCGAGCTCCGCCGTCATCACCAGCAGGTCGTTGGCGGTCCGCCGGGACGCGGCCAGCCCGGCCGAGAACCGTTCGAGCATCACCCGGGCCTCGGTGACGTCGTCGACCGGGAACGAGTCGACGGCGAGATGGAGCTGGAGCACCCGGCCGAGCGCCCGCGCCGGGGCCGGGACGATCACGGTGCCGGAACCGTCGCCGGTCCCGACCTGGGAGCGGATCACCCCCTGGGCCTGCAGCACGCGGAGCGCCTCGCGCACCGCCGTGCGGCTGGCGCCCAGGGTGCCCGCGAGCTCGCGCTCGGCGGGGAGCCGGTCCCCGGGCCGCAGCGCACCCGAGGTCAGCCCCTGCTCGATGTGGGTCAGCACCATCTCGTAGGTGGCGGTCCGCCCGCCGGTTCCCGATGACACGGCACCTCCCCTTCCGACGCTTCCGATGCTTTCGATGCTTCCGGCGTTCCTGTCCCGCACGGGCGGGTCCGTCAGCGCGGATCCGCCCCGGTCGCGAGCAGCTGCGCGTCGCGGTGCCGCACGGTGAGCTCGCGGTAGACCTCCGCGTTGCGCCGGATGTGCTCCAGCTCCTCGTCGCGCAGGCTGCGCCGGACCTTCGCAGGCACACCGGCCACCAGGGAGCGGGGCGGGACCTCCATCCCCTCCGGGACCAGCGCGTTCGCCGCGACCAGCGACTCGGCGCCGACGACCGCACCGTTGAGCACGGTGGCGTTCATGCCGACCAGGCAGTCGTCCCCGACGGTGCAGCCGTGCAGCACCGCACCGTGGCCGACCGACACCCCGTCGCCGATCCGGGCCGGGGACCCGGGGTCGGCGTGGACGGTGGCGCTGTCCTGGACGTTGCTGCCCGCACCGATCGTCACCGTCTCGGTGTCGGCCCGCAGCACGGCCCCGTAGTAGACGCCGGTCCCGGCGCCCACGGTCACCGATCCGACGACGGTCGCGGTGTCGGCCACCCACACCTCCTCCGCCACGGACGGTGCACGGTCGCCGATCGCCAGCACGTTCTGCCGCACGGCCGGGCCTCCTTCGTCTCCACGGGCCGCGCGGGCTCCCCGGCGGGGAGACCGTGGCGCGGGCACCGCTTGCCTGTGGTCCGACCAAGACGCTAGCTTGGTCGGACCACAGCCTCAACCACCACATCGCCGGAGGCACCCATGCCACGCGTCGGCCTGATGGTCACCTGCCTCAACGACGCCCTGTTCCCGGACACCGGCAAGGCCGTCGTGACCCTGCTCCGCAGGCTCGGCGTCGAGGTCGAGTTCCCGGCCGCGCAGACCTGCTGCGGACAACCGATGGTCAACACCGGCTACGTCGCCGACGCGGTCCCGCTCGTCCGCAACCACCTCGACGCCTTCGCCGGCTGCGACGCGATCATCGCCCCGTCCGGGTCCTGCGCCGGGTCGGTCCGCCACCAGCACGGCATGGTCGCGGAGCGGTCCGGCGACCCGGGCCTGGTCCGCGGGGTCGAGAACGCCCCGCCGACCTACGAGCTGACCGAGTACCTCGTCGACGTCCTCGGGACGACCGACGTCGGTGCCTACTTCCCGCACCGGGTCACCTACCACCCGACCTGCCACTCGCTGCGCATGCTCGGCGTCGGCGACCGGCCGGCCCGGCTGCTCCGTGCGGTCCGCGGGCTCACCCTGCTCGACCTGCCGGGCGACGCCGAGTGCTGCGGGTTCGGCGGGACGTTCGCGGTGAAGAACGCGGAGACCTCGATCGCGATGGGCAACGACAAGGCCCGCCACGTGCGGGAGACCGGCGCCGAGGTGCTCGTCGCCGGGGACAACTCGTGCCTGATGCACATCGGCGGGCTGCTGTCCCGGCAGCGCTCGGGGGTGCGGGTGATGCACCTGGCCGAGATCCTCGCCTCGACCGAGCCGGTGATCACCGGCCGCGCCGAGCGGGCGGCCGATCCGACGAGCGTCGGCAGCGCCACACCCGAGGCGGGCACGGCCCCGCGGGAGCAGGAGACGGTCCGATGAGCGGCACCTTCCTCGGCACACCGGCGTTCCCCACCGCGGCGCGGGCCGCGCTGGAGGACTCCCAGCTGCGCCGCAACCTCGCCCACGCCACGGCCACCATCCGCACCAAGCGCGGCGGCGTCGTCGGCGAGGTCGACGAGTGGGAGCAGCTGCGGCTGGCCGGTGAGGCGATCAAGAACCGGGTGCTGCGGCACCTCCCCCGCTACCTCGAGCAGCTCGAACGCTCCCTGACCGCGGCCGGGGCGACCGTGCACTGGGCCCGCGACGCCGCCGAGGCCAACGCGATCGTCGTCGACATCGCCCGGCGGCACGAGACCGACGAGGTCGTCAAGGTCAAGTCGATGGCCACCCAGGAGATCGAGCTCAACGACGCCCTGGAGGCCGCCGGGATCCACGCCTGGGAGACCGACCTCGCCGAGCTGATCGTCCAGCTCGGCGACGACCTGCCCAGCCACATTCTGGTCCCGGCGATCCACCGCAACCGTGCCGAGATCCGCGAGATCTTCCTGCGCGAGATGAGCCGGGCGGGCCGTCCCGCACCGGCCGACCTCACCGACGAGCCGAAGCAGCTGGCCGCGGCGGCCCGCGCGCACCTGCGGGAGAAGTTCCTGCGGGCGAAGGTGGCGGTGTCCGGGGCGAACTTCGCCGTCGCCGAGACCGGGACGCTGACCGTCGTGGAGTCCGAGGGCAACGGGCGGATGTGCCTGACCCTGCCCGAGGTGCTCGTCTCGGTGGTCGGGATCGAGAAGGTCCTGCCGACCTTCGCCGACCTCGACGTGATGCTGCAGCTGCTGCCGCGCTCGTCGACCGGGGAGCGGATGAACCCCTACACCTCGACGTGGACCGGGGTCACCCCCGGCGACGGTCCGCAGGAGGTGCACGTGGTCCTGCTCGACAACGGCCGCACCGACGTCCTGGCCGACCCCACCGGGCGCCAGGCGCTGCGCTGCATCCGGTGCTCGGCCTGCCTGAACGTCTGCCCGGTCTACGAGCGCACCGGTGGGCACGCGTACGGCTCGGTCTACCCCGGACCGATCGGCGCGATCCTCACGCCCCAGCTCCGCGGGGTCGGCTCGGACCCGCAGACCGACTCGCTGCCGTACGCCTCCAGCCTGTGCGGGGCGTGCTTCGAGGTCTGCCCGGTGCGGATCGACATCCCGGAGGTCCTGGTGCACCTCCGCAGCGAGGTCGTCGAGGCCCACCAGCAGGCGTCGCGGGTCCCGTCGGTGCAGGACATGGCGATGAAGGCCGCGTCGTGGACGCTGTCGTCGTCGGCCCGGACCGGTGCGGCGGAGAAGGCGGCCGGCTGGGGCGGCCGGCTCGCCGCCAGGATCGGGCGGACGGCGCCGGGCGGACGCAACGTGCTCGGCGCGATCCCCGGCGGGCCGGCGGGCGCCTGGTCCGACTCCCGCGACGTCCCCGTCCCCGCCGCGGAGTCGTTCCGGCAGTGGTGGGAACGGACCGACGGCGGGCACCGCGACGACGGCGGCGCCGGCAACGCGAACGGGAACGACGGCGGGAACGGGGACCGGCGATGAGCGCACGCGACGCGATCCTGCAGAAGGCCCGCCGGGCGCTGGCCGACGTGCCGGACACCGAGCCGGACGTCGACGTCCCGATCGTCCGGCCGGCCCCGGCCCGGGACCGGTCCCACGCCGACGTCGTCGACCTGTTCGCCGAGCAGGTCGCGGACTACCGGGCCGTCGTGGAGCGCGCGACGCCCGCGACCGCCGCCGGGCTCGTGGCGGGTGCGCTCGCCGGGCGCTCCCCGCTGGCCGGGGGCGGACGGTTGCGGATCCTCGTCCCGCCCGGCTTCCCCGCCGGGCTGGTCCCCGCCGACGTCGAGGTCGTCACCGACGGGCCGGACGTCGGGGTGTCCGAGCTGGACCGTTGCGACGGCGTGCTGTCGACGGCGGCGATCGGGATCGCCGAGACCGGCACGATCATCCTCGACCACGGCCCCGGCCAGGGCAGGCGCGCCGCCACCCTGGTCCCGGACCTGCACGTCTGCGTGGTCCGGGCCGACCAGGTCGTGCCGGGGGTGCCGGAGGGCGTCGCCGCGCTGGACCCCGCCCGCCCGCACACCTGGATCAGCGGGCCGAGCGCCACCAGCGACATCGAGCTGGACCGGGTGGAGGGGGTGCACGGGCCGCGCACCCTGCACGTCGTCGTCGTGGCGGGTGACGACGGCTGACCGTCCCGGGTCACACTGGGGGCCGGCCGCGGCGACGGGAGTTCCGATGATCGTGACGTTCGACCTGTTCAGTGCGTTGACCGACTCGCGGCGCGGCGGGTCCGGTGCCTTCGCGGAGATCGCCGGTGAGCGGGACTGGACCGTCACCGGCCAGGAGCTCTACGACGAGTGGGACCGGCACAACAAAGCCGGCCAGAAGCGGGTCGACACGAACGCGGGCTGGACGAGCTTCCGGACGTTGTCCCGGGACGCCCTGGCGGCCGCCTACACCGGGCTCGGCCTCACGGCGGACCCGGACGCCGACATCGACCGGGTGCAGCGCGGCGTCGCCGGCTGGCCACTGTGGCCGGACGTGGCGGACGGGCTGCCCGCCGTCGCGGAGCACGCGCGGATCGGGATCCTGTCCAACGTCGACGACGCGCTCGCACTCACCACCCGGGCGCACCCGCTCGTCGACCCCGGCGTCGTCCTCACCTCGGAGCGGCTGGGCGCCTACAAGCCGGCGCCCGCCGTCTACCTGCGCGCACGGGACCTGCTCGGCGACGGGTTCGTCCACGTCGCCAGCTCGGCCCGCGACGTCCGCGGGGCGGTCGAGGCCGGGATCCGCACCGTCCGGCTGGTCCGGCCCGGGCACTCCCTCGACCCCGACGGGCCGGCGCCCGCCGTCACGGTCCACGACGTGGCGGAGCTGGCGGGGGTGCTGGCGGCGATGGACCACCCGGCATAGGGGGTGAAGTCCTCCCCCCAACGGATCGGATGCTGGCCCGGCGCCCCACGATCGTCCACCCTCGGTCCGTTCGTCCCCGACCGGTGAAGGATCCCGATGACGGCGCCCGTCCCCCGCACGCAGGACCGCATGACCCACGACGTCTTCCTCCCGCGGGAGACGGTCGAGCTCCGTGACGAGGCCCGGGCCGCGGTCGAGAAGCGGCTCGTCCCGTTCGCTCGCGAGATCGGCACCCGGGAGGAGTCGGCGGAGTCCTTCCCCTGGGAGGCGTTCCGCGGCCTGGCGGAGGAGGGGATGTTCGCGGTCCCGTTCGGCGCCGACTTCGGGCGGGGCCTCGAGTACCCGATGCTCGGGACCTGCACGGTCACCGAGGAGATCGCCTACCACTCGTCGTCGATGGCGGGGGTGTACGACGGCCAGTGCATCCTCGTCCCGCAGACCCTCGTCCACGCCTCCGACGAGCTGCGGGAACGGCTGGTCCCCGAGCTCGTGTCCGGGCGTACGGCGTTCTCCTTCGCGACCACCGAGCCCGAGACCAGCTCGGACCTGACGGCCGAGCGGATGCAGACCGTCGCCGAGGAGTCGGCAGACGGCTACGTCGTGTCGGGCCGGAAGCGGTGGATCACCAACAGCGTCGTCGCCGGATGGGTGTCGGTGCTGGTCCGGGCGGCGGACACCGGGCGGGCGCACATGCTTCTCGTGGACCTGTCCTCGCCGGGGGTCCGGATCGGCACCCCCGACCTGAAGATGGGGCACCGCGGGCAGATCACCGCGGACATCGTGTTCGACGGGGTCCACGTGCCGCGGGAGAACCTGCTCGGCACCCCGGGCGACGGGCTCAGCGTCGCGTTGTCCGCGCTGGTCCGCGGGCGGATCGGGATCGGTGCCGCCGGTGTGGGCGTCGCCCAGGCCGCACTCGACCTGTCGGTCGAGCGGCTGCGCACCCGGCAGGTCTTCGGGGGCCCGCTCGGCGCGATGCAGCACTGGCAGTTCCAGATGGCCGGGCGTGCCACCGAGATCGAGTGCGCCCGCAGCCTCTACCAGAAGGCAGCGGTGCTGCTGGACCGCGGCGACCGCTCCGCCGAGCCGGAGGCCGCGATGGCGAAGGCCTACGGCACGCGGCTGGCGAACGACCTGGTGCGTGACGCCGTCCAGATCCACGGTGCCGTCGGGTTCGCCCGTCAGGTCTCGGAGAGCGGGGAGTCCTACCGGCTCGAGGAGATGTACCGCGACGCGAAGATCCTCGAGATCTTCGAGGGGGCCAACGAGCTCCAGCAGTGGATCGTCGCGCGACGGCTGATCGGCCGCGACGTCACCGGCTGAGCCCGTGGCCCGAGGATTACGCTGCCCCCATGGCGGCAGTACCCGGCACCGGCCCGGCCGGTGCGCCCCGGCCGCGTGGCAGGCGGACCCAGGGGGAGCGGTCGGCGAACAGCAGGACCCTCATCCTCGACGCCGCCCTGCGGGAGCTCCACGAGAACGGGTACTCCCGGGTCACGACCGTGACGATCCAGCAGCGGGCCGGGGTGTCCCGCGGCCGCCTGCTCCACCACTTCCCGAACCGGGACACGCTCCTCATCGCCGCGGCCCAGTACCTGGCGGTCGAGCGGGTCGCCGAGATGGAACGGTGGGTGGGCGACTCCGAGTACGGCCGCACGACGGGCGGTGACCGTGTCGACCGGGCCGTCGAGCTGCTCTGGGAGACCTTCCGGCAGCCGTACTTCTGGGCCGCGATGGAGCTGTGGACCGTGGCCCGTACCAACGAGGACGTCCGCGCCGAGCTGCTGCCCGAGGAGCGCCGCCTCGGCGTCGCCCTGACCCACGTGATCGCGACGATGTTCGGGCCGGCGCTCTCCAGCCACGCCGCGTTCGACGACTTCCGGGAGCTGCTGTTCACCAGCATGCGCGGGGTCGCGCTCACCTACGCGGTGAGCCCGCGCGACCCGGAGACCGACCCGCACGTGGAGCGCTGGAAGCGGCTCGCCCGGCGGATGCTCGACGTCGACGGCTGACCGGCCGGGTCAGGACACGCCGGCGAACTCCAGTGCCTCGGTCCAGCTCGCCCGCTTCGAGATCAGCCGCCTGTACTTCATGATCTGGGCCGGCCGGTCGATCGTGATCGTCCCGACCAGCCGGTCGCCGCGCCGGTACAGCGCCAGGAAGCGGTCGTCGTCCAGCTCGGCCGACACGACGCGGATCTCGTCGGCGGCCGGTCGCCCGACGAACTGGATCCGGCTGGAGTACCAGTCGGACCAGAAGTAGGGGACGGTCCCGAGCTCCGTCGCGTTCGCCGGGTCGAGGGCGTTCTTCGCCGCGAGTGCGCCCTGCTCGGCTGCGGTGGTCCAGTGTTCGAGGCGCATGACCTCGCCGTCGAACAGGTGGTTCGGGAAGTGGACGACGTCGCCGGCCGCCCAGACGCCGTCGGCGGCGCGCAGGGTCGCGTCGGCCACGACGCCGCCGTCCCGCTCGTGCAGCGCGACACCGGAGCCCTCCAGCCAGCCGGTGCACGGCGCCACGCCGACACCGACGACGACCAGGTCGGCCGGGAGCACCTCGCCGGAACCGAGCCGGACGCCCGTCACCCGGCCGCCGTCGGTCTCCAGGCCGTCCACGGTCTCGCCGCAGCGCAGGTCGGTACCGCCCGCGCGGTGCAGCTCCGCGCAGGCCCGGCCCATGTCCTCGCCGACCGAGCGGACCAGCGGCATCGGCAGGGTCTCGACGATCGTCGCGGGCAGCCCGCGCTTGCGGGCCGAGCTGGCGACCTCGGAGCCGATGAACCCGGCGCCGATCACGACGGTGCGCGCCCCGTCGTCGAGCGCCGCGCGCACGGCCAGCGCGTCGTCCCAGGTGCGCAGCGGGTGGACGCCCGCGACACCGCCGGTGCCGGGGAGCGTCCGTGCGGCACCCCCGGTGGCGACGACCAGCGCGTCGTAGCCGAGCTCGGACCCGTCACCGAGGCCGACCAGCCGCTCCCCGGTGTCCAGCGACGTGGCCGGGTGCCCGAGCCGCAGCTCCACCCCGAGCTCGTCGCGCAGGTGGTCCTCGGTGCGGAACCGCGGATCGGCCGGGCCGTCGTCGCCGGCGTCGAGGAACGCCTTGGACAGCGGCGGACGGTCGTAGGGCAGGTGCCGCTCCGCGCCGACCAGCGTGACCGGCCCGTCGTGGCCGGACCGGCGTGCCGCCTCGACGGCCCGGATCCCGGCCAGCGAGGCGCCCACGACGACGAGATGGTGCACGGACACGCAGGATCTCCTTACGGGACGGTCAGCCCTCGACGAGGCGGAGGGCCTCGGTCGGGCAGGATGCGACGGCGGCCTCGCAGGCCTGGCGGTGCTCCGCCGACGGCGTCGCGTCGAGCACCGCCAGCGACCCGTCGTCCTTGACCTCGAACAGCTCGGGCGCCTCCGCCTCGCACAGCCCGAGACCGCTGCACCTGCTCTCGTCGAGCTCGATACGCAGACCCATGACGCTCACTTCTCCGGGGTGAATCGGAACGGCATGCGCTTCACACCGCGCATGAAGTTGGTGCCCAGCAGCTCCGGCTCGCCGGCCTCGAACTCCGGGATCCGGGTCAGCAGCTCGCGGAACAGGGCCCGCAGCATCGACTTGGCGAGCTGGTTGCCGAGGCAGAAGTGCACCCCGCCGCCGCCGAAACCGGTGTGGTCCCTCGCGTTCGCGCGCGACAGGTCGAACGTCCCCGGGGAGTCGAAGACGTCCTCGTCCATGCAGCCGGACGGGTAGAACAGGACGACCTTGTCGCCGGGGATGACGGTGTGCCCGCCGAGCTCGGTCTCCTTCACCGCGGTGCGGCGGAAGGTCATCACCGGGCAGGCGTAGCGGATGAACTCCTCGATGGAGTTGCCGATCCGGCCCTCGTAGTCCTCCATGAGCCACTGCCGCTGCTCCGGGAAGTGGGTCATCGCCCGGACGGTGAGGCTGGCGGTGTGCCGCGTGGTGTCGGTGCCCGCGACGGCCATCAGCACGAAGAACGACCCGATCTCGAAGTCGTCGAGCGTGCGGCCGTCGACCTCGGCGTCGATCAGCGAGGTGACGAGGTCGTCGGACGGCTCGGCCCGCTTGAGCTCGATCAGCTCGGTCGCGATGTCGTGCAGGTTGGTGGCCGCCTGGATCTGCACCTCGTCGGCCTGCCTGCCGGCCAGCACCTCGTCGTCGGCCCAGGCGACGATGTCCGCGGCGTTCTTCTCCGTGGCCTCCCGCAGGTGCTCCGGGATGCCCATGATGTCGCAGAAGATCCGGGTCGGGAGCAGCTTCGCGCAGCGGGCCACGAAGTCGATCTCGCCGGACGGCTCCGACGCGAAGCCGTCGACGATCTCCTTCGCCGCCAGCGTGATCTTGTCCTCGATGCTCTTGATCTGCTTCGGCGTGAACGCCGAGGCCACCAGCTTGCGCAGCTGGTCGTGCTTCGGGTTGTCCATCGCCAGGAACGACTGGGTCAGCTCGAGGAAGATCGGCGGCAGCAGGTCGAACAGCACGCCCTGGCCGGAGATGAAGGTGTCGTTGTCCCGGCTGACCCTCACGATGTCGGCGTGCTTCACGACCGCCCAGTAGCCCGGGTCGTCCGGGTCCGGGGTGACGGCGTCGTCGACGGGGCGCTGCCAGGAGACCGGCTGCTCGCGGCGCAGGACCGCGAAGGACTCCTCGCGCTGCTCGGAGGTCTGGTTCCAGAACGCCTTGGTGGAGATGTCGACCGGGTAGTGGCCGGGCTTCCGCTCGCCGGTCGCCGGGATCATCTCGACCTCGTCCGGGTCGTACATCTCGGACTCGAAGTCGGTGGCGTCGAAGGTGGCGGTCATCGGTCCTCCTGGGGGCCTCGGCGGCGGTCGTGCGCCTGCGGCGAGGCCGACTACTGGTGACGCACGGTCACGAACAAGTGTGCGAGAAGGGGCGGGCGGCGACATCTCCCCCGGTGGGCGACGTCGTGCCCCCAACGGGAGAGTGCGGCGGGTGATACGGGGCTCCGGCCCGGTGGGGGCTGCCCGCCGGGCCGGATCCCGGGCCCCCGTGCGCGGAGCAGAGCGCGCGCCCGGGGCCGGCTGCTCAGTCGTCGGCGTGGCTGAGCAGCACGTCGTACGGCCGGGCGTCCCGGCTGCCCGACAGGTCGAGGTGGACGTTCTTCTCCTCGACGTAGGGGTCCAGCGCACGCGGGCCGAGCTCGCGCCCGACGCCGCTCTGCTTGTACCCGCCGAAGGGCACCTCGCAGTTGATCTGGTGCGCGTCGTTGATCCACACCGAGCCGGCCTGGATCTTCTCCGCCACGTCCAGCGCGCGGGAGTTGTCCCGGCTCCACACCGACGACGCGAGGCCGTACTGGGTGTCGTTCGCCAGGCCGACGCCCTCGGCCTCGGAGCCGTAGCGGATCACCGACAGCACCGGGCCGAAGATCTCCTCGCGGGCGATCCGCATGTCGTTGCGGACCCCGGTGAAGATCGTCGGCTCGATCCAGTGCCCGCCCTCGTAGCCCTCGACGTGGGCCTCGCCGCCGCCCAGGACGGCGGTGGCGCCCTCGTCCCTGCCGGAGGCGATGAGCTCGAGGATGCGGTCCTTCTGCGTCGCCGAGACGACGGGGCCCATGTCGGTCTCCCAGTCCCGGGTGTCCCCGAGCCGGATCGTCGACGCGCGGGCGACCATCCGCTCCACGAACTCGTCGTGCAGCGAGTCCGGCAGCAGCAACCGGGTCATCGACTCGCAGACCTGGCCGGAGTAGAGCATGCAGCCGTAGAGCACGCCGTCGACGGCGACGTCGAGGTCGGCGTCGTCGAGGACGAGGGCCGGCGACTTGCCGCCGAGCTCCAGGGTCACCGGCTTCACGGTGCCCGAGGCCAGCCGCATGATCTCGCGGCCGACGTCGGTGGACCCGGTGAACCCGATCTTCCCGACGCCCGGGTGCGACGCCAGCCGCGC
Organism: Pseudonocardia sp. EC080619-01; assembly: GCF_001420995.1. Taxonomy (NCBI): domain Bacteria; kingdom Bacillati; phylum Actinomycetota; class Actinomycetes; order Pseudonocardiales; family Pseudonocardiaceae; genus Pseudonocardia; species Pseudonocardia sp. EC080619-01. The sequence continues at coordinate 3,247,719 of NZ_CP012184.1, read as the reverse complement.
CCCGGCGTCCGGGCCGGGTCCCGGGACGACGTTGAACACGCCCGGCGGCAGTCCGCACTCCTCCGCGATCCGCGCGAACTCCAGCGCGGACAGGGGCGTCTTCTCGTCCGGCTTGAGCACCACCGAGTTGCCGACGGCCAGGGCCGGGGCGAACTTCCAGAGCGAGAGCAGCAGCGGGAAGTTCCACGGCGCGATCGCGCCGACCACGCCGATCGGCTCCCTGCGGAGCGTCGACTGGCCGAGCACCGGGAACGTCGCCCGTGGCATGGGTGTCTCGAACTCGTAGCGCTCGGCCAGGCCCGCGAAGTACTCCAGGTGCGGCGCGCAGTAACCGACGTGGAAGCCGGTGGCCTGGCGCACGGTGGCGCCGTTGGCCATGATCTCCAGCTCGACGATCTCGTCGAGCCGCTCACCGAGCCTGTCCGCGATCGCACGCAGGACCGACGCGCGGTGCGCGGCCGTGGCCCGCGACCAGCTGCCGTCGTCGAAGGCGGCCCGGCCGGCGTCGACGGCGGCGTCGATGGCCGACGCGCCGCCCGAGGCCGCGGTGGCGACCAGCTCGTCGTTCTGCGGGTCGCGGATCTCGAGCCGGTCGTCGCTGTCGACGTCCTTGCCACCGATCCGCATCGGGAAGTGGCGGACGGTCGTCCCGGCGGTCACGAGGTGGGGTCCAGAACGATCTTGGTGGCCTCGCGCTCCTCGAACATCCGGTACGCCTCGGTCGCCTGCGACATCGGCATCCGGTGCGAGATGAACCGGCTCGGGTCGAGCTTGCCGGCCGCGATCAGCGCGAGCGTCTCGTCCATGTGGTTGGTGATGTTCGCGACGCCCTGGGCGATGGTGACGCCCTTGAGGTAGAGGTCGCCGAAGGGCAGCTCGATCGAGTCCTCGGTGTAGACGCCGGGGATCGAGATGGCGCCGCCGGAGCGCACCAGGGAGCAGGCCGAGAGCAGCGCCGACGGGTGGCCGACGGCGTCGATCACGACGTCCGCCCCGCGCCAGTCGGTGAGGTCCTGCACGGCGTCGGCGGGGTCGGTCTCGTCCGCGTTCACCGGGATCGCCCCGATCGCCTCGGCCTCCTTGAGCCGCGCCGGAACCTTGTCGACGACGACGGTCTGCGCGGCGCCGAGGACGTCGGCCGCCATGGCGGCGCACAGCCCGACCGGGCCCGCACCGACCACGGCGACGGTGTCGCCGGGCTGGATGAACCTGCGGACGGCCTCGTAGCCGGTGGCCATGATGTCGCCGACGAAGAGCTTGTCCTCGTCGGTGCCCTCGCCCTCGTCGGTGAGCGTGCGCAGCGTGCGGTCGGCGTTCGGCACGATCACGTACTCGGCCTGGCCGCCGGTCAGGCTGCCGAAGGTCACGCCGAGGCCGAAGATCATGGTGCCGAAGCACTGGCCGGGACGGTTGCGGCGACAGTTGTAGCAGCTCCCGCAGCTCACGACGCAGGACGCGACGGCCCGGTCGCCCTCGGAGATCAGGCCGACGCCGGAGCCGACGGCCTCGACGGTGCCGAGGAACTCGTGGCCGAGGACGACGTCGTCCTCGATCACGATGCGGCCCTCGTACGGGTGCAGGTCGGTCCCGCAGATCGCGGTGAGGTCGACCCGCATCAGCACGTCACCGGGGTCGGTGATCTCCGGCTTCGGGACCTCCATGACCTCGATCTTGTGCGGCTCGCGGAGCACGACCGCCTTCATGGTCGCCATCTGTGTGGGCGTCCTTTCCTCTGCTCGGGGTCGGCCGTCAGGCGTTCGCGGAGGCGTCCTTCTCGGCGACCAGCTCGCGGTACATCGGGAACAGCGGCTTGGTCAGCGGGACCAGCTTCAGGATCTTGTTGACCGGGCCCTTGGCCTTGACCTCGCCCTTGGCCAGACCGACGGCGAGGTTGTACTCACCGCGCCAGAACTTGTCGCCGGTGTCGGCACGCATCATCAGCGTGATGTCGGCCTTGTCCTCGTCGGCGCCGGTGTGCACCTCCATCGCGGGCTCGTGCATCTTGACCCACATCTCGGTGTCCGGGTCGGTGTAGAGCACGCGGAGGTTGAGGTCCGCGGCGCGCATCTTCGGGCCGGACTCGGCGTGCCCGTCGGCCGCGCGGAACACTCCGCCGATGTAGGTGTCGACCTCGGCGCTGTCGGCGAAATAGCCCATTGTCGGTCTCCTCGTTGAGCAGGGTTCGGTGGCACCGATGCTGTCCGGGGCGCCATCTGCGGGGCATCGCTCCCGGGGGGGTGGGTTCGTGCTCCCATCGGGCGCACGGAGGGTGATCAGCCGGCGGTGGGTGCGGGCTCGGTGTAGCGGCGGCGCAGCTCGCCCTTGACGAGCTTCCCGGTGGCGCTGCGCGGCAGCTCGGCGGTGAAGTCGACGCTGCGCGGTGCCTTGTAGTGGGCGATCCGTTCGCGCACGAACCCCAGCAGCTCGGCCTCGAGCGCCGGTGACGCCTCGACCCCTTCCGGGAGCTGTACGACGGCCTTGACCTGCTCGCCCATCTCCGGGTCCGGGATCCCGACGACGGCCACGTCGTAGACCTTCGGGTGCAGCGTGAGGACGTCCTCGACCTCCTGCGGGTAGATGTTCACCCCGCCGGAGATGATCATGAATGCCTTGCGGTCGGTGAGGAACAGATAGCCGTCGGCGTCCAGGTAGCCGACGTCACCGGTGGTGGACCAGTTCTCGTGCGCCGGGTGCCGTCCCTCGCGGGTCTTCTCCGGGGCGTTGTGGTACTCGAACGCCGGTGTCTCCCGTTCGAAGTAGACCGTGCCGACCTCACCGGTGGGCAGCTCCGCGCCGTCGTCGTCGCAGATCCGGATGATCCCGAGGCCCGCCCTCCCGACCGACCCGGGCCTGGTCCGCCAGGTCTCGGAGTCGATGAAGGTGACGCCGTTGCCCTCGGTCGACGAGTAGTACTCGTGCAGGACCGGGCCCCACCAGTCGATCATCTTCTGCTTGACGTCGACCGGGCACGGCGCGGCCGCGTGCACCGCGACGCGCAGGGACGTCACGTCGTAGGACGCGCGGACCTCGTCGTCGAGCTTGAGCATCCGGACGAACATCGTCGGCACGAACTGCCCGTGGGTCACCCGGTACCGCTGGAGGTGCTCCAGCGCGGTCTCGGCCCCGAACCGCCGCGCCATGACGACGGTGCCGCCGAGTGCGTGCACGATGCCGCCGAACCGCAGCGGCGCGGCGTGGTAGACCGGCGCCGGGGAGTAGTAGACGGTGTCCTCGCCGAACCCGTACATCGGCCCGAAGACGGCCGTGTAGAGGTCGCCCGGCTCGTCGACCTGGATGTCCTGCAGCGCGGGCTTGATCCCCTTCGGCCGGCCGGTGGTGCCCGAGGAGTAGAGCATGTCGGCGCCGCGCGGCTGGTCGGGCAGCGGACCGTCCGGTGCCTGTGCCAGGGCGTCGTCCAGGTCCTCGTGACCCTCGACGGCGCCGCCGAAGGCGATCCGGCGCTCGACGCCCGGGGTCCGGGAGGCCATCGCCACGGCGAGGTCCCCGGTGGCGGCGGAGGCGAACAGGACCCGCGCCCCGCAGTCGGTCGCGATGTAGGCGGCCTCGTCCGCGCTCAGGTGGTGGTTGATCCCGGTGACGTACAGGCCGGACCGCAGCGCCGCCCAGTAGACGTCGAAGACCTCGGGCGCGTTGTCCGAGACGAACGCGACGTGGTCGCCGCGGCGCAGCCCGGTCGCACGCAGCACGTGCGCGAGCCGCCGGGAGCGGTCGTCCAGCTCGGCGTAGGTGACGGTGCGGCCCGACTCGGGCTGGACGACGGCCGGGTGGTCGGGCCGGGTGCGCGCATGAGTGCCTGGGAACACGGCTGCTGCTCTCTCCCTCGAGAACGGACGGGAGCACCGATCGTGTCCGCCCCGGACGCGGGCCGAATCGCTCCTCCGGGGTGGTTCCCTCTCCCCTACCGGGGAAGCGCGCTCACGCCGCGCGGCGGTCGCGGTTGCGCCCGGCGAGGTGCCCGGCGAGCCCACCCATGATCACGGCGGTGAGCAGGGTGAGGACGAGCTGGGCCGGGTCGAGACCGCCGGTGCCGAGCACGACCAGCGGCAGCACCAGCACGTACCCCACGACGGCGGCGCCGGCCCCGTGCACGCGGGGATCGACCGCGTCGCCGATCCGGTAGCCGGCCAGTACGAACGCGCAGATCGCGGTGACGATCAGCCACGCCGGACCGATCACCGGGACCCGCGAGCCCAGCGGCGCGGCGAGGCCGCCGATCACGAGCACGCTGAACGCCAGCGAGGAGCCGCGGACGAGGCTGACCCAGTCCACCCGGTCGGAGAACCAGTCGAATCCCGGGACCGTCATGACGTGCCTCCTCAGCGCATCTGCCGCACGGCCGACGGCAGCAGCAGCGGGATCGTCCCCACCACCAGCAGGAGCATCGCCGGGACGGTCTCCCAGCGGGCCGCGACCGCGAGCAGCACCACCGAGACAACGGCGAGGACCACCGCCGGGTGACGGGCCGCGCGGTACCGCAGCGCCAGGGCGGCACCGGCGACCGCCAGCAGGGCGGCCACGACGACCAGCAGGAACGGCGGGAACGGCGCGGCGGAGCCGATCCCGGCGGCGTCGGTCCCGAGGTCGCCGCCGAGGATGCTCGCGGTCTCCTCGTCGACCGTGGGGTCCGGCCGGAGGCCGGCCCACGCCACCAGCAGCAGCACCGCCGTCAGCATCCACGCCGACGCCGAGACCACCAGCGCCCACGGCATCGTCGACGGCACGGGCTCCCGCGTCTCGGTCATGGCGCGCAGAGTAGGACGGCCGCGCGCCGGGGCCGACCCCTCCGGCCCGGAGACACCCACTACGGGGGGCGGAACCACCACCCCCGGGAGACGTGCGCCCCCGGCCCGCGGCGGTCCACTGTTCCCATGCCGGACGCGCACCGGCCGGGCGCGCCGTTGCCGGGCCGACGTCCGGATCCCGCCGGCCCCGCCGTCGAGTTCCGGGACGTCACGACGATGCTCGACGAGACCCCCGTGCTGTTCCGGCTCGGCCTGAGCCTCGACCCCGGCACGGTGACCGTCGTGATGGGACCGTCCGGGGCCGGGAAGACGACCCTGGTCCGGCACCTGGCCGGGCTGGTCGCGCCGGGCCGCGGCACCGTGACGGTGGCGGGCGCCGACGTCTGGACGGCGGGCGAGGCCGAGCTGCGCCGGATCCGCCGCGGCATGAGCGTCCTCTTCGGCGGGTCGTCGGTGTTCGAGTCGAGCCTGTTCGGATCGCTGAGCGCCTACGAGAACGTCACGTACGCGCTCGACGGCCGCGGCCTGGACCCCGGCCGCGTCGAACGGATCGCGATGCACCGGCTCCGCGAGATGGGGCTGCACGACCGGGCCGACGCGCTGCCCGGCGAGCTGCCGGCGCACGGCCGCAAGCGGCTCGCGATCGCCCGCACCCTCGCCGTCGGGGCGCCGGTCCTGGTGCTCGACGAGCTGGAGACCGGGCTGGACGCCACGTACGCCGCCACCGTCGTCGCCGCGGTCCGCGAGCAGCACGAACGGTCCGGGGCCACCGTCCTGGTCACCACGCACAACGTCGAGCTGGCCCGCGCGCTGGCCGACACCGTCGCGATCCTGTGCCACGGGCGGATCGTGGCCGCCGGGCCGCCGTCGGAGCTGCTGCGCGGGGTGCACGACGCCGACGAGTTCGACCGGCGGTTCCGGCTGTCCGACCTGCTCGGGCCCCCCGACCCGGACGCCACCCGGGCCGAGCTGGACGGCGGCCGGAAGCGGTCCCGGACGATCGAGCTGGATCCCCGCACGGTGGCGCCGGCGCTGCTGCTGATCGCGGTCGTCACCTCGTACTGCCTGTTCCTGCTGCTCACCCGCTGAGCGCACCACCGCTCCCGAGAGGACCCCCGTGCCCGTCCCCCGCCACCGCCGTACCGGATCCCGTGCCGCGCTGCTCGCCGCGGCCGCCGTCCTGACACTCGCCGGATGCTCCTCGACCGCCCCGCGCACCGGCGAGCAGGCCTTCACCCTCACCGGCGCCGACACGACCGTCGCGGTCGCCACCACCGAGGCGGGTGCGGTCCTCACCGACGGCGCGGGCCGGGTGCTCTACGCCCGGGTGCCCGGCGGCGGGCCCTGCACCGGCGGGTGCGCCGCACAGTGGCCCGCCTACGTCGCCGAGGGCGTCCCGCATCCCGCCGACGGCACGCTCAACCCGCTGCGCGTCGACCGGCTCGGCACCGTCGTCGCCCCGGACGGCGCCGAGCAGGTCGCCTACGCCGGGCACGCGCTGCACCGGTTCGCCGGGGACACCGCACCCGGCACGATCGCCGGCCAGGGCGTCGAGGCCTTCGGCGGCACCTGGTTCCCGGTGAACCCGAACGGCGACCCGGTGCGGGCCGCGGCCGTGGCGCCGTAGCTCAGAGCAGCGGGGCGATGATCCCGACGACGACGAAGGCGACCCCCACCGCGAGGCAGGTCGTCGCACCGCGGTGGATCACCCGGATCCGGTGCGACTCGTGGGCGGGCAGCATCCCGGGCACCGCGCCGAGGCGCACCGAGTTCCGGCGCCCCGCCCACCCCATGAGGACGAGCAGGACGCCGACCCCGGCGAAGGCCAGGACGACGCTCACCCGCCACCGCCCGGGGCGGGCGGGACCGTGTTCGGGGCTCCCGGCGGCAGGCCGGGGGTGCCGCCGGTCGGTGCCGAGTCCGGGTCGACGGGCCGGTAGTCGTCGGCGTAGCGGACGTCCCCGCCGGACAGCGAGTCGGTCATCCACTCCCCCCAGGCCGCGAGCCTCCGGTCGAAGTCGACGAGCTGGCGGAGCTTGTCCTTCACCTGGTCGAACTCCGCCGGGACGCCCGGGGTGACCGCGCCGACCCGGCCGACGTTCCAGCCGAACTGGTTCTGCACCGGCCCGAACACCTGCCCGGACGGGACCCCGAACGCGGCCTTCGCGTACTCGGGCTGGAGCTGCTCCGCGCTCACCGTGCCCATCGCGCCACCGGCGTCACGGGTGGCGTTGTCGATGCTGTTCGCCCGGGCGGCCGCCGCGAAGTCGCCGCCGCCGCGCAGCTCGGCGGCGACCCGGTCGGCCGCCTCCTTGTTGGTCACGACGATGTTGGCGAGCTCGCGGGACTCCGGCTTCCCCAGCCGCTGCGCGTACTGCGGGAAGGCGGCCCGCAGGTCGTCGTCGGAGGTGGTCACGCCCTCGGTGACCCGGTTGAACAGCTCACCGACCGCCATCTGCTGGCGGATCTCGCCGAGGACCTTGTCCTCCGAGGTGCCGACGTTGCCGAGCACGGTCACGAACTCGTCCCGCGCGGACGGCCCGGGCCCGAGCTGCTGGGTGACGTACTGGTCGAGGGTCTGGCGCACCTTGGCGTCGGCGACCCCGACGCCCAGCTCGGCGGCGCGGTCCTCCAGCACCATGCTCACCGCGACGGCCTTGGCCGCGTCCCGCCGGAAGCCGTCCATCCTCGCCGGATCGTCGGTGGGCGGCTCGACGCCGTAGAGGGCGCGCAGGGTCTGCACCCGCTCGTCGAGCTCGGGGACGGTGACGACCCGTTCGCCGACGGCGAGCGCCGCGCCGTCCGGCACCTGCCGGGACTGCCACCAGAGACCTCCGCCGACGCCCGCGACGACCGCCAGGACGAGCACCGCGGCGACGATCCGCCCCGGCCACGTCGACCGCGCGGCGTGCAGGGCTTCTCCGGCGGTCCACGCCAGTGTGGACTTGACACGCATCACATCACTCCAACGAGCTGCTCACCGGAGGAGGTACTCCGGGGAGGGGGTCCGGCCGGGGCCCCGGCGGGCGGGAACGCCCGCACCACGAGCCGTGCGGCCAGGTAGGACAGCAGGACGGACAGGGCCAGCAGCAGGCCGAACTCGCGCATGACGGCGAGATCGGACAGCGCCAGCACGGCGAACCCGGTACCCGAGGTGAGGGCGGCCAGGGTCACCGCGGTCCGCAGCCGGGGGTCGCGCGTGCGGACCGCGTCGGCGGTCATGACGGTGAACTCGCAGCCGACGGCGGCGGTCAGCGAGCCCAGCGCCACGGTCAGCGGGTTCAGCGGGGTGCCGGTCACCCACAGCAGGAGCAGGTTGGCCCCGGTGGCGAGGACGGCGGCGAGCACCGCACGTCCGGCATCGCGCCGGTGCCGGAGCCCGACGGCCAGGACGAGCCCCGCCGCCACGAGCCCGGCGGTACCGGCGAGGTAGCGGTCCGCCGAGACCAGCTCGTAGCCCTGCACGGCGACGGCGGGCAGGCCGGAGACCTCGGCGACGAACCCGGGCGGTGCCGGTGGCAGCCCGGCCGTGATCGCGCCGGTGAGGTCGCGCAGCCGGTCCAGGTCGTCGAGCCGGACGCCGAACGACAGCACCGCCATGTCGCCGTCGGGCCGGAGCACCGCCCCGGTGAGGTACGGCGGCAGCAGCCGCACCCCGGCCCGGATCTGCTCCGGGGTGGGGGTCGGCCCGAGGAACGACAGCAGCGACGGCGCCGACAGCGCGGGCCGTGCCTCGTCGCCGTGACCGCGGACGATCTCCTGCTGGGCCCGGGTCATCCACTCCCACGCCTCCGGGGTGAGGACGTCGGCCTGTTCGCCCGCCGGGCCGTCCGCGGTGCGCAGGACGACGGCGAGCTCGCCACCGGAACCGAGAACCCGCTCGACCTCACTCGCGTCGGAGACCGCGGGCAGGCCCTCCGACAGCGCGTCCACGCTGGTCTGCAACGGGAGCAGCGGCAGCGTCGCCCAGCCGGCGACGGCGAGCAGCACGGCCGCGACGACCGCGGTCCGCGCCCGGCGTGGCGGCCGGGCCGGGGCGGGGTCCGGCACGGGCACACGGTCCGGCGCGGCGCCGGGGCCCGGCTCCGGCGCGACGTCCGGGCCGACCCACCCGCCGGGCCGGTAGACGAACCAGCCGACCGCCACCGCGAACGCGACGCCGAGGGCGAGCGTGAGCCCGAGGTCCCGGACGAACGGCAGCGGTGAGAGCCCCAGGGCCCCGAACCCGGCCGCCGTCCCGGCCGCGACGACCGCGACCGTCCGCGGCCGGGCGCCCCGGGCGAAGTAGGTCGGGTAGTAGCTGCCCAGCCCGACCAGCACCGGGAGGAAGGCGACGACGCCGAGCGAGACCGGTCGTCCCGCCCACCCGAGGACGGCGAGGGTCGCCGCGGTCGCGGTGAGGGTCACCGCCAGCGGGACCAGCCGCCGTCGCCGCCGGGTCCAGGGCACCAGGAACAGGCAGAGCCCGATCGCGCCGACCGCGACCGCGCCGATCACCGGTGCCTCGGCGTCGACCGCCGAGCCGAGCGAGGCGGTGATGGCGGGGACGCCGGACACGGTCGCCTCGGCGGGCAGCCCCGCCGCCGAGACGGTGTCGCGGACCTCGGCCACCAGCCGCTCGGTACCGGCCTGGTCCAGGCCCTCCCGCGGGCGGACGAGGATCGCCAGCGACCGCTCGTCCGGCACCACGTACCGCCACTGCGGGCGGGGCGCGCCGGCGTCGTTGAAGACCGCGTTCTCGACGAAGCGCTGGTTGCGCAGGGTCGGCAGCCCCACCGGCAGGCCCTGCACGATCAGCGGGCCGTAGCGGGCGTCGAAGGCGTCGGTCGCGGCGCGGCCGGCCGCGGCCGGGTCCTCACCGCGCTGCTCGGCCGTGATCGAGGCGGCGCGCTGCAGGCCGTCCCGGCGGCCGGTCAGCTCGGCGAGCAGCTTCTGCGACTGCGACGCCATCTGGTTGAGCGTGGTCGCCGGCCCGTACACCGACGCCACGTCCCCCAGCCGGGAGAGCTCGCCCTCGGCCCCGAGCACCTGCGGCAGGACCTCGCGGTCGAGGAGGCCGGGCCGCTCCGGAGCACGGAGCAGCACGACGATCGGGTCACCGCCGAAGGACCGGGCGAGCTCCTCGTAGCGCTGCACCGACGGGTCCGACGACGGCAGGAACGACTCGACGCCGGTCTCGACCTCCACCCTGGACACACCGACGACCGTCAGCGCGGCCACGACGAGTGCGAGGAGCAGCGCGGACCAGGAACGCCCCGAGGGGCGCACGGCCGCGAACGAGGCCCCGCGCCCCTCGAGGGTCGGACGGAGACGACGGAACACGCTCATCGGCCTCCCAGCCCGGACAGCAGTCCACCGCCGCCGGAGTCGTCGGCCGGTGCGTCGGCCGGCGGTGCGTCGCCGCGCGCCGCGTCGCCCTCGGGCTGCGGCCCGGCGGTCGGCGCCGGTCCGGGCGCCGGCCGCCGGTCGGCCGGTCCCGGGTCCGCCACCTGCGGCGGCGGGGCGTCGTCCTCGGGGTTCTCCTGGGTGCCGGGCCGCGGGTACGGGTTGTTGTCGTCCAGCGGCGGGACCTCGTTCAACGGGACCGGGTTGCCCTTGAACGACTGGGCGTGGAACACCGGCATCACCCGGAGCAGGGTGCCGTTCGCGTCGCCGCGCGAGACCGTCCAGCCGAAGCTGGTGAAGAACTGGTAGAGGTCGCCGCCGTACGGCTTCAGGTACTCCAGCATCGGGTTGAGCTGGGTCAGGGCCCGGTCGGCGTCCGGCAGCAGCCGCTGCAGGTCGTCGGACAGGACGGGGACCCGGTCCAGCGTCGGCGGCGCCTTGTCCAGCGTCCGGTCCAGCGCCGGCAGCAGCCCGCGCAGGTCGGCCGTCGTCTGCGGCAGCTCGTTCAGGGCCGCGTTCAGCGACGGCGCCGCCCGGTCCAGGTTCTCCGCCACCGGGGCGAGCCCGCCGGCGAGCCGGGACAGGTCGTCGCCGGCGTCGTTCGCCGCGGCCAGCGTCGGCGGGAGCTCCCGGATGGTGTTCTCCAGGTCCGTGCGGCTGCCCGCGGTGACCTCGGTGACCATGTTCGCGTCGGTCACCAGGTCGGCGATCCGGCCGCGCTGGATGTCCAGCGCGGCGAGCACCGCGGCGGTGTTCGTGGACAGCTGCTCCAGGTCCTTCGACTGGGCGGCGAGCGCGTCGAGCGCCGTGCCGCCCTCCCGGCCCAGCTGCCCGAGGCCGTCGAGCGCGCCGGAGACGCCGGCCTGGGTGTCCCGGGTGGCCGACCCGAGCGACTGCAGGGTCGACGACAGCGCCACCCGCCGGTCCTCGGGCAACGTGCGGATCAGGTCGTCCAGGAGCACCGGGGGCTCGACGGCACCGTCCGGGAGCCGGGAGTCCGCGGGGAGCTCGGCCCCGGCGCCGTCGGTGAGGGACACGTAGGTCTCCTCGACGAGGGTCTTGGCGTTGATCCGGCCGGTCACGCCCTCGTGCAGCGGCACGGCGTTCTCGTCGGTCAGGTTCATGACCACCTCGGCGCGCCCCTCGGGCGTCGCCTCGATGGTCAGGACCTTCCCCACCTTGACCCCGTTGAGCGTCACGTCCGACTGGGGCACCAGGTTGTTGACCTGGTCCACGTCGAACGTGGTGCGGTACTCGTCCTGCGTGTAGCCCGGGACGTAGCCACCGACGGAGGTCCAGAAGAACAGGAACACGAACGCCGACGCGGCGGTGAAGGCGAGCAGGATCGTCGTCCGGATCGCCGGCAGCGCGGAGTGGGGGATCTTCATCGTGGAGTCACCTCCTATCGGGGGGTCGGGGTGAGCTCGTCGGCTCCGGGTGCGGGGATGACGGTCGGGCCGACCTGCAGCAGGCCGCGCAGGATCCCGCCGTTGGCGTCGCGCAGGCTGGTCACCGACGACGTCTGGTAGACGAACGCGTTCAGGTCGGGCAGGTACTGCTCGAGGCCCGCCGTCACCGGGTCGAGCCGGCCGGAGACCGCCTGCAGGTCCGGCAGCGTCGCGTTCAGGTCGTTCACGAACGGCCGCAGGTCCGCCGCGACCGGCTGCAGCTTCTGCGCCACCGGCCGGGCCTTGTCGATCGTCGTGTCCAGCGTGTCGACGGTGCCGTTCAGCCGGTCCAGCGCCGACGGCAGCTCCTCGGACGCGGCCCGGACGTTGTCCAGCGTCGGGTCCAGCTGGTCGGACAGCTGCTGGACGTTGCCGGTCGCCGCTCCCAGGTTGTCCACGACCCCGGGGAGCTCGTTCAGGCTGTCGCGCAACGCGTCGCTCTGTGCCGACACCGTCTTCAGCGTGGTCGACAGCGAGTTCGCCAGGTCGGTGAGCCGCTTCTCGTCGCCGCCCACCGCGGTGGACAGCTGCCCGATCGACGTCACCAGCCGGGCCAGGTTGTCCCGCCGCCGGTCGAGCTGGTCGACGACCGGCTTGAGCCGGTTCACCACGTCGGTGGTGGCCCGTGCGCCGGCAGGCAGGTCCTGCGGCGCCGTGGCCAGTGCGACGTCGGACGCCTCCAGCAGGCTCTGCACCGCGCCCAGCGCGTTGTCGTCCAGGTGGGCCAGGGCGGCGTCGACCTGCACCGGCGGCTTCGCGTTCGCCACCGGGAGGACGCCGTACTGCTCGACCGGCTCGCCGGCGGGCGTGCCCGGGTCCATCTCGATGTACATCTCGTTGAGCGGGCTCTTCGGCCGCAGGACGACGGTCGCGTCGTCGTGGATCGGGCCGTCGTAGTCGTTCCGGTCGATCGCCATCAGGACGAGCGCGTCGCCCTCCGGCGACAGCTCCGCGGAGCGGATGTCGCCGACCGGGACGCCGGACATCCGGACCTCCTGACCGCGGCCCGGCGCGAGCGCGGGTGCCTCGGAGAAGGTCGCGTAGACCATCGTCTCGTTCGCCCACGGGGGGACGAACCGCTGCTGCGACAGGATGTAGCCGCCGCAGACCAGGCCCATGGTCATGACCACGAGCAGCGCCAGGACGTTGCGGCCCAGCCCGGGCTCGTTCCGGACGCGGTCGAGACCGCTGCGGACGCGGGCACCGAACCCGCCCGCCGACTCCGTCTCCGCCGAGTGCTCCGCGGCCATCACCGACCACCCGTCCCGTGGAAGAGCTGCTGGTACATGTTCTCGAGGCTCACGTTGCCGACCGCCGGGACCGAGCCGAGGCCCGGTCCGGGGTGGAAGGCGACGGCGTGCCCGTTCGGGTCCACATAGGCACCGGCCTTGTTCAGGCCGCTGAACATGTGGCCCAGTTCGTCCTTCAGCGGGACACCCCGGTTGTCGACCGCGTCGAACGGCCCCTGGCCGACGAACGGGGTGTTCAGCGAGTCGAGGACCGGCCCGTTCAGCCGCTCCAGCGGTGCCGGGAGGTCGTCGAACACGCGGGTGGCGCCCTCACTGGCCGGGATCAGGCCCTCCACCAGCGGCCGGGTGTCGGCCAGCGCGCCGCGCAGGTCCGAGACCAGGGGGCGGGCGTCGGCGAGCACCGGCTCGACCCGGCCGAGCAGCCGGTCGAGCTCCTGCACGGCGGGCCGCGCCGGACCGGCGGTCCCGGCGACCTTGTCCAGGCTCACGTCCAGGCGCTTCAGCCCGGCGTCGGTGGTGTCGAGGACACCGGGGAGCCTGCGGATCGTGTCCGCCATCGCCGGTGAGGTGTCGGCCAGGACCCGGGTGGTGTCCTGCAGGTCCGCGACGATCCCGTCCAGCTGGCCGGGTTCCCGGTTCAGCGTTCCGGTGGTCGCCTGCAGGCCCCGGACGACCTGGTTCAGGTCGGTCTCCGGATCGGTGCCGCGCAGCGACTCGATCACCCCGGCTCCCGGGCCGAGGGTCCCGGGGGCGGCCGCGAGGAGCTCGTGCAGCGCGTCGTTGCCGCCCGCGGCGCCGAGCGTCTCGTCGAACTGCGTGATCGCGGTGCGGGCGCCGGCCAGCGCGTCCGGCTGGAGGCGCTCGGCGACGTCGTCGAGCTCGGTGGGCAGCCGCGTGCGGTCCAGCGGGATCTGCTCGGTCCACTCCGTGGTGCGGTCCCCGCCGGGGACGACCTCGATGTAGAACAGGCCGGACAGCAGGGTCGTGGGTCGCAGCCGGGCCGAGGGCTGGTCGCCCACGGTGCCGGTGACCTCGTCGTCGACGACGACGGTCACGATCGCCCCGCCGTCGTCGGCGGGCCGGACCGACTCGACGACGCCGGAGTCCACCCCGGCGACCTTGACCTTGCTGACGTCGTCGAAGAGGAACTGGTTGGCGCTGAAGTGCATCTCCCGGGTCTCCGCCCCGGTGAGCCGCATCAGCAGCGTGCTGATCTGCGGCTTGAGCAGGCCGCCCGCCAGGGACACGACCATCAGCCCGATCACGGCCAGCGCGGCCACCCAGAGCGGGAGGCGGCGCCGCACGCGCGGCGTGGAAGTCCGGTCACTCATCAGTTGCCTCCGAGGAGTCCGCCGAAGCCGCCGCCCTCGGACGCGCTGTCACCGGCGTCGGGCTGCTCCTCCGGACGTGCGTTGGACTCGCCGGGGGCGGGGAGGATCCCCTGCGAGGCCTGGCCGGGCGTCTCGCCCGGAGCCGGGTACGGGTCGCCGCTGCGCAGCGGGTCCTCGACGCCTGCGGCGCCGGTGAGGCTCTCGGTCCGCGGGAGCAGGGTGAACCGCAGGTGGTGGCCGGCGGCGTCGCCGTCGGACAGGGCGAAGCTCGCGCTGGTGAACCACTGCGAGATCTCCGGCGAGTAGGGCGCCAGCACCTGCAGCGGGGTGTTCGCGAAGCCGACGGCCTGGGTCACCTTGGGGGCGACCGGGCGGGCGTCCTCCACCGCAGGGGTCAGCGAACCGAGTGCGGGCTCGGCGGACTCCGAGACACCGGGCAGCTTGTCCAGCGGCCGCGGGGCCTCGGTGAGCACGCCCCGCAGGTCCGGGGTGGCGTCGCCGAGCGACCGCGCACCGGGCTGCAGCTGGGTCATCGCCGAGTTCGTCGACGCCAGCGGCTGCTGCAGGTCCTCGAGCGCCTTGCGGGCGGTGGGCAGCGCCTCCGGAGCGATGTCGAGCGCACCACCGAGTGCCTCGCCCCGATCGGCGTCGATCGCGGCGAACGTGGTGTCGAGCTGCCCGACCAGCGACGAGATCTCCTGCTCGCGCCCGGAGAACCGGGAGCTCAGGCTCTCCAGGGACCGGAGCATCGTCGTCAGGTCGCGGCCTCCGTCCAGCGACAGCGACCGGGCGGTCGTGCCGAGGTCGGGCAGGATCTCGGGCCCGGCCTTCGCGACGTCCTGGAGGTCCTGGCCGTGCCCGGCGGCACCGTTGCCGAGCTGCTGCAACGACGACCGGGTCGCGTCCTGGGTGGCCGGGTCGAAGACCTCGGCCAGGTCCAGCAGCTGGACCGCCCCGCGGGAACGGCTCTCCGGGAGGACCTCGTCCTCGCCGAGCTCACCGGCCTGCGGGGTGCCCGAGTCCAGGTCCAGGTACTGCTGACCGAGGCCGGACCGGCCGGTCACGGCGGCCGAGCCGTCCCGGTAGACCGAGGTCTCGCCGTCGTCGAGCTGCATCCGGACCTGCGGCACACCGTCGGCCAGGTCGATCGCGTCGACCCGCCCGACCCGGACCTGCCCGATCCGGACGTCGTTGCCGACCGCGAGGTCACCGGTGTCGGTGATCGCCGCGGTGCGGAACTCGTGCTGGGCGAAGGGCAGCCCCTTCTGCGCGGTCAGCGCCACGTAGAGGGAGAAGCCGGCCGCCACGAAGATCAGCAGGCCGATCACCCCGGAGCGGAAGCGCGCTCCGCGCGCGGGCTTGGCACTCGCCATCACTGGCCTCCCAGGAGGGTTCCGAGCGCGCCCTGCTCCTGCTCGGGCGAGAGCCCGGTTGCGCTGCTCTCGGGGGTGGGCTGGCTCTGCAGCAGGGTGTTCGAGTCCTGGCCCGGCTGGGCCGCCGTGCCCGGGCCCGGCCCGCTCGGCGCGGGCTCGTTCACCTGCGGGTTCGGCGACGGGTCCGGGCCCGGCGCGGGTGCCAGGTCCGGCAGGCCGCCGGGGACGAACCCACTCACCGCGTCCGGGTTCGCCACGTAGCTGGCCCGGAAGTAGTGCGAGAGGCCGTCCTTCTCGTTCGTGGTGAGCGCCCAGTTGCGGATGAAGCCGAGGACGTTGCCCAGGTTCCCGTTCAGGTCCCGGACGATCGGTTCGGCACCGTCCACCGTGCGCTGCAGGTCCGGGCCTGCGGCCCGCAGCTGCGCGGCGACGGGCTGCGCCTGGTCGAGCAGCTCGCTCGCCCGGTCGAGGACCGGGTCCGCCGAGGCGAGCGCGGGGTCCGCCGAGTCGGCGAAGCGGTGCAGCTCCTCGCTGATCTGCACCAGGTTGTCGGTGGTCGGGCGCAGGTTCCCCAGCGTCACCGAGGTCGACTGCGCGGTGCCGGCGAGCTCGCCGAGCGTGGCCCGGGCGGCCGCGAGGGTGCCGGGCAGCTCCTGCAGCGTGCCGCGCAGCTGCGCGTCGCGGGCGGCCGTGGTGCCCAGCAGCGACGTGGTCGAGGCGACCAGGCCGTCGAGCCGCCTGCCCTCGTCGACGGCGAACGCGCCGGTGACCGGCTCCACCTGGTCGACGACCCGGCCGAGCAGCTCGTTCTGGTCGGCCAGCACCGACACCAGCTGGTCGGTGTCGGTCATCGCCGGGCCGAGCGCGGCGAGCGTCTTCTGCACGTTCTCGCCGTTGTTCGCGGTGCCCTGCCCGAGCGTGGTGACCAGTGCCGCGAGCGAACCGGCCGTCGGGTCGTCCAGGGTGTCGAGGATGTTCTGGAGGTCCTCCTCCTGACCGGTCCGGTCGACCCCGATCACACCGTCCATCGGCAGCTCGGGGGCCGCCGGGTCGCCGGTCCTCAGGTCGAGGAACCGCTCACCGAGCAGCGACACGGGGGCGACCCGGACGGTGGCGTCGGTGTGGACCGGCATGGCCCGGGCGTCCACCCGCAGCGGGACCTGGGCGACCTTGCGCACCGGGTCGAACTGCGGCTCCCCGACCTCGCCGACCGTGACCCCGTTGATCTTGACCTGCTGTCCGGCCAGGATCGGGCTCACGTCGGCGAACTCGGTGATCAGGATGCGGCCGTCCTCGGAGTTCCCGATGCCGGCCGCCGCACCGGTGCCGGCCACGATCGCGACGGTCGCGATCACCAGGATCCGCAGGCGGGAGAATCCGAGGGTCATCGCGGACCCTCCCCGCTCGCGTCGCCCAGCTGCGGGAGCAGCGGGGTCTGCGCGCTGTCCCCGTTGCCGGCGGTGTCGTCGGCCTGCCCGGGGGCGGGGGCGACCTCGGGGACGATGCCCGGCGGGGTCACCCCCGGCGGGTAGACGGTCGGCGTGGCGGTGCCGGCCTGGGCGAAGATGCGCATGTAGCGGCCGTTCGCGTCGTAGTTCTGGCCGGCCGAGCCCCACGTGGTGAGGAATCCGGTGACCTCGGGGGTGCAGGGCCGCAGGGTCTCGAGCACCGGGGCGTAGCCGCCGGCGAGCTCGGCCAGGCCCGGCAGGGAGCGGTGCGACGAGTCCAGCAGGCCGGGGGTCCGGTCCAGCAGCGTGGACGCCGCCTCGAGCGTCGGCTTGAGGTCGGCGACCAGCGGGCGCAGGTCGGCCAGCAGCGGGGCGAGTTGTTCGGAGACGCCGGGCAGCTTCTCGGTGGCCGGGCGGAGGTCCTCCAGCAGCGGCAGCGCCTCGTCGGTGACCCCCGGGACCTTGTCCAGGGTCCCCTGCGCGGTCCGCAGCGTCGGCGGCAGCTTGGCCAGCGCCGCCCGCAGCTGCTCGCGCTCCCCGGCGGTCGCCCGCGCACTGGTGGAGAGCTCGTCGATCACGGCGCCGACGTCCTGCTGGCGCCGGGCCAGGGTGTCGACGGTGCCGTTCAGGTCGGTGACCAGGTTCTTGATCGCCGGACCGTCGGTGCCGATGCCGCGCAGCACCGAGCCGACCGCCGCGAGCGCCGGACCGGCCGTCTGCACGGTGGCGTTGAGGTCCTGCTCGTGCCCTGTGACGGTGTTCTGCAGGGTGCCGACGAGGCTCGTCAGCCGCTCCCGGGTCGGCTCGTCGAGGGCGGCGAGCACGTCGGCGACCTCGGTCGGCTTCGGGAAGTCGCCCTCGACCATGCCACCGCTGGGGATCTCGGCGTTGGTCGCCGGCCCGTCCTCGACGAAGAGCAGGCGCTCACCGACGACGGCCTTCCACTGCACGTGCAGGAAGGCACCGGCGTGCAGGGGGGCCAGGTCGTCGTCGACCGAGATCTCGACGACCGCGTGCCCCTCCTCGGGCCGGACGGACTCGATCTTCCCGGCCTGGAAGCCGTCGACGTAGATCGGCGCGTCGGGGATCAGGTTCGGGTTGCCGGCGGGCAGGACCGCGGTGACCGTGTACGGCGCGGTGCCACCGGCGGCCACGAACACGCCGCCGATCACGAGCAGGGCCACCATCCCGGCGGCCAGCTTGCTGAGGATTCCGGCCATCGGTCAGTCCATCCCCAGCGGTCCGGCGGACTGCCCGGCCAGGAACTGCTTGACGAAGGGGTCCTGGTGCTCGAACGCCTCGTGCGCGGGTCCGTAGTGGACGACCTCGCCCTTCCAGATCAGGCCGACGTAGTCGCTGACCTTCCTGGCGGTCTTGATGTCGTGCGTGACCAGCAGGTACGTCCCGCCGTGCTGGTTGTGGACGTCCATGATGATGTCGCACAGCAGCGACGTGCGGACCGGGTCCAGACCGGAGTCGGGCTCGTCGAACAGCACGATGTCGGGGTTCATCACCAGCGCCCTGGCGAACCCGGCGCGCTTCTTCATGCCGCCGGACACCTCGTTCGGCGCCTTGTGCGCCGCCTTGGCGAGACCGACCTCGTCGAGGGCGGTCATGACCGTCTTCTCGACCTCCTTCTCCGTCTTGCGCGTGTGCTTGCGCAACGGGAAGGCGACGTTGTCGTAGAGGTTCATCGAGCCGAACAGGGCGCCGTCCTGCCAGCAGACGCCGAACCGGGTCCGCATGTCGTAGCGCTCGTTCTCGCTCATCGACCAGATGTCGCGGCCGTCCACGAAGACCGAGCCGCGATCCGGGGCCAGCAGACCGACGAGGTGCTTGATCAGCACCGACTTCCCGGTGCCGGAGGGTCCCAGCACCGTGGTGATCGCGTTGTGCCGGAAGTTGAAGTTGATGTTCTTCAGGATCTCGGCGCTGCCGAAGGACTTCGCCAGCCCCTCCACCTGGACGATCGGGTCGTCGCCCTGCCGGAAGTCACGGGTCTCCGTCGACCACCCGGGGCCGCGCGACGCCTGTGCCGTGGTGGCGTGCGTCTCCCCACCGGGCACGGTGGGGATCTGCTGGGTGGGGTACTCGGAGTCCGGAGGGGTGTATCCGGGCTGGTTCGGCGAGGTCACTGATCCTCCTGGACTGCCTGCCGCGGACCGGTGACGGGGCTACCGGCGCGGGTCACGTGCTTCGGGGGCGGTCGGGACGGGTCCCGGACCGTGGACGCGGTGGTCGCGCCCGGGGGGTGGGAGTGCGGACGGCACCGTGGAGCGGGGAGCGACCGTGGTGCGCGGACCGGGCGACGGGGAGCACCGTCCGGTCGGGTAGCCGGTGGGGAGACCGGCCGGGGAGCGTGCGGGGGAGCTGCTCGGGGGAGCGTCGGGGTGGCTTGGTGATCGGGACGGATGCCGGGGCCCGGCCGCGGGGAGTGGTGCGGCCGGGACCCCGGCCGGTCAGTTGGCGATCGGCGAGTTCGTGTCGAGCCCCCAGAAGGCGAGGGTGCCGATCGCGCCGATCGCGGAGATCAGCACCAGATTGATGATCATGGACTTGGCGGTCGCCCGGCCGACGCCGACCGGGCCCCCACTGGCGTTGTAGCCGTAGTACAGCCCCACACCGACGATGACGATCGACTCGACCATCACCTTCGTCAGCGCCGCCGTCATGTCGTAGGGGCTCTGGTACAGCCAGAACAGGTAGAGGAACCCGCCGGGTGACACGCCACCGAGGTTGACCACGGTGACCAGGTACATCGCGAGGTAGAGGATCGCCAGGCCGACGAAGTACATGAACGGCACCGCGATCACGGTGGCCGCGATCCGGGTGCCGACCAGGAAGGACTTGGACTTGATGCCCATGACCTCCATGGCGTCGATCTCGTCGGAGATCCGCATGGAGCCGATCTCGGCGACGTAGCCGCAGCCGACCTTCGCCGCGAGGATCCAGCCCCACATGTACGGCGAGAGCTCGCGCAGTCCGCAGTAGGCGTCGAACACCGCGGAGTACAGCGGGGCGCCGATCTGCTTGAGCGTGTAGCTGGCCTCCAGGCCGCACTGCCCGCCCATGATGAACATCATGAACCAGATGATCAGCGCGGAACTGAAGATCAGGATCCCGGCCTGGCGGAACACCTCGGGCACGTAGCGCCGGAACATGTCCGGGAAGTCCCGGACGACGTCGGCGGTGAACCGGCCGATGTCGCCCGCCTCGTTCAGGCCACCCCGCATCTTGCCGGCGATCGAGCCCAGGCTGACGTCGACGCCCTGCTTCTCGGGTGCCCGGAGCTCGGACTCCTCGGGGTCGCGGCCGGAGCCGCGGTCGTCGAGCTGTGTCATGTCTCCCGACACCTCCTCACTTGTAGACGCTCATCTGCGGGTTCAGGCCGAGCATGGTCAGCGTGAACACGAAGTTGATGACCCAGACACCGGCGAAGCAGATGACGACCGACTGGTTCACGGCCCGGCCCACGCCCATCGGGCCGCCCTTGGCGTTCAGGCCGACGTAGCAGGAGACGACGCCGATGATCAGGCCGTACAGCGCGCACTTCGCGACGCTGCCCCACAGGTCGACCGTGTTGAGCAGGTCGAACAGGGAGCCGTAGTAGCCCGCGTAGCTGGCGTCGAAGATCGGGCCTGCGGCGACGTAGCCACTGACCAGGCCGACGACCAGCGCCAGGATGTCCAGGACCGCGGTCATGATCGTGCAGGCGAGCACCCACGGGAGCACCAGCGTGCGGATCGGGTCGACGCCGAGGACCTCCATCGCGTCGATCTCGTCCCGGATGCGCCGGGCGCCCAGGTCGGCGGTGATCGCCGTGCCGACGACGCCCGCGACGACCATCCCGTTGATGAACGGGGCGAACTCGCGCACCGACGCGAACTCGAAGAACGCACCGAGCCGGTAGGGGATGCCGAAGGTGTAGAAGATCGCGCCGCCGGTCAGGCCCGGCGCACCGAAACCGAACCCGAACGCCGCGAGCGACATCGGCAGCCAGGTGAGCTTGAGGATGTCGAAGCACTGGTCGCGGGTGTCGCCCCAGAACCCGACGGGCTTCCGGACGGCCAGGACGAACACCTTGACCATCAGCTGCCACATCTCGCCCGCGACGACGAACGGTTCGGCGGCCTTCTTCAGCACGCCCGCTCCGCCGGCACCCGTCGTTCTGCGCGGTACCTCGACGGAGTCGTCGGGCGACTGGGTGAGGGTCCCAGGCGTGGTCATGAACTCTCCTTCGAGTCGACCAGTCGTCGGTGGTGTCGGGGGGCCGGGTGCAGGTCGGACCCACCGGATCAGCAGTCTCGTGGGCGGCGACCGGGGTCACACCTCCCGTGGGGGGCGGTTCCCCCTCCCCCTCGGGGGGTATCCGGCCCCCTACTGCCGGCGGGCGCGCAGGAGGACGACCCCGAGGAGGACTCCCGCGAGCGGGGCGCCGGCGCCGAGCCCGCCGAGGACGGCCCCCGGCACCGGATGCACCGGGGCCAGTACCGGCAGCGCGACCGCCCCGGCCAGGACCACGAGGGTGGCCACGAACGCGTCGCGGCGCGGCCACGAGGGGGCGCGCCACACGCGGACGAGACCGATCACCCCGGTGATCCCGGCGCTGAGCAGGGAGCAGCCGAGGAGGTGCACCACCGCCGGGTCCCGCAGCCCACCCGGCCCGCCCCCCGCCCGGGCGGGGACCAGCCCCTCGGGCGGCCCCAGCTCACCGAGCACCCGGGCCAGCCGGTCGCCGGTGGGCGCGGGGCCTGCGGCCGCCGCGACGTCGGTCCACACCCGGGCCCGGAGGTCCTGGCGCTCGCCGGACGGCAGCGCCCTGGCGGCGGCGTCGAGCCGCCGGAGGTAGTCCTGCAGCACGACGGGGACGGCTCCCCGCCGCGCCGCCGGGCCCGGGTGCCGCTCCGTCATCGGGGCGTGGCGGGACGGGACGGACCGTGGCCCGCCCGGTCGTACCCGCTGCGCAGCCAGTGCGAGACGGCCTCCGCGCGGTTCGCGGCACCGAGCTTGCGCAGGATGTGCTTGACGTGCGACTTCACCGTGCCCTCGGAGATCACCAGGCGGGTCGCGATGCGGGCGTTGGTGTCGCCTCCGGCCATCAGCCGCAGGACCTCGACCTCCCGGCGGGTGAGCGAGGGATCGTCCGGCACGCTCCGCAGGTACCCCTCGACGCCCCGTGGGGGCGTTCCGGCGGTGACCCCCTCGCCGTCGCCGTGTCCCCACCAGCCGTCGCCGAGGTTCCCCTCGCGGGCGTCGGAGATCCGCTGCGAGAGCCGCTCGACGTCGGCCCGGACGAGGTCCATCTCGTCCAGGACCATGGTGCGGGTGAGTGCCTGGCCGAGTGCCTGGGCGTAGAGGGTGACGAGCTGCCGGTCGAGCGGGTCCACGTTGCGCTGCTGGTAGTAGCAGTCGGCGTGGACGAAGCCCGCGACCACGCCGTGGACGACGATCGGCGCCGCGCAGTAGCTGCGCGACATGGACGCGTCGGCGATCGGCTTGTTGACCCCCGGCCGCTCCTGGACCTGGTCGACGAGCAGCGACGTGCGCCGGCGCACCATCTCGCTCTCGACCAGGCGACCGTCGAGGGTCTGGGGGTGGGTACGGCCGAGCTCCAGGATCTCCCCCGCCCAGGCGGGGTCCTTCGCGACGTGGACCCGCTCGGGGATCCACAGCGAGTCGGCGACGCGCGAGACGATCGAGCGGTCGAAACCGAGACCGCACGCCGTCGCGGCGGCGGTGTCCAGCAGCGCCGCGCTCGTCCGCGCCTCCCCGAGGTGGGCGAGTGCGGCACGGACCCGCTGGAGCGCCTGGTCCTGGTGTGCGAGGTGGTCGAGCAGGAGCTGCTCGTCGAGCTCCTTGATCGCCTGCAGCAGGGTCACCAGGTCGCGGGACGGGCTCCCCTCGCTCGCGCCGAGCGCGGCCATGACCTCGGACCACAGCGCCCGCAGGACCGACCGGGCCGAGCCGAAGTCGATGACGTGCTCCGGGTGCGGGAGCCGGGTCTGGTCCAGCAGGCGTCGCCCGGCGAGCAGCAGGTCGATGACCTTCCCGGCCTGCCGGCGGGGCATCTGCCGGCCCTGGCCGGGCCACCGGTCCCCGGAGTCGCAGCGCCGCATGTGGGCCACGCGGCTCGTGGTTTCACCCATACCCTCCTCCTCCTCGAGGTGGCATCGGTCGGGCAGTGCTCGCCCCGGCCGTTCCCGGTCAACGACGACGCCGTCCACTTGGGTGCGGACGCGCACCCGGCCGCCGGCGGCCCAAGTTACAGTCACCGCTGACGGTTAATGATGCGACGAAGGTCACCCCAGATGCAAATCGAGGACGGGTGTGAACGGCATCCACGCAGGTGGAACCGCTCCTCGTCGAAAGAACTCCGCGGATTCCACAGTGGAAGAGCGCAGGCGGCGACGCCCGCTCACCTGCAAGGCTGACCGCAAGCCACAATCACCCGTACGGTGTAACGGTCCGGAACTTTGCACTCCGGTACCGCCTGTCCGCCGACATCGACGCCGACGCCGACCCGACCCCGGAGGTCCCGTGCGCACCCCCACCGCCAGCGCCACCACCACCGTCGCCGCCTCGCCGGAGACGGTGTACCACCTGGTCAGCGACCTGCCCCGGATGGGCGAGTGGAGCCCGGAGAACACCGGCGGCCGCTGGGTGGGCACCCCCACCGGGCCGGTCGTCGGAGCCCGGTTCGCCGGCACCAACCGGCGCGGGCTGCGGCGCTGGCCCACCACCACCGTCGTCACCGACGCCACGCCCGGGCGCCGGTTCGCCTTCGAGACCCGCCTCGGCCCGGTCACCGCCGCGGAGTGGATCTACGAGATCACGCCGACCGGCACCGGCTGCGAGGTCACCGAGTCCTGGGTGGACCTGCGCCGCGCCCCCGTCGTCGCCATCGGCCGGGTCGTCACCGGCGTGCGTGACCGCGCGGCGTTCACCCGCGACATGCTCACGACCACGCTCGAGAAGCTGAAGGCGACCGCCGAGCGGGAGGACTGACCGCCCGGCTGGGCCGTCAGCCGCCGTCGAGCACCCCGCGCAGCACGGCGGCGAACTCGGCGGGCTTGCCCGGGTAGCCGAACTCGCCGCCGGCGAAGCCCCCGTGATGGCTCGG
The DNA here is from genome assembly GCF_001420995.1 of Pseudonocardia sp. EC080619-01. Classification (NCBI taxonomy): domain Bacteria; kingdom Bacillati; phylum Actinomycetota; class Actinomycetes; order Pseudonocardiales; family Pseudonocardiaceae; genus Pseudonocardia; species Pseudonocardia sp. EC080619-01. Next base: position 3,223,601 of record NZ_CP012184.1, on the reverse strand, counting down.
GAACATGACCGGCTCGCTGCCGAGCGCGGCCGCGACGCCACGGGCGGTCCGCGAGGTGAAGGTGTCCCCGGTCTCCTCGCCGATGGCGAGCACGATGCGGGTCCGCGCCGCGGTCAGTGCCGCGACGTCCGGGACGAAGTCGCTGACCGCCCAGGACCGGTCGGACAGCAGCGGGTCGTCCCGGGAGCCGTCGTCCTCGGTGGGCAGCCCGAACGCTGCCGGGTCGGGGGCCGGGCCGGCGAGGTAGGCGTCGGTGAGCGGGCCGGTCCAGCTGGTCATCGCGATGAACGCGGCCATCCCGGCACCCCAGCCCTTCGCCTCGTAGGCGTCGCGCCAGGCGGCGCGGGCGCGCCGGGCCTCGTCCGCGTCGGGCAGGACGGAGATCACCGGCGGCTCGTGGGCGACCAGCACGCGGACGTCCGACGGGTACGCCGTGACCAGCGCCAGCGCCGTCACCGCGCCGCCGCTGCTGCCGAACACGTCCACCGGCCCGGCGCCGAGGGCCGTGATCAGGGCGTGCACGTCCGTGGCCTGCACGTCCGGGTCGTGGTCGGTCCGGCCGTCGTGGCGGGTGCTGCGGCCGAGGCCACGCGGGTCGTACGCGACGACCGTGCGCTCGGGCAGGTGCGCGGCCAGCGAGCGGAACCCGGTGGCGTCCATCGGCTGGCCGATCGCGACCAGCGGCGGCGGGCCGCCGGGAGCGGGGTCGGGGCCGTGGACGTCGTAGGTGATCTCGGCGCCGTCGGTGCGGAGGGTGTGGGTGCGCATGCCGTTCCGACCGGCGCGGCACCGGGAACTCATCGGCCGGTGGGACGGGTCAGGGCAGCAGGGCCCGCACCCGCTCCGGGTCCGGCCCGCCCGGACCGATCACCACGACGGCGTCGTCGAAGCCCGCGTCGGCGTAGCGGCGCAGGTGCTCGCCGGTGCGCCCGAGGTCGGCCCCCGCGGGCACCGGGACCGCGTACGCGACGGCACGCCCACCACCGGCGGCCCGGAACCGGCCGAGCGCCGCGACCATCTCGTCGGGTGTGGCGCGGGAGCCCGACCCCAGCCAGCCCTCGAAGTGCCGGGCGGCCTTCTCGACGTTCGCGCCCCACGAGCCGAGCAGCAGCGGCGGCCGGCCGGCCGGCGGGTCGGACAGCCGAGCGTGGTCGTCGCCCCCGGCGGCGAGCAGCGCACGGAGCCGGACCACGTTCTCGTCGAACACGCGGAAACGGGTCCGGTGGTCCCGGTCCAGGGCGGCGTGGTCGCCCCGGGTCGAGCCGGGGCTCACGCCGAGCGACAGCCGGTCCCCGCACACCGCGCGCAGCGAGAGCATCCGGTGCGCGAGCTCGGCGGGGTGGTGCAGCGGGACCTGCACCGTCCCCGTCCCCAGCTCGACGCCGTCGGTGGCGGCGGCCGCGGCGGCGAGGGCGACGAACGGGTCCGGGACCAGCCGGCCGCGGCCGATGATCTCGGGCGCCCACAGGCTCCGGAACCCCGCACCCGCCAGCCGGCGCGCCCACTCCGCCACCGGGTACGGCGGCGCGTCGGACAGGTGCGCGAGCGTCGCGCCCAGGCGCACGGCTACGCCGACCGGTCCGCCGCGAACCGGGCGTACCAGCGCAGCGCGTCGGGGTCGTCGACCGAGGCGATGTTCGCCGCCTTCTCCAGCGGCCTGCCGGACAGCAGCTTCTTGATCGGCACCTCCAGCCGCTTGCCGCTCAGGGTGTGCGGCACGGCAGGCGCCTCGACGATCTCGTCCGGGACGTGCCGGGGCGTCAGCCGGGTCCGCAGGGTGCTGACGATCTGCTGCCGGAGAGCGTCGTCGAGCGCGTGCCCGGGTGCGGGGACGACGAACAGGCCCAGCCAGTACTCGTCGTCCGGCAGGTCGACGCCGACCACCAGCGCCTCGGTGATCTCCGGCATCGGTTCGAGGACGTCGTAGAAGTCGCCGGTGCCCAGCCGCACGCCCTGCCGGTTGAGCGTCGAGTCCGAGCGGCCGTGGATGGAGACGCTGCCGTCGTCGTGCAGCGTGACCCAGTCGCCGTGCCGCCACACGCCGGGCCAGGTGTCGAAGTAGGACTCGGTGTAGCGCACCGCGTCCGGGTCGTTCCACAGGTACACCGGCATCGACGGCATCGGCTGCGTGACGACGAGGTCGCCGACCGACCCGACGACCGGTTCGCCGTCGTCGTCCCAGGCCGCGCAGTCGACGCCGGCGAGCCGGCCGCCGATGCGGCCCGCCCGGACGGGCGCGTACTCGTTCGCGCCGACGAACGAGCCGGAGATGTCGGTGCCACCGCTGGTGGAGTCGATCCGCACGTCCGGGCTGACGTGCTCGGCGATCCAGTGGTAGCCGGCCGGGGGCAGGGCCGAGCCGCTGACCATCACGTGCCGCAGCCGGCCCAGGTCGTGCTCGGCCCGGGGTGAGACGCCGGTGTTCGCCGACGCGGTGACGACGGCGGCACCGAGCAGCATCACGTCGGCCCCGGTGCGGGCCGCGGCCTCCCAGACGGCGCCGGCCGGGTGCCCCGGGCTGCCCTCGTACAGCACGACGCCCGCGCCCTGCGTGAGCGCGCCCAGCTGCATGTTCCACAACGCCCAGCCGGTCGAGGTGTAGGCGAACATCCGCTCGCCGGCGCGCAGCCCGCAGTACAGCCCGGACCACTTGAGCCCCTCGAGCGTGATCCCGCCGTGGCCGTGCACCAGGCCCTTCGGCAGCCCGGTGGTGCCCGAGGTGAACAGCACCCACAACGGGTGCGAGAACTCGACCTGCTCGAACTCGGGCGCCGCGTCGGTGGCCAGCAGCTCGTCCCACGGCGTGCAGCCGTCGGGCGCGGGGCGATCGGACACGTACGGGACGTGCACGACGTGCCGCAGGGTCGGGAGCTCCTCGCGCAGCTGCGCGACGACGTCGGTGCGGTCGATCTCCTTGCCGTTCCAGTGGTAGCCGTCGGCCGCGACGAGCACGGTGGGCTCCAGCTGCGCGAGCCGCCCGATGGTCCCGTCCGCGCCGAAGTCCGGGGAGCAGCACGACCACACCGCGCCCACCGCGGCGGTGGCGAGCAGCCCGACGACCGTGTGCTCGGTGTTCGGGAGGTAGGCGCAGACCCGGTCGCCCGGGCGGACACCGGCCCGGCGGAGCCAGCCGGCGGCGGCCGCCACGGACCGGCGCAGCTCGCCGAAGGCGATCTCCCGGGCCCGGCCGCCGCCCTCCTGCACGCACACCAGCGCGGGGTCGTCCTCGGCGCCGCGGCGCAGCGCGTGCTCGGCCCAGTTCAGCCGGGCACCGGTGAACCAGCGGGTGTGCGGCATCGGGTCGGCGGTCCGCACCCGGTCCCACGGCGCCGAGAAGGCGACCTCGTAGTGGTCGACGATCGAGCGCCAGAACCGGTCGACGTCGGCGACCGACCAGGCCCAGAACTCGTCGTGGTCGGCGAACGCCCGCCCCTCGCGCTCCTCCAGCCAGGTCAGGTACGCGCGCAGCGCGGAGCGCTCGATCCGGTCCTGCGACGGGCTCCAGAGGATGTCGGTCATCCGTTCAGCCTCCCCCTGCGTGAGCCGGCGGGCCCGCTCGCGAGCGGGCCCGCCGACGCGTGCGATCTCAGACCAGCGACGCCGTCAGCCCGCCGTCGAGGACGTAGTGGCTGCCGGTGACCCACGACGCCCGGTCGGACGCGAGGAACGCCGTCACCTCGGCGATGTCCTCCGGGGTGCCGAGCCGTCCCTGCTTCATGGCGACGAGGTCCCCGAACGGGACCTGGGTCGCCGCCTCGAAGTCCGGGACCAGGCGCTCGACCATCGCCGTGTCGGCGAAGCCGGGGCAGACCGCGTTGACCCGGACGCCCGTCGGCCGCATCTCCACCGCCGCGACCCGGGTCATCTGGATCACCGCCGCCTTGCTCGCGCAGTACGACCCGAGCAGCGGGCTGCCGCCGATGCCCGCGATCGAGGCGATGTTGACGACGTTGCCCTTCGACTCGACCAGGTGCCCGATCGCCGCCTTCATCGCGACGAAGGGCCCCCGCACGTTGACGGCGTGGATCCGGTCGAAGCTCTCCGTGGACTGCTGCAGCAACGGCGAGGCCACCTCGATCCCGGCGTTGTTGACCAGGACGTCCAGCCCACCGAGGATCTCGACGGCTCGGGCGACGGCCGCCTGTACCTGCGCCTCGTCGGTGACGTCGCAGTTGGCGACGCCGGCGGCGCCGATCTCGGCCGCCACCTTCCCAGCCGCGTCGGCGTCGATGTCGCTGATCACGACCCGGGCGCCGCGCTCCGTGAACAGGGCCGCGATCGCCCGGCCGATCCCGGCCCCGGACCCGGTGACGAGGACGCGCTTACCCTCGAGTTCGGCCATCGGTCAGGACGCCTCGACCTTCGGCATGATGTCGTTCTTGATCCGCTTGAGGTCGTCGAGCGTCTTCGACACCGGGACGTCGGCGAACGGCGGCCAGATCAGCGGCATCGTCATCCCGGCCTCCTTGTAGGCCTTCAGCCGGTCGGTGACCTGCCGCTCGGAGCCCACGAGCAGGTTCGACGCGACGCCGTTCACGGTCTGGTCGGTGTCCTCGTCGGTGATGACCGTCCAGATCATGCTGCAGATCTCGAGGTCCTTCGACCGCTTCGGGCTGCCGATCTCCTCGAACTGCTCGTCGATGGCGGTCCGCCACCTCCCCAGCCCCTCCGGGGAGTCCTGGATGCCGATCCACCCGTCGAGGTCGTACTTCGTGATCCGCCGCGCCGAGCGCAGCGGGTCCTTGAGGCCGCTCATGAAGATCGGCGGACGCGGCTGCTGGAGCGGCTTCGCTCCGAACCCGCACTTGTCGAAGTCGGCGAACTCGCCGTGGTACTCGAAGTGGTCGTTCTCGGCGGCCCAGATGCCCTGCATGATCTCGATCGACTCGCGCACGTGCTTGTGCCGCTTCGGGAAGATGTGCGCGGCGCTCGCGGCGGCGAACTCCTCGGGCATCCAGCCGGACCCGACACCGACGTTGAGCCGGCCGTTCGAGAGGTGGTCGATCGTCGACAGCTCCGCGGCGAGGACGCCGGGCGAGCGGAACGGCGTGTCGATGATGCTCATGCCGATGCGGACCTTCGAGGTCTTCGCGGCGAGCCACGGGATCAGGGGGTAGCCCTGGAACCACTGGCCGCGGGAGCTCACGGGCAGGGCGTTCGGCAGGCCGTCCATCATGCCGAACGAGTACTGGAGCCCCTCGTGGTCGGACGCCTCCGGGACGACGATCCGGTCCAGCGTCCAGACCGAGTCGAAGTCGAGCTCCTCGGCGAGCTCGGTGAGGTCGGTCAGCTCCTTGATCGTCACCTTGTCGCGGAAGTTCGGCAGGTAGAGAGCGAGCTTCATGTGATGCGGCCTCCTTGCGGCATGACAGTGCCTCGATCGGTGTGACGTGGATCTCTCCCTCCGGGGGACCTTACCCACGATCGGGCGGGAACGATCGTGCACGACCGAAACCCGGTCGGCCACGACCGATCAGGCACGCGACACCGGCGACCCACTCGGGGCGCCACCTCGCTCGTCAGGGCGGCGAACCCGGTGCCCCACCACAGCACCTCCCGTACGGGACGGTTCGGCACGGGAGCGCACCGGTGATGTGTACGTCAGGCACTGTCGGCGGCACAGAACAGATTCGAGCGTGGAACCTCGAAATCACCGCAGTAGTCGATGAGGATCGGGTCGCTGGCGCAGTCGCCGAAGTCGTACAGCCCGCCTTCCCAGGTCACGCGACTGGTGACGGCGTAGCGGTAGTGATGCCCCGGGATGCAGACGAGCTCGGCGCCGATGGGACCGGCGGACCAGGCCCTTTCCTCGGTCTGTTGATTGTTCTCGGACGAGGCGAGCGTGTCGTTCGTCAGGGTGACCGACAGGACGATGCTGTCGGGCGAGTCACCACTCTTCTCCCGGCACTCGACCTGCCCGAAGATCCGGACGCGGTTGAACTGGACGTCGAGTCCGCCCAGGGCGTCGTTCGTGCAGTCCAGCGTCATCGTTCGCGCAGAGGCCGGTGCGGCACCCGCCAGCGACGTCCCGAGCAGAAGTGCCGCGACGAGGAGTGGCACGGTGAGCATGCGACACCGAGGACGCCGGCGGCACAGATCTCCGAGCGCGTGCAGAAGAACGGATTTCCGGATCACGGGGAAACCTCCATGTCGACCCTGTCGCACCGAACGGGAACCACGAACTCTGCTCGGCTCGCAATTCCAGGACACAGCAGAGTCCTCGGACGTCTTCGTAGTCAAGTTCGCCGATCAGGAACCGCCCTCCCGTTCACGGGACATGGCAGGTCGCGATTTCACCGAATGTCGACTCTCCGACAGAACCGTGTACCGTGCTCTTTCCGGATCCGGTTTCCCGCGAGCAGGTGACAGTCCGTGGTCACTGTCCGGGCGACATGACACAGCCGCACCGAACGGAGCGGGCCGGCTCCCGCCACTCCGCGGAGGAGGCGCATCACGGTGTCGGGGCGGCCACCGGCGCCCGGCCGATCGACGGGAACGGCGAACGTGCAGGTCACGTATGGAGCCGGAGGTCGGGATCGAACCGACGACCTACTGTTTACAAGACAGTTGCTCTACCACTGAGCTACACCGGCGGGTGATCCCAGCCTAACCCGCAGCCGTCGTCGCAACCTCCGGGCCTGCCCGGCCGTCGCACGATGTGAGGCCGGGTGTGAGGTCGGCGGAGCCCCCGTCACCGTGCCGGGACACAGCCCTAGCCTTGTAGGCGCAGGCACCGCTAGGACATACGGAGGTGACGGGGTCGTGGCCGAGGAGACGCCGACGGGCGACCGGTTCGCACGCCGGTTGCGCGGAGCGTTGCGACGCGACGCGAAACGGCTGCTGACCCCGGGTCCGTCGACGGTGCCGATGCTGATGCTCGGCCCCCAGGTGCCCGACGACGCACAGGTGCAGCAGGTCCTCGACCTCTGCATGCGGATCGGCGAGATCGAGCTGTCGTCCGGTGAGTCGGTCGACGAGGTCACGGCGACGATGCTGCGGCTGGCGAACGCCGCGGGTCTGCCCGCCGTGGACGTGGACATCACCTTCACCTCGATCACGATGTGCTGCCACCGCGGCAACGCGGCCCAGCCGGTCACGACGATGCGGCTGGTCCGCTACCGGACGCTCGACCTGTCCCGGCTCGCGGAGACCGAGGAGATCGTCCGGGATCTCGAGGCGGGAAAGCTGGACGTCCGGGCGGCGTCGTCGCGGGTCTCGGACGTCATGCGCAGCCCGCACCCGTACCCGCGCTGGATCGCCACGGTCGGGTGGGCCGGGCTGGCCGCATCCATTGCGCTCCTGCTCGGCGGTGGCCCGATCACGGCCACGGCCGCCTTCGTCACGACGGCGATCATCGACCGGATCGGCCGGCTGCTGGCGCGCCTGGGAGTGGCCGCGTTCTTCCAGCAGGCGCTCGGCGGCTTCCTGGTCACCGCGTCGACGATCCTGCTGATCTCGCTGGGCCTGTTCCCCGCTGGGACGAGGCCGTCGTTCATCGTGGCGGCAGGCATCACGGTGCTGCTGTCCGGGCTGAGCGTGGTCAGCACCGTGCAGGACGCGCTGACCGGCTACTACCTGACGGCGTCGGCCCGGGTCGTGGAGATCTCGCTGCTCTCGGCCGGGCTGCTGACCGGCGTCGTCATCGGGCTCCAGCTCGGGTTCCAGTTCGACGTCACCATCGAGGTCTCCGGCGACCTGCCGTCGAGCGTCGGGCAGTTCGGCTTGTCGGTCGTGTCGGGTGCGCTGGCCGCGGCGTTCTACGCGCTGGCCGGCTACTCCCCGTTGAAGTCGCTGCCGATCGCCGGTGCGGTCGGCGCGGCCAGCTGGGCCGTGTACGGGGCGATGACCCAGATCGTCGGGCTCGGCACGATCACCTCGACCGGTCTGGCGGCGCTCGTCGTCGGCCTGGCCGCCGGTCTGCTGCGGCGCGGCACCGACACCCCGCCGATGGTCGTCACGCTGGCCGGCGTCACCCCGCTGCTGCCCGGTCTCGCCGCGTACCAGGGCTTCTACCAGCTCGCGGTCGAGGGGGTCTCGGAAGGCCTGGTGACGGTGACGATCGCGCTCGCCACCGGCCTCGCGCTGGCCGCCGGTGTGGCCCTTGGCCAGTTCGTGACCCGGCCGCAGCGCACGCCCGAGGAGCGGCCGACCTCGACCGACGCACCGAGCCCCGCCACGAACAGCGGGTTCATGTTCGGCCCCGGCTCCGACGGCGCCGCCGAGAACGGGGCCGCGTCGCAGGATTCGAAGTAGGGTCGGCGGCGGGCCGCGGGACGAGCCCGGGGCCCGCGCGTCGAGGAGGGTATGTGACCAGCGGCGAACCGGTGACCGCAGCGGACCTCGTGGTGGTGGCCAACCGGCTGCCGGTGGACTACGAAAGGCGGCCGGACGGCAGCACCGGCTGGAAGCGCAGCCCGGGGGGCCTGGTCACGGCGCTGGAGCCGACGCTGCGGGCCCGGGAGGGCGCCTGGGTCGGCTGGCCCGGCGTTCCGGACGTCGAGGTCGAGCCGTTCGCCGAGGACGGGTTGTCGCTGTTCCCCGTACGCCTGTCCGCCCAGGAGGTCGAGGACTACTACGAGGGCTTCTCCAACGGCACGCTCTGGCCGCTCTACCACGACGTCGTCGCGCAGCCGCAGTTCCACCGGCACTGGTGGCGCGCCTACACGACGGTCAACCAGCGGTTCGCCGAGGAGGTCGCGAAGGTCGCCGCGCACGGCGCGACGGTCTGGGTGCAGGACTACCAGCTCCAGCTCGTCCCCGGCCGGCTGCGCGAGCTGCGCCCCGACCTGCGGATCGGCTTCTTCCTGCACATCCCGTTCCCGCCGGTCGAGCTGTTCCGCCAGCTCCCGTGGCGGACCCGGATCCTGGAGGGGCTGCTCGGGGCCGACCTGGTCGGTTTCCACACCGACGGCGGTGTCCGCAACTTCCACTGGCTCGCCCAGGAGCTCACCGGTGCGGCACCGGACCGTGATCCCGAGATCGTCCGCTACGGCGATCGACGGGTGCAGCTCGGCGCCTTCCCCATCTCGATCGACGCGAAGCACCTCGACGCCCTGTCCCGCCGCCCCGAGGTGATCGAGCGGGCCGCCCAGATCCGCCGGGAGCTCGGGAACCCGGAGCGGATCGCGCTCGGGGTGGACCGGCTCGACTACACCAAGGGCATCGACGTCCGGCTGCGCGCGTTCCACGAGCTCCTCGAGGAGGAGCGGATCACGGTCGACGACGCCGTGATGATCCAGCTCGCGACGCCGTCCCGCGAGCGGGTCGAGCACTACCAGCAGATGCGGGACGACATCGAGCTCTCGGTCGGGCGCCTCAACGGCGAGTTCGCCCGGGTCGGGCACCCCGCCGTCCACTACCTGCACCGGTCGCTGCCCCGCGAGGAACTCGTCGCGTTCTTCCTGGCGGCCGACGTCATGCTGGTGACCCCGCTGCGCGACGGCATGAACCTCGTCGCGAAGGAGTACGTGGCCTCCCGGCACGACGACGGCGGCGTCCTCGTCCTGTCCGAGTTCGCCGGTGCGGCGATCGAGCTGACCAGCGCGCTGCTGGTGAACCCGCACGACACCGACGGGGTCAAGGAGGCGCTCTACGCGGCGCTGACCATGAACCCGGACGAGGGTGCGAAACGGATGCGGACGCTGCGCAGGCAGGTCCTCGACAACGACGTCGACCGCTGGGCGCGCGGGTTCCTCGAGTCGCTCGGGGTCACGGTGGCCCCGTGAGCCTCGACGCCGACCTGGACCGGCTGGCGTCGGCGGGGGCACTGCTCGTCGCGCTGGACTTCGACGGCGTCCTCGCGCCGCTGGTGGACGACCCGTCGGCCTCGCGGCCGCTGCCGGAGTCCGCCGAGGCGGTCCGGCGCCTCGCCGCGCACGACACGACGACCGTCGTGATGCTGTCCGGCCGCGGGCGCGACGACCTCGCGGCCGTCTCCGGGTTCGGCCCGCCGGTCGGGCTGGTCGGCAGCCACGGGGCGGAGTACGACGACGAGCTCGCCGCCCGCCTCGGCCGCACCGGGCTCCTGACCGCGGCGCAGGCGGAGCGGCGCGAGGCGTTGCTCGCGGGCCTGCGGGAGCTCGTCGACGCCGCTCCGGGCTCCCGGCTGGAGACGAAGCCGGCCGGTGCGGCCGTCCACGTCCGCGGCATGGATCCGGCCGACGGCGCCGCCCTGCTCGAGCGGGTGGCGGCCGGGTGGGTCCGGGACGGGATCGACGCGACCCCCGGCAAGGACGTGCTGGACCTGGCCGTGCTGCGGACGACGAAGGGCGCGGCGGTCGAGATCCTGCGTGACCAGCTCGGGGTCGACGCGGTGCTGTTCGCCGGGGACGACGTCACCGACGAGACCGCGTTCCGGGTGCTGCGCGACGGCGACGTCGGCATCAAGGTCGGCGACGGCGACACCGCGGCCCGGCACCGGGTCCCCGGCCCGCCGGAGATGGCGGGGGTCCTGGATCGGCTCGCCGCGCTGCGCGGCTGACCGGGGTCAGTCGAGGTCGGCCAGCGCGGCGGGTGGCTCGCGGCACGGGTCGTCGGCGGCGGGCAGGTCGGAGGCGCTGCCGGCGATCCCGATGCCCTCGGTCGCGGAGACGCCGCCCATCTGGCTGTACCAGCGGGGTGCGCGTTCACGGGCGTGCCAGTAGCCCTTCGCACTGATGAACCCGCGCTCGCCGGGATCGGCGGCACCGTTGCCGTTGGTGTCCCCGAGGAAGCGCATGCCCCCGCCGGGGGCGCGTTCCACGTGCAGCGGCGACGGCAGCAGCCCCACGAGCTGGGCGGACTCGTCGATGCTCAGCGCCCGGCTGGACTTGCCGAAGTAGTACCAGGACGCGGCGCACACGCCGTAGACGCGCGGCGCGAACTGCGCGACGTTGACGTAGATCTCCAGGATCCGGCGCTTGGGCATCACCAGTTCCATCGTCTCCGCCGGCGGGATCTCCAGCGCCTTGCGCACGGGTTCGAGCGGCGGGTACCGCCCGCCCCACAGGAACAGGTTCTTCGACGTCTGCTGGGTGATGGTCGATCCCGACGGGTCGTCGGTCCCGTCCATGTAGGCCTGCACACGCGCCCACTGCATCCCGTAGTCCACCGCGAGCGTCCGCTCGGGGAACTGCTGGTCCTCCTGCCCCATGACGACGACCAGGAAGTTGCGCGACACGTGGTCGGCGTCGGTCCACTGCGCGACGGTCGGCCCGAAGTTCCACAGCCGGAACATCGAGTACGGCGGGTCGACCAGCGTGAACAGCAGCACCAGGACCAGCGGGACGGCCTGGGCGACGAGTGCCCAGCGCAGGCCCTGGCGGAGCCGGGCCCGTGTCGACGGCGCCGGTGCACCCGGGGCCCGCTGCGGGAGCAGGCGGCGCCGCAGCGCCGCGATGCGCGGGCCGATCGGTTCGAGCGGGCGACGCGGGGCGCCACGGCCGATCCCGGGACGTGCGTCCGGGGCCGCACCCCGGCGCGGTGGCGGTCCGGTCCGGCGCGGACCGCCGCGGCGCGGGGGCAGGGGGCGCTCGGCGGGGTGCAGGTCCGCCGGATCCGGGGACCGCCGGTCGGCCCGGTCCCACCCGGAGACGTCCGGGGGCGGCGGCGCGACGGGCCACGCCGCCTGCGGGGCGGACGACGGCGGGCGGGCGGCGGCGCGCTGCCCGGCCCGGGGACCCGCCGCCCCACGCCCGGCGCCGGCTCCCGGGGCCGCACCGCGGCCGGGTCCTGCGGGCGGCTGAGGTGCGGGCCGGCCGGACCCCGGCACGGACCGCCGCGGCCCGGCCGGAGGCGGACCGGCGGGGCGGGGCCCGGCAGGAGGCGGACCGGCGGGCCGCGCCCCGGGAGGCGGCGGTGCCGGAGGGGGCGGAGCGGACCGTCCGGGTGGTGGCGCGGAGGCGCGACCGGGCGGGGGGCCGCGGCGCGGGCGTCGGGGCGGGCCGGCGTCGTTCAGCGCAGCCTCCCCGTCGGTCCGTCCGGCCACCCGGACGGGGGACCCGGGCCCGACGATACCGACGAGACGGACGGCGCCTCGCCGGCCCGGGGTCAGCGCGGCGGCCCGTCCGCCGGGTCGGCGGCGTCGAGGACCTCGACCGGGTCACCGACGTGCAGCTCCGTCCCGGGGTCGTCGGGGACGAGGTTCATCCCGAACCAGACGCCCTTGTCGAACCGTCGGTGCCGGGCCAGGGTGACCATCGGCTCCCGGCCCTTCACCGCCGTCACGGGGTCCACGGTGGTCAGCACGCACCGGGCGCAGCCCTTCACGATCCGGAACCGCGCGTCCCCGATCCGCACCCGGCGCCAGCCGTCCTCGGCCCACGCGGGAGCACCGGAGACGACCAGGTTCGGGCGGAACCGGACCATCGGCAGCGGGCCCTCGCCGGCGTGCGGACCGTCGGCGACCCGGGCGTTCAGCGCGTCGAGGCTGCTCGTCGACGTCAGCAGCAGCGGGTAGCCGTCGGCGAACGAGACCCGGTCGTCGTCCCGGGCGAACTCCGGATCCGGGCGACGGCGGTCCGGGTCGTCGAGGTGCACGAGGCGGACCTTCTCGCCGAGCAGCTCGGAGAACCAGGCGTCGGCGTCGTCCCCGGCCCGCACGCCCGCCGTCTCCCACCGGTGCACCCGCACCGGTTCGACGCCCGGCGACGGGTCGGGCACGGCCACCCGCAGCGCGGGCAGGTCCGGCCCGGTGATCTCCAGGCCGTCCACGACCGGCTGCGGCACGGCCAGCACCAGCCGCGGGTGGGTGCGCGCGGTGACCATCCGGCCGTCGTCGCCGGAGACGAGCATCCACCGGCGGTCGCCCGCGAGACCGGCCCGTTCCACCACGGCTCGTCGCAGGTCGGCACCCCGGCAGGACTTGACCGGGTACCGGCGCAGGCCGGTCAGCGTCACCACCCGGAGAAGAACTCCCCGGACTGGCGGAGCGCCCGCGTGGTGCTGCCGACGATCAGCTCGGTGGGCAGCACGACGTGCTCGGAGACGTTGCGGTCGCCCCGCTCCAGCAGCAGGCGACCCGCCTCCCGGCCCTTCTCCCGGAACGGCTGGCGGACCGTGGTCAGCCCGGCCCGCTCGGCCTCGGGGACGCCGTCGAACCCGGCGACCGACAGGTCCTCGGGGACCCGCAGGCCACGCTCGCGGGCCTCGCCGAGCGCGCCGAGGGCGAGGATGTCGGACGTGCACACCAGCGCCGTGATGCCCGGGTGCGCGTCGAGCAGGGTGGCGGCGCCGTCGGCACCGGCCTCCAGGGTGTGCTCGTACCGCTCGATGACGGGCACGCCAGCCCAGTCCACACCGGCCTCGGCGAACGCCGCGCGCAGGCCCGCGAGGCGTTCGCGTTGCACGCTGTAGGAACCCGTCTCCTGCCGGGCCTGGTCGGCCGGCCCGTCGTGCCGGCGCGAGCCGAGGCGCATGCAGAGCACCCCGATCCGCCGGTGCCCGAGCTCGACCAGGTGCCTGCCCAGCGCGAGCGTGCCGGCGCGGTCGTCGACACCGACCCGGTCGACGCCCTCGACGTCGGCCGGCTGGTCGCACACGACCGTCGGCACCGGGCGCTGCAGCACGGCCCGGAAGTGCGGGTCGTCCTCGCTGACCGAGTACACGACGAAGCCGTCGACGCCGGCCTGGAACACGGCGTCGACGTCGGAGTGCTCGGGGCTCACCGGCACGAGCAGCAGACCGGTCCCGGCCTTCTCGCAGGCCAGCGCGAGCCCTTCGAGGAAGCCCGTCGCGCCCGGGTCGCGGAAGGCGTAGCTGAGGGCCTCGGTGAGCAGCAGACCGACCGCACCGGCCCGGCGGGTACGGAGTGACCGCGCGACCGGGTCCGGGCCCGGGTACCCCAGCCGCCGGGCGGCCTCGAGCACCCGCTCGCGCAGCGGCGCGGACAGCTGGTCGGGACGGTTGTAGGCGTTCGACACGGTCGTCCGCGAGACCCCGAGCTCGGCCGCCAGCGACGCCAGCGTCGCCGGGCGCCGCTGGTGCTGGGGACCGGTCATCCCCGAACGGTAGCGGCGCCGTCACCGGCGTGAAAGTCCACCCCGTCCGGGCCTGCGCGGATCACACCCTGCGACGTGGGATGGGGGCATCGTCCGACGGTAGAGTGAATCGAGAACGGTTATCGATAAAGATATGCCGATATGTTGATAGGAGCTCCGTCCGTGTCCCGATCCCCGCTCCGGCCCGCCACTCTCGTGGCCGGGCTGGCCGCGTTGTCCCTCGGACTGTCCGCCTGCGGTTCCGGCCAGGTCGACACCCCCACCAGCCCGGACACCCCCCAGGTCCGGATCGTCACCTCCACCGACGCCTGGGGCGCCGTCGCGAAGGCCGTCGGCGGCAACTACGCACAGGTCGACCCGATCATCGACTCGGCGAACCAGGACCCGCACGGCTACGAGGCCACCCCCGGCGACGCGGCCACCGTCGGCGACGCCCAGCTGATCGTCACCAACGGCGGCGGCTACGACGCGTTCATGACCGGCCTGGTCGACGCGTCGGGCAACCGGGCCCCGGTCGTCGACGCGGTCGCGGTCTCCGGGCTGGAGGGCGCCGCCGAGGCGGCGGAGGCCGGTGGGCACGACCACGCGCACGGCGCGCACGCGGGTGAGAGTCCCGAGGAGCACGCCGCGCACGCCGGCGAGGGCGAGGAGGCCGGACACGAGGGCCACGACCACGGCGCGTTCAACGAGCACGTCTGGTACAGCCTGCCGACCGTGCAGAAGGTCGCCCAGCAGATCGCCGACCGGCTCGCCGAGATCGACCCGAGTGCCGCCGAGTACTTCCGCAGCAACGCGCAGACGGTGGGCGGCGGGGTCGCGCAGCTGACCTCGAAGGCCACCGAGATCGGCCGCGCCCACCCCGGCGCACGGGTCGCGGTGACCGAGCCCGTGCCCGACCACCTGCTCGAGACCGCGGGGGTGCAGAACGCGACGCCGCAGGAGTTCTCGTCCGCCGTCGAGGAGGGCACCGACCCGCCCGCCGCCGTCGTCGCGCAGATGCTCGACCTGTTCCGTGCCCAGCCGCCGGTCGACGCGCTGATCGTCAACACCCAGACCGAGTCGGCGAGCACCGACCAGGTCCGGGCCGCGGCCGAGCAGGCGGGCGTCCCGGTGGTCGAGATGTCGGAGACGATGCCCGACGGCGTCGACGACTACGTGCAGTGGATGAACACCAACCTCGATGCGCTGAACGCGGCGCTGGCACGCTGATCCCGTGCACCCTGCAACGACCACCCGCCCCGCGCTCTCACTGCGCGGGGCGGGCCTGCGTTTCGGCGACCGGACCCTGTGGTCCGGCCTGGACCTCGACGTCGCGCCCGGCGAGTTCGTCGCCGTGCTCGGCCCGAACGGCTCCGGCAAGACGACGCTGATGCGCGTCCTGCTGGGCCTGCTGCCGCTGTCCGAGGGCGAGGTACGGGTGGCGGGTGCGGCGCCGCGGCGGGGCAGCCCGGAGATCGGCTACGTGCCCCAGCAGCAGCCGCTCGATCCGGACCTGCCGCTGCGCGGACGCGACCTGATCGGCCTGGGGCTGGACGGGCACCGGTTCGGGCCGGGCCTGCGCGGCCGGCGGGTGCGGCGGGCGAAGGTGGACCGGGCGCTGGAGCAGGTCGGCGGGACCGGGTACGCCGACGCCCCCGTCGGACGGCTGTCCGGCGGCGAGCAGCAGCGGCTCCGCGTCGCGCAGGCCCTGGTCGGGGACCCGGCCGTCCTGCTGTGCGACGAGCCGCTGCTGTCGCTGGACCTCTCCCACCAGCGCACCGTCACCCGGCTCATCGAGGACCGCCGCCGGGCCGACGACACCGCGGTGCTGTTCGTGACCCACGAGATCAACCCGGTGCTGCCGCTCGTCGACCGCGTGCTCTACCTGGTCGACGGCCGGTTCCGGATCGGGCCGACGGAGGAGGTCATGACCTCGGAGGTGCTGTCGGAGCTCTACCGCACCGAGGTCGACGTGCTGCGTGTACGGGACCGGCTGGTCGTCGTCGGCGCCGAGGACCACGAGCACCACGGCGACACGCTGCCGGTGGGGGGTGCCTGATGGACGAGCTGTTCTCCCTCGACGGCACCGCGGAGCTGCTCGGCGAGCCGTTCGTCCAGAACGCGCTGATCGCCTGCGCGGTGCTCGGCCTCGTGGCCGGGCTGCTCACCCCGCTGGTCGTCAGCCGCGGCATGGCCTTCGCCGTGCACGGCACCGCGGAGCTGGCCTTCACCGGTGGCGCGGCCGCGCTGCTCGTCGGTGTCGAGGTCGGGCTCGGCTCCGTCGTCGGGGCCGTCGTCGCCGCGACGATCTTCGGGGTGCTCGGCCTGCGGCAGCGCGAGCGGGACTCGGTGATCGGCGTCGTGATGGCGTTCGGGCTCGGCCTCGGGGTGCTGTTCCTGTCGCTGTACGACGGCCGGTCCGCGAACCGGTTCGGCCTGCTCACGGGATCGATCGTGTCGGTCGACGGCACCAACCTGTGGGTGCTCGCCGTCGTCGCGCTCCTCGTGCTGGGCACGCTGCTCGTGGTCTACCGGCCGCTGCTGTTCGCCAGCACCGATCCCGACGTCGCACTCGCCCGCGGCGTCCCGGTGCGGGCGCTGTCGCTGGTGTTCGCGGTGCTGATCGGCCTGGTCACCGCGCTGGCGGTGCCGATCGTCGGTGCGATCCTGGTGCTCGCGGTCATGATCGTTCCCGGGGCGGCGGCGAACCGGGTGACCGCCAACCCGGTGCTCGCCACGGTGATCGCGATCGTGATCGCCGAGGTGGCGCTGGTCGGCGGGACGGTCCTGTCGCTCGCCCCCGGAGTGCCGGTGTCGGCGTACGTGGCGACGATCGGCTTCCTGGCCTACGTGCTGTGCCGGGTGATCGCCCGGCTCCGCGGGCGGGCCCCCGTCCGGGCCTGACCCGGCACGCACCCCCTGACCGCGCCGCGCACCCGCTGCGAGGGGTGCGTGACGCGGCGACGGGGTGCGTGGCGCGGCGACGGGGTGCGCTCAGCGCTCCAGACGACGACGGCGCGCGACCTCCGCGAGCACGACGCCGGTGGCCACCGAGGCGTTCAGCGACTCCACCCGGCCGGCCAGCGGGATCGACACCGTCAGGTCGCAGGTCTCGCGCACCAACCGGGAGAGGCCCTTGCCCTCCGACCCGGTGACGAGCGCCAACGGCCCGGTGGCGAGGTCGAACTCGTCGAGGGAGACGTCACCGTCGGCGGCCAGGCCGACGACCATCAGCCCGGCCGAGGCGTACTCGCGCAGGGTTCGGGTCAGGTTCGTCGCCCGGGCCACCGGCACGCGCACCGCGGTGCCGGCCGAGGTCCGCCACGCCACGGCCGTCATCCCGGCCGCGCGCCGCTGCGGGACGACGACACCGTGCCCGCCGAACGCCCCCACCGACCGGACGACCGCACCCAGGTTCCGCGGGTCGGTCACCCCGTCCAGGGCGACGGTCAGCGCCGGGCGGCCGGAGTCGGCCGCCGCCTCGAGCAGCTCGTCCGGGTGCGCGTAGCTGTACGGCGGCACCTGCAGCGCCAGGCCCTGGTGCAACGCCCCGCCGGTGAGCCGGTCCAGGTCGTTGCGGGGTACCTCCAGGATCGAGATCCCCTGCTCCGCGGCGAGCGAGACCGCCTCGGCGACCCGCTCGTCGGCGGACATGCCGGTGGCGACGTGCAGCGCCGTCGACGGGACACCGGCCCGGAGGCACTCGACGACCGGGTTGCGGCCGAGCACGGTCTCCGGGCCCTCGCCGTCGCCGCGCCGCCCGGCGACCGGACGGCGGCGCTGTTGCTGCTGGTCCTGCCGGTCGCGGCGGGCGGCCGCCTTCTGCTTGGGGTGGCCCGGGCGCATCTCGCCGGACGGGGTCGGCCCCTTGCCGCGGAGCGAGCGCCGGGGCTGGCCGCCGGAACCGATGACCGGGCCCTTCTTCGTGCCCTCCTTGCGGACGGCACCGCGTCGCTTGGAATTGCCTGCCATGCTCTTATGCGTCCTTCAATGTCCAGGTGGAGCCGCCGGCGCCGTCCTCGACGGCGATCCCGGCGGCGAGCAGCTCGTCGCGGAGCCGGTCCGCGGTGGCGAAGTCGCGCCCGGCGCGCGCCGCCTGCCGGCGCTCCAGCATCGACTCGACCAGGGTGCCGAGTGCCTGCCGGGCGGCGTCGCCGGCGTTGTCGGCCGCGCCCCCGGCGGCCAGCGGGTCGAGGCCGAGCACGCCCGTCGTCGCGCGGACGCAGGACGCGGCCTGCGACGCGGTGCGGGCGTCGCCGGCGTCGAGGGCGGTGTTGCCCTCCCGCACCAGCTTGTGCACCGCACCGAGCGCGATCGGCGTGCCCAGGTCGTCGTCGAGCGCGGCGGTGAACTCGGCGGGCAGCTCGGTGGAGGGCTCGGGCAGCCCGTGCCGCTCCCGCACCCGGTTCACGAACGACTCGACCCGCCGGTACGCGGCGACCGCCTCGTCCAGCGCGGCGTCGGAGTACTCGATCGCCGACCGGTAGTGCGGGCCGACCAGGTAGTACCGCAGCTCGATCGGGCGGACCCGCTGCAGCAGGGCCTCGATCGCCAGGGTGTTGCCCAGCGACTTCGACATCTTCTCGCCGCCCATGGTCACCCAGGCGTTGTGCAGCCAGAACCGGGCGAACGGGTCACCGGCGGCGTGCGACTGGGCCCGCTCGTTCTCGTGGTGCGGGAACACCAGGTCCAGGCCGCCGCCGTGGATGTCGAACTCCGGGCCCAGGTAGGCGGTCGCCATCGCCGAGCACTCCAGGTGCCACCCCGGACGGCCGTGCCCCCACGGGGTGGGCCAGCTCGGCTCGCCCGGCTTCGCGGCCTTCCACAGCGTGAAGTCGAGCGGGTCCCGCTTGTCCCCGGCCTCGCCCTCGCCCTGGTGGACGTCGTCGACCTTCTGGCCGGACAGCGTCCCGTACTCGGGCATCGTCCGGACGGCGAAGTAGACGTCGCCGTTCGCCGCGTAGGCGTGACCGCGCTCGATCAGCCGCTCGATCAGCTCGACCATCTGCGTGATGTGCCCGGTCGCGCGCGGCTCGACCGACGGCGGGAGGCAGCCCAGGGCGTCGTAGGCGGCGGTGAAGGCCCGCTCGTGCGTGGCCGCCCACTCCCACCACGGACGCCCGGCGGCCTCCGACTTGCGGAGGATCTTGTCGTCGATGTCGGTGACGTTGCGGACCAGGGTGACGTCGTACCCGCTGCGGCCGAGCCAGCGGCGGAGCACGTCGTAGTTGAGACCGGAGCGGACGTGACCGATGTGCGGCAGCCCCTGCACGGTGGCACCACAGACGTACATCGACACGGCTCCGGCCCGCAGCGGCGTGAACGCACGCTGCTCCCTGGTCGCGCTGTCGAGAAGTCTGAGGCTCACATCACCAGGGTACGGCTCTCCGATTCGTCCACTACACGGGCGGTGCCTCCGCGGCAAGCTGTCCGTCATGAGTGTTCAGCAGCTGTACCCCAGGCTCGTCGTGTCCGACGCCGACGCGGCCATCGCCTTCTACACCGCCGCGTTCGGCGCGGAGCTGGTCGAGCGCTACACCGACGGCTCCGGCCACGTCGTGCACGCCCTGCTGCGGGCGGGCGACGCGGTCTGGGCGGTGAAGGACGGCGACGAGGTCGACCCGGCGCCCACCGGACCGGGCGCGGTGATCCTCGCGCTGTACGTGGACGACCCGGACGCGGTCGCCACCGCGATCCTCGACGGCGGCGGACAGGTGATCTTCGAGGTGTCGGACCACCCGTACGGCGAACGCGGCGGCCGGCTGGCCGACCCGTTCGGTCACGCGTGGATGGTCGCGTCCCGCACCGGTGACCTCACCGCGGAGGAGATCCAGCAGCGGACCGCGGAGGCCTACCCCTGACCGGGGCCCATCCCTGACCCGGGGGCCTGTCCCTGACGGAGGGCCTGTCCCTGGCCGGGGAGGAGCAGGGCCGTCGCGACGGCGGCACGGCCCTCGCCGCGCCCGGTGAGTCCGAGACCGTCGGTGGTGGTGCCCGAGACCGACACCGGGCCGCCGACCACGTCGGACAGCACCCGTTCGGCCTCGGCACGCCGCTTCCCGATCTTGGGATCGTTGCCGACCACCTGGACGGCCGCGTTGCCGACGGTCCAGCCGTCGCGGACGAGCAGCCTGCCGACCTCGGCGAGCAGCGCCACGCCGGACGCGCCGGACCACTCCGGGCGCCCGGTGCCGAACACGGCCCCGAGGTCGCCGAGCCCGGCGGCGGACAGCAGCGCGTCGCAGAGCGCGTGCGCCGCGACGTCGCCGTCGGAGTGCCCGGCGCAGCCGTCGGCGCCGTCCCACAGCAGGCCCGCGACCCAGCAGTCGCGGCCCGCCTCGACGGGGTGGACGTCGGTCCCGATCCCGACCCTCATCCGATCCTCTCCGCGGCCCCCGCGAGCAGCAGGCCGGCGATGCGCAGGTCCCACGCCGTGGTCACCTTGAACGCCAGCGGGTCGCCGGCGACGGTCGACACCGGGTCGCCGGCGGCCTCGACCAGCCCGGCGTCGTCGGTGCGCGGGTCGGGCGACCCCGCGTAGGCGCGGCGCAGGACGCCGGGCAGGAAACCCTGCGGGGTCTGCACCGCACGCAGCGCCGACCTGTCCACCGTGGACACGACGACGCCGTCGGCGTCCACCTGCTTGACGGTGTCGGAGACGGGAAGCACGGGGATCACCGCGGGGGCACCCGCGCGCACCGCGGTCACGACCCGTCGCACGACGTCCGGCGGCGTCAGCGGACGCGCGGCGTCGTGCACGAGCACGACCTCGGTGTCCGGCCCCGTCACGGCGAGCCCGGCCGCGACCGACGCGGTGCGGTCCGCACCACCCGGCACGACCGTCACCGGACGCCCCGGAAGCAGCGCGGCGGCGCCGCTCACCTGATCGACGGGCACGACGACCACGACGTGCCCGACCACGTCCGACGCGAGCAGGCCGTCGACGGCGCGCACCAGCATCGGCACGCCGCCGAGTTCGACGAACGCCTTGGGCACACCGGCACCCAGGCGCTCGCCGGAACCGGCGGCGGGCAGTACGGCGACGACGTCCGCCCCGGAGGACGGCTCGCCCACGTCAGGCGGTCGCGGTCGCGAGCACCTCGTCGAGCAGGACCTCGGCCCGCTCCTCGTCGGTGCCCTCGGCCAGTGCGAGCTCGCTGACCAGGATCTGCCGCGCCTTGCCGAGCATCCGCTTCTCGCCTGCGGACAGACCGCGGTCCTTCTCACGGCGCCACAGGTCGCGGACGACCTCCGCCACCTTGTTCACGTCACCGGAGGTCAACTTCTCCCAGTTGGCCTTGTACCGGCGGGACCAGTTGGTCGGCTCCTCGGTGTGCGGCGCACGCAACACCTCGAAGACCCGATCCAGGCCCTCCTGACCCACTACGTCCCGGACGCCGACGACCTCGACATTGTCGGCGGGGATTCGAACCGTCAGATCACCCTGCTGGACTTTGAGGACGAGGTACTGAACTTCCTCACCCTTGATCGTCCGAGTCTCGATCGCCTCGATGAGAGCGGCACCGTGGTGCGGGTAGACGACGGTCTCTCCGACCTTGAAAACCATGTGTCCTCTGGCCCCTTTCGCTGGGTCCAGATTAACACGCCGCCCGGGGTGGCCGGTGGCCGGTCGGCGCCGTCGTCGCAGGTCAGGGGGTTGACAATGCCGCAAAAACATGTTCCCCGCGGGTGCGTCGGCCGCACGGGGAGGCGGCGGGAGGACTGCACCGGCGCACCGCCGCGCGACGGACGACCCGGTGGGGCCGCCCGACCGCGCACCCGGTGGCCGTACGAGACTAGGCTCTACGCCGGATCGCACGGCTCCCGTGCCCGGACGGCTCCGGCCGGCCCGGAACACACCTCCGGGGCGCCGCGCCTCCACGAGATCCGTCGTCAGCGCGCCGGGAGCCGTTCCCGGCCGGCAGGAAGGACACGCCGACCGTGAGCCGCAACCGCCGCCCCCTCCGGACCCTGGCCGGGGTAGCCGGGGCCGTCGCCCTGTCCGGCCTCCTGCTGAGCGGTTGCGGGACGGGCCAGCTCTCGCAGACCGCGCAGCAGGTCGCCGCCACCAACGGTCTCAACGCCTCGGTCGGCGACGTCGACCTGCGCGACGTCCAGATCGGCTACCCGCAGGCCCCCGCGAGCGAGGCCGCGCTCTACGCCCGCGGCACCGCGGCGCCGGTGCGCGCCACCCTGATCAACACCGGAGCCACCGCCGACCGCCTGGTCTCGGTCAGCAGCCCGGCGGCCGGCTCGGTCGCCGTCGGCGGCGACCGGGTCCTGGCCCAGGACGTCGCGCTCGTCGCGGTGGGCACCAGCGAGCTGCAGCCGACCGCGAGCCGCCCCCTCCAGCTCACCCTCGAGGGGCTGCGGCAGCCGATCGCCGCCGGCGGCGACGTGCCGATGACGTTCGTCTTCGAGCGTGCCGGACCGATCACCGTCACGGTCCCGACCGGGATCCCGGGCGAGGGCAGGCCCGGCGCCGAGCCGGAGCGCGTCGAGGCCGAGGGCGGCCACGGCGGTGGCGCGAACGGCGCCGAGACCGGGGTCGGCGGCGAGACCGGCGGCGAGGCCGAGGCCCCGCCGGTCGACCAGGCGAACCCGGTCCCGAGCGGTGAGGGAGCCGAGTCCGCGCCCGGCAACGAGGGCAGCGGCTCGGGCGGCGCCGCCGGGAGCTGACGCCGCGGTCGCGCGCGGCCCGCTCGGGCGGCTACCGCTGCACGGAGTGCGACCAGCGCACCGCGCAGTGGGTGGGGCGGTGCCCCGGTTGTCAGGCGTGGGGCTCGCTCGAGCAGGTCGAGGCCCCGCGGGCGGGCGGTCAGCGCACCGTCGTCGCGGGCGCTCCGAGCACGCCGGCCCGGCGGATCGCCGACGTCGAGCTGGACTCGTCGCGGGCCCGGCCGACCGGGGTCGAGGAGCTAGACCGGGTGCTGGGCGGCGGGCTCGTCCCCGGCGCCGTGGTGCTGCTGGCCGGTGAGCCCGGCGTCGGCAAGTCCACGCTGCTGCTGGAGGTCGCCGCACAGGCCGCGGCACGCTCGCGGGTCCTCTACGTCTCCGGCGAGGAGTCCGCGGGCCAGGTGCGGCTGCGCGCCGAGCGGACCGGCGGCGTGCACGACGAGCTCTACCTCGCCGCCGAGTCGGACCTCGAGTCGGTGCTCGGGCACGTCGACCAGCTGAAGCCGTCGCTGCTCGTCGTCGACTCGATCCAGACCATGTCGACGGCGAGCGTCGACGGGACCCCGGGCGGGGTCACCCAGACCCGCGCGGTGACGGTCGGCCTGACCGCGCTCGCGAAGGAACGCGGCCTGGCCGTGCTGCTGGTCGGCCACGTCACCAAGGACGGCGGCATCGCGGGCCCCCGGGTGCTGGAGCACGTCGTCGACGTCGTCCTGCACTTCGAGGGCGACAAGCACTCGGCCCTGCGGATGGTGCGCGGTGTGAAGAACCGGTTCGGACCGGCCGACGAGGTCGGCTGCTTCGAGCTGCGCGATTCCGGCATCGTCGGGCTCCCCGACCCGTCGGGCCTGTTCGTGGGCCGGTTCGGGCAGGGAGCCGAGGGCGTGCAGCCGGGGACGGCCGTCACCGTCGTGATGGACGGCAGGCGTCCGCTGCTCGCCGAGGTGCAGGCCCTCGTGGCCGGCGCCAACATCCCCAGCCCGCGGCGCGCGGTGACGGGTCTGGACGCGTCACGGGTGCCGATGCTGCTCGCCGTCGTCGAGCGGCGGGGCGGGCTGAAGCTGCACGACGCGGAGGTCTACACCGCGACCGTCGGCGGCATGAAGATCACCGAGCCGGCGGCCGACCTCGCGGTCGCGCTCGCCGTCGTCTCCGCGCGGCGGGACGTGACACTGCCCGCCGACCTGGTCGTCCTCGGCGAGCTCGGCCTGGCCGGTGAGCTGCGCCGGGTGCACGGCGTCGGACGGCGGCTGGCCGAGGCGGCCCGGCTGGGCTTCACCAACGCGATCGTCCCGGCCGGCTCCGAGGTCGGCTCGACCGGTATGCGGATCACCGAGGCGACCTCGCTGAAGGAGATCATGCAGCGGATGCGCTGAGCCGCCCGCTCAGCCCATCAGCAGCGGCGCGGGCTCGCTGACGACCGTGCCGAGGCGGGCGAGCACCCGGTACCCGCCGGGCGTCACCCGGTCCCGCTCCGCACCGCAGCCCGGCTCGGAACCGAGCCCGCTCCAGGTCACCGCGAACGCCACCGGCTGGCCCGGGACCAGCGTGCGCAGGTCGTCGGTGGCGGGGTTGACGCAGTCGTTCGACGACCACAGCTTCTGCGCGCCGTCGCCGCTCCAGACGGCGATCTCCTGCTCCGCGCCGTCGAGGTCGCGCACGCAGGGCTGGCCGGACGTGTTCGTCACGACCAGCCGCAGCTCGGGCCGGGCCCCGGCCGGGTAGTTCGGCTGCCCGGTCTCGGACCGGACCTCGATCATCCCGTCGGAGCAGGGCACCGGGCCGGTCGGCGGCGACGGTCCGGCCTGGGGGACGAGCACCGACGGCCGGGGAGTGTCGTCCGGCCGGACCGTCTCGTCCCCCGGGCCCGCGTCCGGGGTCGCGGGCCCGGGGGACGCCCCCGCCGTGTCCCCGGGGGGAGCTCCGGGAGTGGCGGGTGCGGGGAGCGGCGTCTGCGGGGCGCCCGGGGCCGGGGATGCCGGGGCCGCCGTTCCGGGGAGTGCCGCTCGGGTGTCCGGTGTGGACTGCGCTGCGGGGTCGGTGGGAGCGTCGGAGCCGCCGGGGAGCAGCAGCCACGTCGACAGCCACAGCAGCGCGAAGAGCGCGACCAGGGCCGCGCCGACCGCGACAGCGCGCCGACGCCAGTACACCGACGCCGGCAGGGGTCCCACCGGGTCCATCACGTCACTGACGGTAGATCGGCGACTACTCGATGTCGTCGGCGCCGCGCCGGATCCGGACACACCGGCGCAGTTCCACCCGCCAGAGGGAGCACTCACACCCCCACCGGAGTGATCGGCTCCTGATCTGCCGACACGATGTCGCGATCCCGCGGTGCTCCACTCCGGACGGTCGACCCGCGGTGGGCCCCGTCCGTGGCCGCCGTCGACCGACCGTGATCGGCCGGCCGTCCACGGGTACCGCGCCGGCCCACGCCTCCCCCGGACGCGACCCGGTCGTGACGGGCGCGCGCGCCGTCCCCGCGGTAGTGACCGGACGCCACGCACCAGGGGCCGCCCGGGGCCGTCCGGCGGGTCGCGCGACACTGGTGCGGTGCTGGCCGAGCTGATCTCCCCGTGGTTCCGGGCACACGCCCGCGACCTGCCGTGGCGGCGCCCCGAGACGACCCCGTGGGGGGTGCTGGTCAGCGAGTTCATGCTCCAGCAGACCCCGGTGGCCCGGGTGGAGCCGATCTGGCTGGACTGGATGGAGCGCTGGCCGCTGCCGTCGTCGCTGGCCGCCGCGCCGCGCTCGGAGGTCCTGCGGGCCTGGGGCAAGCTCGGCTACCCGCGGCGGGCGATCCGGCTGCACGACGCCGCGGCGGCGATCGCCGGGCAGCACGGCGACGCCGTGCCCGACGACGTCGAGGCGCTCGAGGCACTCCCCGGGATCGGCTCCTACACCGCGCGGGCGGTCGTCGCGTTCGGCTACGGGCTGCGCGCCCCGGTGGTCGACACCAACGTCCGGCGCGTGGTCGCCCGGGCCGTGCACGGGCAGGGCGACGCCGGCCCGGCGCGCACCAGGGCCGACCTCGCCGACGTCGACGCGCTCCTGCCCGGCGGGCACGCCGAGGCCGCCGTCGTCTCGGCCGGGTTGATGGAGCTGGGCGCGGTCGTCTGCACCGCGCGGTCGCCGCGCTGCGCGGACTGCCCGGTCGCGCACACCTGCGCCTGGGTCGCCGCGGGGAAGCCCGCCTACGACGGCCCGCGCAAGCCGGTGCAGGGCTTCGCCGGGACCGACCGGCAGGTCCGCGGCAAGCTCATGGACGTCCTGCGGACCGCACCCGGCCCGGTCGAGCGGGCCGCCCTGGACGCGGTCTGGACCGACGCGGGACAGCGCGACCGCTGCCTGCACTCGCTGCTGGTGGACGGCCTGGCCGAGCAGACCGACGACGGCCGCTTCGCCCTCCCCGTCTGATGCCCGCGGTCGTCCGGTTCCGGCTCGACCCGGCCGCCGTCACCGCCCTGACCGCGCTGCGCGAGCGGCTCGCCGCGGCCGGGGTACCGGCGGCCTCCGGGACCCCGCACGTGACGGTCGCCGCGGCGGGGACACTCGGCCGCCCGGCACGCGACGCGCTCGCGGCCGAGCTGCGGGCGGTCGCCCTCCCGGCGCTGTGGCTGGCCACGCTCGGCTCCGTCACCGGCGACGACGACGCGCTGGTGTTCGCCGCCGTCACCGATCCGGAGGTGCTCGCCGTGCACACCGCGGTGCACGACGCGCTGGCCGGCCGAGTCCGGGGGGCGCACGCGGCACACCTGCCCGGGTCGTGGCTGCCGCACGTCGTGCTGGCGGCCGGGCGGCCGGCGGAGGCGTTCCGCCTGCTCCACCCGGCCGCTCCGGTGCGGGCGCGGATCGTCGCGGTGGAGCTGCACGACACCCGCACCGGGGAGACCGCGGTGCTCGCCGAGGCCTGAGCGCACCTCACCCGGTCGCGCCGAGGAGCGCCGTGACCTCTCGGCTCCAGCGTTCCGGTGCCGTGTCGTGCACGAGGTGCCCGGTCCCCGGGAGCCGGACGTGCCGGGCACCCGCCACCCGGGTCGCCAGGAGCTCCAGCTGCCCCGGCGGCGCTACCGACTCCCCCGCCTCGACGACCAGCAGCGGCACCCGGACGGCGGACACCGCGTCGAGCAGCGGTTCCCGGGTCCAGTGCGCGGCGATCTCCATGGCGTCGGCGACGTCGCAGGCGAGCCACCAGCCGTCGTGGCGGCGGACGGCGCACCGTCCCATGTGCACGCCGACCTCCGGGCTCGGCCCGCCGAGCACCCGCTCCAGCTCCGCCCGCGACGGGTGCGGCCCCGCGACCGCGGTGAACCAGGTGCGCATGTCGTCGAGCAGGCCCGGCGGCACACCGGTCAGGTCCAGCGGCGGGTCCTCGGCGACGACGGCCGTCACCAGGTCCGGCCTGCTCAGCGAGGCCAGCAGCGCGGAGATCCCGCCCATCGAGTGGCCGACCAGCGCCGCCGGTCCGGTGCGTTCGAGCAGGTGGACGACGTCGCCGGCCAGCCGCCGCGGGGACCAGGCCGGATCGGCGCCGGCCGGTCCGGCGGCCACGGGGCGTCCGGAGCGGCCGTGGCCGCGGGCGTCGGGGGCCAGCACCCGGCCGTACGGGATCAGGGCCGCGACCCGCGGCTCCCAGCTCGCGGCGCAGCTCATCAGCCCGTGCAGCAGCACGACCGGGCGCCCGGCACCACCGAAGCCGGTGACGGCGAGATCGACACCGTCCGAGGAGGTCACTGTCGGCACGGGATCGACCGTAGGCTCTCGCCATGGCCGACTCCGACGACGTCCGCCGGATCGCACTCGGTCTGGACGGCGCCGTCGAGAACCCCAGCGACGGGTTCGACTTCCGGGTGGGCGGCAAGGGCTTCGTGTGGTCCTACCCGCAGCGGGTCCCCGGACGCCGCCGGGTGCTGCGGACCGACATCGCCGTGCTCTACGTCGGGGACGAGGCGGAGAAGCAGGCCCTGCTGCTCGGCGAGCCCGAGCTGTTCTCCGCCGAGCCCGCCTACCGGACGTTCCCCCTGGTGCTGCTGCATCTGGAGCGGGTCGACGTCCACCGGCTGGCCGAGCTGGTCGGTGACGCCTGGCGCATGCGCGTCGACGAGGCCGGTGGGGGCTAGCGTGGACGGCATGGCCGTTGTGAAGATCAATGCGATCGAGGTTCCCGAGAACGCCGGGCCGGAGCTGGAGAAGCGGTTCGCGAACCGCCTGCACGCCGTCGACGGGCAGCCGGGCTTCATCTCGTTCCAGCTGCTGCGCCCGACCGCCGGGGACGACCGGTACTTCGTCGTCACCCACTGGGAGACCGAGGAGGCGTTCCAGGCCTGGCGCGAGGGACCGGCCGCCGAGGCGCACGCCGGACAGCGCTCGCCGCAGCCCGTCGCGAAGGGCGCGTCCCTGCTGGAGTTCGAGGTCGTCGACCTCGAGAAGATCGCGGCAGAGTCCTGATCGAGGCCCACGAGGTCGCCGCGGCCTTCCCCGAGGAGATCGCCGCGGCGGCCGCCGCCGTCGCCTCGGCCGGCGCACTGCTGATCACGGCGGGCGCCGGGATGGGCGTCGACTCGGGGCTGCCGGACTTCCGTGGCGGCGAGGGTTTCTGGCGGGCCTACCCGCCCTACGCCCGGCTGGGCCTGCGCTTCGAGGAGCTCGCCGATCCCGAGCACTTCGCCGAGGACCCCGCCCTCGCCTGGGGGTTCTACGGGCACCGGCTGAACCTGTACCGGGCCACCGTCCCGCACGCCGGGTTCGCGGTGCTCCGCCGCTGGTCGGAGCGCGTCCCGGCGAACGTGTTCACGTCCAACGTGGACGGCCAGTTCCAGCGGGCGGGGTTCCGGCCCGGCGACGTCGCCGAGGTGCACGGCTCCATCCACCACCTGCAGTGCCTGCGTCTGTGCGGGTACGGGGTGTGGCCGGCCGGCGGCGCGGCCGTCGAGGTCGACGAGGTCGACGAGGACACGATGCGGGCGGTCGGCGAGCTGCCCCGCTGTCCCGGCTGCGGCGGGCTCGCCCGGCCGGCGATCCTGATGTTCGGCGACGGCGGGTGGGACGACTCGCACGCGGCGCCGTCCCTGCAGCGCCACGTGGACTGGCTGGCCGCGCACCGGTCCGGGGTCGTCGTCGTCGAACTCGGTGCGGGGACGGCCCTGCCCACGGTGCGCCGGCGCTCGGAGCTCGCCTCGGCCGCGACGGGTGCGCTGGTCCGGATCAACGTCCGGGAGCCGGAGGTGCGGCACGGGCGCGGGACCGGCATCCCCGCCCCCGCCGCGGCCACGCTCACCGCGATCGACGAGGCGCTCCGGCCCTGACCCCCGCCCCGGGGGGCGGGGGCGTCGAGGTCAGTCCGGGACGGACTTGTTGTCCGGGACGACGATGCTCGGCAGGTCCGAGAGCCCGGCCAGTGCCGCGTCGTGCACCTGGGCGGCCGGGACGGTCCCGTCCACCCCCGGCAGGTCGCGGGTCGCGGTCGCGGCGGCCACCACGGTCGGGACGTACCCACTGCTGAACGCGCTGCGGGCGGTGGAGTTGACGCACATGTGCGTCATGAACCCGGCGAGCACCAGGTCCTGGTAACCCTCCAGCAGGTCGGCCAGGCCGGTGTGCACGAACGCGCTCGGGAAGTTCTTCGTCACGACCGCCTCGCCGTCGCGCGGCGCGACCGACGAGTGGATCGCGCCGATCGGGGCGGTGACGTCGTACGGGCTGCCCTCACCGGCGTCGTGCCGGATGTGGATCACCTTCGCCCCGGCCGACCGGGCCCGGTCGAGCAGGGTCGCGGCCTCGGTGAGCGCCGGCTCGACGTTCTCCAGCCGCATCACGCCCTCGGTGTAGGTGTTCTGCAGGTCGATCATGATCAGCGCGGACCGGGACAGCGGGGCCGGCTCGGCCGGCAGCCCCATCAGCCCGCGCAGGGTGTGCGGATCGGACATCGGTGTCCTCCCTGGTGACGACACGGTGCCGACACACCACGGGCCCGGGAACGCGTCCCCGGGCCCGTGATGGTCAGCTCTGGTTCTCGAGTGCCCGCCATTCGTCGTCGCTGAACAGCCGGGAGCGGATCAGGAACCGGACGCCCTCCGGCGCCTCGACCGAGAACCCGCTGCCCCGTCCCTTCACGACGTCGACGGTCAGGTGGGTGTGCTTCCAGTACTGGAACTGCGACTCCGACATGTGGAAGCCGATGGGCCGCTCGAGGCCCTCCACCCGGAGATCCCCCAGGTGGACGTCCGAGTTGCCCAGCTTGAAGTCCCCGTCCGGGTAGCACATCGGGGCGCTACCGTCGCAGCAGCCGCCGGACTGATGGAACATCAGCGGCCCGTGCAGGTCGGTGAGCTTCACCAGCAGCTCGGCGGCCGCCGGGGTCAGCGCCACCCGCTCCGTCCCCGACCCCGCGACCTCCGGGGCCTGGTCGGGAGTGGTGGCGCCGTCCGGCCGACCCATCAGAAGAAGCCCTGGGCGTTCTGCGAGTAGCTCTGCAGGACGTTCTTCGTCTGCTGGTAGTGGTCCAGCATCATCTTGTGGTTCTCACGGCCGACGCCGGACTGCTTGTAGCCACCGAAGGCCGCGTGCGCCGGGTAGGCGTGGTAGTTGTTCACCCACACCCGGCCGGCCTGGATGTCGCGGCCGGCGCGGTAGGCGGTACCCGCGTCGCGGCTCCACACGCCGGCGCCGAGGCCGTACAGCGTGTCGTTGGCGATCTTCATGGCGTCGTCGTAGTCGGTGAACTTCGCGACCGACACGACCGGCCCGAAGATCTCCTCCTGGAAGATCCGCATGGCGTTGTTGCCCTCGAACACGGTCGGCTTGATGTAGTAGCCGCCGGAGAGGTCGCCGCCCAGGTCCGCCTTCTCGCCACCGGTGAGGACCTTGGCGCCCTCCTGCCGGCCGATGTCGATGTAGGACAGGATCTTCTCGAACTGGTCGTTCGACGCCTGCGCACCGATCATCGTGTCGGTGTCGAGCGGGTTGCCCTGCTTGACCTGCTCGGTCCGCTTGACGGCCTGCTCCAGGAAGTCCTGGTAGATGCCACCCTGGATCAGCGCACGCGACGGGCAGGTGCAGACCTCGCCCTGGTTGAGGGCGAACATGGTGAAGCCCTCGAGCGCCTTGTCGTAGAACGCGTCCTGCTGCGCCGCGACGTCGTCGAAGAAGACGTTGGGGCTCTTGCCACCCAGCTCCAGGGTGACGGGGATCAGGTTCTCCGACGCGTACTGCATGATCAGCCGGCCGGTGGTGGTCTCACCGGTGAAGGCGATCTTCGAGATGCGCTTGTTCGACGCCAGCGGCTTGCCGGCCTCGACGCCGAAGCCGTTGACGATGTTCAGGACGCCCGGCGGGAGCAGGTCGGCGACCAGCTCGAGCAGCACGTGGATCGACGCCGGGGTCTGCTCGGCCGGCTTCAGGACGACCGCGTTGCCGGCGGCCAGTGCCGGGGCCAGCTTCCAGATCGCCATGAGGATCGGGAAGTTCCACGGGATGATCTGGCCGACCACGCCCAGCGGCTCGTGGAAGTGGTAGGCGACCGTGTCCTCGTCGATCTGGGAGAGCGAGCCCTCCTGCGCGCGGATCGCACCGGCGAAGTAGCGCAGGTGGTCGATCGCGAGCGGGATGTCGGCGGCGAGGGTCTCGCGGCAGGCCTTGCCGTTCTCCCACGACTCGGCGATGGCGACCTTCTCGAGGTTGGCCTCGATGCGGTCGGCCATCTTGTTCAGGATGTTGGCCCGCTCGGTGACCGAGGTCTTGCCCCAGGCCGGTGCCGCACCGTGCGCGGCGTCGAGAGCCTTCTCGACGTCCTCGGCGGTGCCGCGGGCGACCTCGGTGAAGTTCTGCCCCGTGATCGGGGTCGGGTTCTCGAAGTACTGGCCCTTCGCCGGCGCGACGTACTCGCCCCCGATGAAGTGGTCGTAGCGAGGCTTGAACGAGACGACGCTGTCCGGCTGACCCGGGGCGGCGTAGATGGCCATCGTTGGTCCTTCCCGTATGGGGTGCTTCGTCGAACCGAGCGCTGTGCGTGACGCACGTTGCGCGTGACGCCCGACACTAGGAAGGTGGGGGTTGCACGAGAGTTGCACGCAGATGCGGAACCTGACCCGAGGGTCAGTGCCGATCCAGCGGTTTCGATTCAGGTAAGCCTGGGCTAACCGTAAGGTGAGTACCGTGACCACACTGCGAGCCGGCCTGGAGCGCGCGCGGGACGCCGCGCTCAGCGGCGCGCCCGGCCCCGGGGTGCGCCCGGAGATCCGCGAGTCGTGGTCACGGTCGCTCGCCGCCGCCGTCGACCCGGAACGGGCGCGGCCCCGGCACACCTACGACCCCGGCGAGATCGCCGAGCTGCGCGCCGGGCACCCGCTCGCACCGACGCTGCCGGTGCTGCGGGACACGCTCGTCGAGGCGGCCGAGCAGTCCCGGCACATGATGATCGTGACCGACGAGCGCGGCCACATCCTCTGGCGGGAGGGCGCACGCGACGTGCTGCGCCGCGCCGAGCGGGTCGAGCTCGTCGAGGGCACCCGGTGGAGCGAGGACACGATCGGCACCAACGCGATGGGGACCGCGCTGTCCGACGACCGGCCGGTCCGGATCCACTCGGCCGAGCACCTGGTCAGCGCCTACCACCCGTGGACGTGTGCGGCCGCGCCCGTGCACGACCCGGAGACCGGGCGGCAGATCGGCGTCGTCGACGTCACGGGGCCGGAGGAGACCTTCCACCCGATGACGCTGTCCCTGGTCACCGCGGCCGCCCGGCTCGCGGAGCACCGGCTCGCGGCACTGACCGAGCGTCGTGACCGACGGCTGCGCGACACCAACCTGCCCCATCTCGCCCGGCTCGGGGCCACCCCGGGCGCGCTGCTCTCACCGCACGGACGGGTGCTGGCGGCGACGCCGTCGGCCCGCGTCCCGGAACGGATCGCGCTGCCCGAACGGGGCGACCGGGTGCTGCTCGACGGCGGCGTGGAGGGATTCGTCGAACCGCTCGGCGAGGGCTGGCTGCTGCGGGTCCCCTCCGCGGAGGAGCCCGTGCGGCCGGCGCTGACCCTGCCGTTCCTCGGGGCCCGCACCCCGGTGGTGCACCGCGACGGCCGTCCCGTCCGGCTCGGCCTGCGGCATGCCGAGGTCCTCACCCTGCTGGCCCTCCGTCCGGAGGGGATGACCGCCGAGCAGCTCGCCGTCGCACTCTACGGCGACGACGGGCGCCCGATCACGGTCCGCGCCGAGATGCACCGGCTGCGCAGGCAGGTCGGGGAGGATCTCGTCCGGACCCAGCCGTACCGGCTCGCCGCGCGGGTCGACGCCGACTTCCTGCGGTTGCAGGAGGCGTTGCGGGACGGGCTCGTCCGGGACGCCGCCGCCGAGGCCGCCCGCGGCCCCCTCCTGCCGACCTCGGAGTCGCCCGCCGTCCGGGCCGAGCGCGAGCACCTGCTCGTCTCGACGCGGTCCGCGGTGCTGCGCTCGGGCGACCCGGACGCGCTGTGGGCACTGCTGCGCTCCGGCGAGGGGGACGACGAGGTGCGCCGGCGCCTGCGCATCGCCCTCCCGGCCGACGACCCGCGGCACGACGAGCTCTGACCCCGGGAACGCCGAACGCCCGGCCGGGAGTCCCGGCCGGGCGTTCGGTGAGGGTACGACGCCTAGGTCACCCGTCGGTCACTCGTCGCCACCCGTGAGGGCGGCCGGCGGGGTGTCCGGCACCGGCTCGGCGGGCTTGCGCTCGCCGCGGAAGGTGAAGTGCGCCTTGTCGTCGTAGGCCTTCGAGTCCTCCGGAGCGTCCTCGTCGAGCCCTTCGACGTCGACCAGCACGATCTGGCCGCCCTCGAGCTCGCCGAAGAGGATCTTCTCCGACAGCTGGTCCTCGATCTCCCGCTGGATCGTCCGGCGCAGCGGCCGGGCGCCGAGGACCGGGTCGAACCCGCGGCGGGCCAGGAGCTTCTTGGACCGCTCGGTGAGCTCGATGGCCATGTCCTTGTTGGCCAGCTGCTTCTCCACGCGCCCGATCATCAGGTCGACCATCTCGATGATCTGGTCCTGGTTGAGCTGGTGGAAGACGATGATGTCGTCGATGCGGTTGAGGAACTCCGGGCGGAAGTGCTTCTTCAGCTCGTCGTTGACCTTCGTCTTCATCCGCTCGTAGTTCGACGCCTCGTCGTTCCCGGACGAGAAGCCCAGACCCACGGCCTTCGAGATGTCCTGGGTACCCAGGTTCGAGGTGAAGATCAGCACGGTGTTCTTGAAGTCGACCACGCGACCCTGGCCGTCGGTGAGACGGCCGTCCTCGAGCACCTGCAGGAGGGTGTTGTAGATCTCCTGGTGCGCCTTCTCGATCTCGTCGAACAGCACGACCGAGAACGGCTTGCGCCGCACCTTCTCGGTGAGCTGGCCGCCCTCCTCGTAGCCGACGTACCCGGGAGGGGCACCGAACAGCCGCGAGGCGGTGTAGCGGTCGTGGAACTCACCCATGTCGATCTGGATGAGCGCGTCGTCCTCGCCGAACAGGAAGTTCGCGAGCGCCTTGGACAGCTCCGTCTTACCGACACCGGACGGGCCGGCGAAGATGAACGAGCCGGACGGGCGCTTCGGGTCCTTCAGGCCGGCCCGGGTACGCCGGATGGCCTGCGAGACCGACTTGACCGCGTCCTCCTGGCCGATGATGCGCTTGTGGAGCTCGTCCTCCATGCGCAGCAGCCGGGTGGTCTCCTCCTCGGTCAGCTTGAAGACCGGGATGCCGGTCCAGTTGCCCAGGACCTCGGCGATCTGCTCCGAGTCGACCTCGGCGACGACGTCGAGGTCGCCCGACTTCCACTGCTTCTCGCGCTCGGCCTTCTCGCCGAGCAGGGTCTTCTCCTGGTCGCGCAGGTGCGCGGCCCGCTCGAAGTCCTGCGCGTCGATCGCCGACTCCTTGTCCCGGCGGACGTTCGCGATCTTCTCGTCGAACTCCCGCAGGTCCGGCGGAGCGGTCATCCGGCGGATGCGCATCCGGGCGCCGGCCTCGTCGATCAGGTCGATCGCCTTGTCCGGCAGGAAGCGGTCGTTGATGTAGCGGTCGGCCAGCGTCGCGGCCGAGGACAGCGCGTCGTCGGTGATCGTGACGCGGTGGTGTGCCTCGTACCGGTCGCGCAGGCCCTTGAGGATCTCGATGGTGTGCGTGACCGACGGCTCGGACACCTGGATCGGCTGGAAGCGGCGCTCCAGGGCCGGGTCCTTCTCGACGTACTTGCGGTACTCGTCGAGCGTGGTCGCCCCGATCGTCTGCAGCTCACCACGGGCCAGCATCGGCTTCAGGATCGACGCGGCGTCGATCGCGCCCTCGGCCGCACCCGCACCGACCAGGGTGTGGATCTCGTCGATGAACAGGATGATGTCGCCGCGGGTGCGGATCTCCTTGAGCACCTTCTTGAGGCGCTCCTCGAAGTCACCGCGGTAGCGGGAGCCGGCGACCAGCGAGCCGAGGTCGAGGGTGTAGAGCTGCTTGTCCTTCAGCGTCTCCGGGACCTCGCCCTTGACGATCGCCTGGCCCAGGCCCTCGACGGCGGCGGTCTTGCCGACGCCGGCCTCACCGATCAGGACCGGGTTGTTCTTGGTCCTCCGGGAGAGGACCTGCATGATCCGCTCGATCTCCTTCTCCCGGCCGATGACCGGGTCCAGCTTGCCCTCGCGGGCCTGCTGGGTGAGGTTGCGACCGAACTGGTCCAGCACCAGCGACGACGACGGCGTGCCCTCGCCGCGACCGCCCGTGCCGGACTCCTGGGGCTCCTTGCCCTGGTAGCCGGAGAGCAGCTGCAGCACCTGCTGGCGCACCCGGTTCAGGTCGGCACCCAGCTTGACGAGGACCTGGGCGGCGACGCCCTCGCCCTCGCGGATCAGGCCGAGCAGGATGTGCTCGGTCCCGATGTAGTTGTGGCCGAGCTGCAGCGCCTCGCGCAACGACAGCTCGAGGACCTTCTTCGCCCGCGGGGTGAAGGGGATGTGACCCGACGGGGCCTGCTGGCCCTGGCCGATGATCTCCTCGACCTGCTGGCGCACGCCCTCCAGAGCGATACCGAGGGACTCGAGTGCCTTCGCGGCGACACCCTCACCCTCGTGGATCAGGCCAAGGAGGATGTGCTCGGTCCCGATGTAGTTGTGGTTGAGCATCCGGGCCTCTTCTTGGGCCAGGACGACAACACGTCGTGCTCGGTCGGTGAACCTCTCGAACAATTCGCACTCCTTGCCTGCTGCGCCTCACGTACGGCGCGACCAGCATCTCCGTCCGTTCCCGGCGGACCGGGTCCGACACTGCGCCTCGCGTGACACTGCGCCGGACCGCCCCTCGCGGGGCGGACCTCATACCACTGTATCGGTCCGAGGGGGCCCGGCGCCTCCACCTGACGGCCACCGTGGGACGTTCCGTCCGTAACGCGGCCTACACCGGAGGTGTTCCCCGCCGGCTCAGCCGGTCTGCTGCTCGGACTCCTCGCGCACGCGTTCGGCCTGCTTGAACTCGCGGAAGCCCTCCTCGTCGCGGCCACGGCGCCAGTACCCGGAGACCGAGAGGTCCTCCTTCGCGACGCCACGCTCGCGGCCGAGGTGCCTGCGGAGTTCGCGGACGGCGATCGCCTCGCCGTGCACGAACGCGTGTACCCGCCCCTCCCGGAAGCCGAGCGCGCGGACGGCGTCGGGGAGCTGGGTGCTGTCGGGGTCGCCGCCGGCGTCGGACCGGTACAGCCAGTGCACCGTGAGATCGCCATCGCCGGGCAGCTTCAGCTCGTCCTCGGGCCCGTCGACCTGGAGCACGGCGACGACGGGCCGGCCGCGGGGACGCGCTCGAGCGCGGCACACACCGCGGGCAGCGCGGCCTCGTCCCCGACCAGCAGGTGCCAATCGGCCTCCGGGTCGGGCACGTAGGCGCCGCCGGGTCCGACCATCCGCAACCGGTCGCCGGGACGGGCGGCGGCGGCCCACGGCCCCGCGAGGCCGGTGTCGCCGTGGTGCACGAAGTCGATGACGAGCTCGCCGGCACCGTGGTCGAGCGAGCGGACCGTGTAGGTGCGCTGGACCGGCCACTGGTCGCGGGGGTACTCGGCGTGCACCCGGTCCATGTCGAACGGATCCGGGTACTCGACACCGGGCAGCGGGAACAGGAGCTTGACGTAGCGGTCGGTGTGCTCGGTGTCCGGGAACCCGGCCAGCCCGTCGCCACCGGCGACGACACGCACCATGTGCGGGCTCAGGCGTTCGGTGCGGAGAACCTCGAGTTCGGTGACACGGCGGGCCATGACGGCACCTCCCGGGAGCGGATGGGGGAAGGGGCCCCGGCCACGCTACCCCTCCACCGCCTCCCGGGTGAGGTGACCCTTAGTTCTCCTGGTGGTAGGCCTCGAGGACCTCGGCCGGGATGCGGCCGCGGTCGGAGACCTTCATCCCGCGCTTGCGGGCCCACTCGCGGATCGCCTGGTTCTGCTCACGGTCCACCGACGGACGGCGGGCGGCCGCGTTCGACGCACCACGGCGACGGGCGGCCGGACCGGCCGCGCGGCGGGCCGCGGCGACGTAGTCGGCGAGCACGTCCCGCAGCTTCTTCGCGTTGTCGTCCGTCAGGTCGATCTCGTAGTTGCGGCCGTCGAGCCCGAACTCGATCGTTTCGTCCGCGGCGTCGCCGGACAGATCGTCGACGAGCCGGACCTCCTTGATCTGCGCCATCGTCGCAGCCTCCCTGAATCACCGGATACGTTTGCTGGCGAACCGGTCCGGCAGGCAGCTGCTCGAAAGGGAGCAATACCCGGACGCAATGGTGAGGCCACGCGGATCACCGGAACCGACTCGATTCGAAGACTAACCGAGAAATGTTCGCCGCGTCGAGCGAGGGCGGCCACGAATGAGAGAAAGGTACCCGAATACCACTCGTTCGGGCCCGGATACACGTCGGCCCCCCTGGTCGCGGTCCGCGACCAGGGGGGCCGGTGCATTTCGGGCGGCTACGACTCCCCGCGCACGAGCGGGAACAGGATCGTCTCCCGGATGCCGAGCCCGGTGAGCGTCATCAACAGGCGGTCGACACCCATCCCCATCCCGCCGGTGGGCGGCATCCCGTACTCCATCGCCCGGAGGAAGTCCTCGTCGAGCTGCATGGCCTCCGGGTCGCCCGCCGCGGCCTTCACGGACTGCGCGTGGAGGCGTTCCCGCTGCTCCACGGGGTCGACGAGCTCCGAGTAGGCGGTCGCGAGCTCCACCCCGAACACGATGAGGTCCCAGGACTCCGACAGTCGCGGGTCGTCCCGGTGGGCCCGGGTCAGCGGCCGCACCTCGACCGGGAAGTCACGGACGAAGGTCGGCTCGATCAAGGTGTGCTCGACGAGCTTCTCGAACAGCTCCAGCACGATCTGGGCCAGCGTCGGGTATTCGGTGACGTCGACATCGTGCTTCGCCGCGATCTCCTGCACAACGCCGAGATCGGTGTCGGGTGTCACATCCTGCCCGACGGCCTCGGACACCGACCCGTAGATCGTGACCGACCGCCACTCCCCGCCGAGATCGTGCTCCGTGCCGTCCTGGTGCCGGACGGTGGTCGAGCCGAACAGCGACCGCGCCGCGGACTGGATCAGGTCGCGGGTCAGGACGGCCATGTCGTCATAGGTCGCGTACGCCTGGTAGGCCTCGAGCATCGCGAACTCGGGCGAATGCGTGGAGTCGATGCCCTCGTTCCGGAACACCCGGTTCAGCTCGAAGACCCTCTCGATGCCGCCCACCACGCAACGCTTCAGGAACAGCTCGGGGGCGATCCGCAGGTACAGATCGGAGCCGAGCGCGTTCGCGTGCGTGACGAACGGGCGCGCGGTGGCCCCGCCGTGCAGCAGCTGCAGCATCGGCGTCTCGACCTCGACGAAGTCGAGGTCGGTCAGGGCCTCGCGCACGGTGCGCAGCACCGTGGAGCGGGCGCGGACGGTCTCACGGGCCTGCGGGCGCAGGATCAGGTCCACGTAGCGCTGCCGGACCCGGTTCTCCTCGGAGAGCTCCTTGTGCGCGGTCGGCAGCGGCCGGACCGACTTGGACGCGATCGACCACTCGTCGGCCTGGACGGAGAGCTCGCCCCGCCGCGAGGTGATCACTTCACCGCGCACGAGGACGAAGTCCCCGAGATCGACCACGGACTTCCAGCGCGCCAGCTCCTCGGCGCCGACCCGGTCCAGCGAGAGCATCGCCTGCAGCTCGGTGCCGTCGCCCTCGCGCAGCGTGGCGAAGCAGAGCTTGCCGGTGTTCCGCACGAAGATCACCCGGCCGGCGACGGCGACCTTCTCGCCGGTCGCGGTGTCCGGGGGCAGGTCCGGGTGGGCGTCACGGACCTGGCGCAGGGTGTGCGTGCGGGCGACCTCGACCGGGTACGGCTCGGTGCCGGCGGCCAGCAGCTCCGCGCGCTTGGCCCGGCGCACCCGCATCTGCTCGGGCAGGTCTGCCTCGGGTCCGGGGTCGGTGGGCGTGCCGGGAGTGTTCACGGCAGGTCAGGCTATCGACGCGGCCCCGGGCCGGACGCCGGTGGGTCGGTCGTGGCGGCCTCAGCGCGGCCGGTGGTGGCGCAGGTGGGTCAGACGGAGCCCGTGCAGCGTCAGGTCCGGCACGTGGTGGGTGACCGTGTCCGCCCGGCCGTACACGAGCTCCGCGAGCCCCCCGGTGACGGCGACGGTGACCGGCCCGACGTCGGCGCCGAGCTCGGCGAGGATCCGCCGCACCAGGCCGTCGACCTGGCCGGCGGCGCCGTAGAGCACCCCCGCCTGGACGGCCTCGACCGTCGTCCGGCCGATCACCGACCGCGGCTCGACGAGATCCACCGGCCGCAGCGACGACGCCCGCTCGGCGAGCGCCTGCATCGCGATGTCGATCCCCGGTGCGAGCGCCCCGCCGAGGAACTCCCCGCGCGCGGAGACGACGTCGACGTTGGTGCAGGTGCCCAGGTCGACGCAGATGCACGCGGTACCGAACAGGTGGTGCGCCGCCAGACTGTTCACCACCCGGTCCGCACCGACCTCGCGCGGGTGGTCGACCAGCAGCGGCACCCCGGTGCGCACCCCCGGCCCGACGACGAGCGCCCGCATCCGGTCCGACCAGCGGGCCAGCAGGGTGCGCAGCTCGCGGGACGGGCCGGGCACGGTGGACAGGGCCACGACGGCGTCGACCCCGGCGAAGTGCTTGCCGAGCATCCCGGTGATCATCAGGTCGAGCTCGTCGGCGGTGGCGCGGGTGTCGGTGCGCATCCGCCACCGCCGTTCCGGCTCCGGCGACAGCGACGACGGGTCCGTCCCCGGCTCCGGCTCGGGGTAGAGCCCGAGCGAGACGTCGGTGTTCCCGACGTCGATGCAGAGCAGCACTAGCGGGCGGCGCTCGTCAGCAGACCCGATCCGTCCGGCGCGTGTCCGGGGTCGGCACCCAGCTCGGCGACGGCGTTGTCGGCGTCGACGAAGACCACCCGCGGGCGGTAGTCGCGCAGCTCGGCCTCGTCGTAGGAGCCGTACGAGATCAGGATGACCAGGTCACCGGGGTGCACCAGGTGCGCGGCGGCGCCGTTGATCCCGATGATCCCGGAACCGGGCTCCCCGGTGATCGCGTAGGTCTCCAGCCGGGCGCCGTTGGTGATGTCGACGATCGTGACCTGCTCACCCTCGAGCAGGTCGGCGGCGGCCATCAGGTCGGCGTCGATCGTCACGGAGCCCACGTAGTGCAGGTCGGCCTGGGTGACGGTCGCGCGGTGGATCTTGGACTTCATCATGGTGCGGTACACGGCGGTCTCCTCGTGACTCAGAACGCGACGGGGACGTTGTCGATCAGGCGGGTGGCTCCGAACCGGGCGGCGACGAGCAGTCGTCCCTCACCGCCGTCGGGGGCGGGGCCGAGGTCGGTGCCGCGCAGCTCCAGGTAGTCGAGCTCGACGCCCGGCTCGGAGTCGAGCTCGGCCCGGGCGGCGGCCAGGACGGCGTCCTTCCCGCGGGCCGAGACCCCCGCACCGGCGGCGAGCGCCCGGGACAGCACGGCGGCCGCCCGGCGCTGCTCCGGGTCGAGGTAGGCGTTGCGGGAGGAGAGCGCCGTGCCGTCGTCCTCACGGACGGTGGGGACGCCGACGATCTGCAGCGGGAAGTCCAGGTCGCGCACCATCCTGCGGACCAGGGTCAGCTGCTGGTAGTCCTTCTCCCCGAACATCGCCAGGTCCGGGCCGACGATGTGGAACAGCTTGGCGACGACGGTGAGCACGCCGTCGAAGTGCCCCTTCCGGCTCCCGCCCTCCAGGTCGTCGCCGAGCGCCCCGGCGGCGATGCGGGTGTCCGAGCCCGGCGGGTACATGTGCTCGGCCTGCGGGGTGAACACGAGCTCGACGCCCTCCTCCCGGCAGACCTCGAGATCGGCCTCCAGCGGGCGCGGGTAGCGGTCGAGGTCCTCGCCCGCACCGAACTGCAGCGGGTTCACGAAGATCGACACGACCGGGACGACGGTGCCCGGCAGGCGACGGGCGTGCCGGATCAGCTCCCGGTGCCCCTCGTGCAGGGCGCCCATGGTCGGGATCAGGACGATCTTCCGCCCGGCACCGCGCAGGGCCCGGGTGACGGGCGCCAGCTTCGCCGGGTCGGAGTGCACGGTCAGCCGGCCGGCCGCGTAGCCGTTCCGGGTGGAGCCGGGCGAGGTCGAGCTGCCGCTCACGTGTCCTCCAGTGTCTTCTCGACGTCGTCCAGTCCGGCCTGGTCCAGCAGGCCGGCGGCCGCGGCGCGGCGGGCGGTCCGCCCCGCCAGGGCGCGGTAGGCGGCCGCCAGGCCGGGGTCCGCGGCGGTGATGCGGTCCAGATGGGTGCGGAGCGTGCCGGCGTCGCCGCGCGCCACCGGCCCCGTCAGAGCCCGGTCGCCGTGCCGCAGCGCGTTGTCCAGCGCCGCGGAGAGCAGCGGGGCGACGAGCCGGTCGGCCGGCCGGATGCCCGCGGTCTCCAGCAGCTCGATGCAGTCACCGACCAGGGTCATCAGGTGGTTGGCGCCGTGGGCGAGCGCAGCGTGGTAGAGCGGGCGCATCGCCTCCGGGACGCGCACCGGCTCGGCCGACATCTCCAGGACGAGCGCCTCGGCGACGCTCCAGCCGACGGCGTCGCGGGGGTCGGCGCCGGGGTCGTCCTCGCCCGCCTCACCGGGGGCGGTGACGCCGATGCAGCACGACGCGAGGCGCTCGACGTCCTCGGGGCGGCCGGTGAAGGTCATCGCCGGGTGCAGCGCCAGCGGCAGGACCCCCTGGGCGGCGGCCGGTTCCAGCACGGCCGTGCCCTGCGAGCCCGCGGTGTGGACGACGATCTGGCCGGGCCGGAAGCACCCGGCGGCGGCGAGCCCGCGCACCAGGCCGGGCAGGACGTCGTCGGGGACGGCGAGCAGCACCAGGTCGGCCTGCGTGCAGACCTCGTCCGGGGGCAGCAGCGGGGTGTCCGGGAGCAGTTCCGCGGCCCGCCGCACCGAGGCCTTCGAGACCCCGGAGGCGGCCACGACGTGGTGGCCCGCCCGCTCGAGCGCGGCTCCCAGCACCGAACCGACTCGTCCGGCGGAGACCACGCCGACGGCGAGCCGCGCGGGGCGGCCGGCATCGATCACAGTCAGTTCCGTTTCCTCCCGCTCCGGTCCACGTGGGTACCGGTCGGGCAATCCGCGGTCGCACACGACCTCCGTCGGTCGTGCGCCGGACGCGAGGGTAGACGCGCACCCGGCCCCGGAGACCCTCGTATGACAGGCCTCACCCGGTCCGGCGGCCCGCCGGTCCGGGGCCTGGCGGCCCGGCCGATCCGGGATTCTGCGGCCAAGCCGATCCGGAGCCCAGTGGCACGTCATGCACGTACGGGCGGGCCACGGGGGTGCATGGCGTGCCATTCGGCCGGCGGGACCGGGGATCGGCTGCCCGCTGCCCGCTGCCCGCGACGGACGGTCGGCCCAGGACCCGTCGCGCCCCATGCGGTCGCTGTGGGGCGCCGGGTCAGTCCTGTTCGTGCCGGCTGCGGGGCGCGGGGTCCTGGGGTGCGGCGGGGTCCCCGGGGCGACGCATCGGGCGGGTCGGGCCCGGGTTCCCGGGATTGTCGTGGTGACGGCCGCGGGCCGGGTCGGCTGCCGGGTCCTCCGGACGCCCGACCGGGCGGGTCGCCCCCTCGGCCGGAGCCGGCGGACCCTGGCCCGCAGCTCCACCAGCCGGAGCCGGCGAGCCCTGGCGCACGGCTCCCCCGGCCGGAGCCGGTGGGCCCTGGCGCGGCACGCCCTCCGCGGCACTGGACGTTCCCGGACGCGGCGGCCCCTCGGCGGGAGCCCCGGGCCACGGTGCGGCGCCCGGCGGTGGCCCGCCCGGCCCCGGGGAACCACCACCGGCCCC
Organism: Pseudonocardia sp. EC080619-01; assembly: GCF_001420995.1. Lineage (NCBI taxonomy): Bacteria > Bacillati > Actinomycetota > Actinomycetes > Pseudonocardiales > Pseudonocardiaceae > Pseudonocardia > Pseudonocardia sp. EC080619-01. The sequence continues at coordinate 3,180,633 of NZ_CP012184.1, read as the reverse complement.
CGTGAGCTCCGGCCGCCCACCCGGACCTGCGGATTCCCGTCGCCCACTCGGACCTGCGGGTTCCGACCGTCCACCGGGACCTGCGGGACCGCGGCTCGCACCACCGCCCGGCGGCGCCGGCGCCGGGCCACCCGGGCTCCCGGACGCCGGACCCGGAGGCCCGCCGCGCAGCCCGGGCACGGCGGGGCCGGCCGATCCGGGCGTCGTCCCGGGGACCTGCCCCTCCGGGAAGGTGGGGATCCGGAACGCCCCGGAGAAGCTGCCGTCCGGCGCGGCCGGGGGCGGTGGCTGCCACCCCGACGGACGCTGCCGGGCCCAGGCCGCGACCAGCGCCTCCGGCACCCCGACGGCGATCGCCCGGGTCCGCAGCACGGCGGCCAGCTTCTCGTCGTGCAGCGCCCCGGCGCTCTCCCGGACGGCGCCGCGGGCGATCCGGTTCCGCATGAACGCCAGCTCGGTGACGGCCGCCTGGTACTCCGCGACGGCCTTCGCGGCGGCCTTCCCGGAGCGCCGCTGGACCAGCGCCCGCCAGCCGCGGCGCCGCGACATCCGGGCCAGCAGCGGGACCTCGCTCGGCGCGATCCACCCCGCCGCCGCGAACCCGGGCAGCTGGGCGGCGACGATCCGCGCCTCGCGGCGGCGGGCGAACACGACGAGCGTGATCATCCCGGCGAAGATCGGGACCATCACGAAGATGTAGACCTCGTAGAACGCCCCCGGCGAGGCGGCCAGCACCGACGCGCCGTTCCACAGCGCGTGCAGCACCACCGCGGCGACGTAGCCGGCGATCATCGCCAGCACCCGGACGCCGACACTGCGGCTGGCGACCGCGAACCCCGCCGCGATCCCGATCATGCAGGTGAACAGCGGGTGCGCGAACGGCGAGGCGATCCCGCGGACGAACAGCGTCGCGAGCACCCCGGCCGTCTCCGGGTCGGAGACCGCCCGGCCGAGGTAGAGGATGTTCTCCGAGAAGGCGAACCCGGCGGCGACGATGCCGGCGTAGACGATGCCGTCGACGATCCCGTCGAACTCGCGCCGCCGGAACGCCAGCAGCCCGACGACGAACAGGCCCTTGGCGAACTCCTCGATCACCGGCGCGACGACGACCGGACCGAACAGGTCCCCGGCGCCGCGCCCGGCGGCGGCGTCGAGCACCGTCGACGCACTCGTGTTGATCAGCAGCGACATCAGGGCGGCGAACCCGGCGCCCCAGAGGAACGCGCCCATCAGCATCCGCGGCGGTTCCGGCTCCCACCGGTCCACCCACAGGAAGGCGGCGACCACCGGTACGACGGGCAGCAGCGCGGCGAGCGTCCCGATGACGACGCCGCCGGTCCCGATCGCGCGCTGCAGGACCCCGATCGTGATCACGGTCAGCAGCGCGAGGACGACGAGCCCGACGACCGGGAGCAGCACCCCGCGCCGCTTCGCCGACGGTGCCGGCACCGGGGCGTACGGGTGGCGGCCGGACGGCGCCGTGGGGGAGGCCATGGCCCGGCAGCGTAGAGAACTCCGGGCCGCTCCACCGTCCGTGCGCGCCGCGGGAGGCACGGACCACACCCGGCCGGGTGCGGATCAGGTCGAGCGGACCCCGCTGTCGGAGTCGTCGGGATCGTCCGGGGCTCGGCAGCAGTACTCCAGCCAGAGCGCGGCGCCGACCAGCAGCAGCGCGCAGACCAGACCGATCCCGGCGGAGACGCTGTCGGCGAACGCGGCGACGACGACGTCGGCACGCCGCAGCGTGTGCGCGAGCATCCCGATCCACAGGCCGGCGATCACCGCTCCGCCGACCGACGAGGCCTTCGCCACGAGCACGGCCCGGGCGGCGACCAGCGGCGGGACCGGGAGCGCGTCGCCGCGCCGCTGGATCCGGCGGCGCAGCACGAACGCCCCGGCGAGCTCGGCGGCCGCGAGCACCCCGATGGAGAGGCCCGCGGCGACCGGTACGCCCGGCAGCAGCGGATACGTCAGCTGGACGAGAATGTTGCCGAGCAGGGCCGCGACCACCGTGATCGCGGCGAGGTCCCGGTAGCGGGTGGGCCGGACCGTCGGCCGGGGGTCCTCCCCCGAGCCGGGCCGACGGTCGCCGGGGCCCGGCGCGCTCACGGCGCCGCCCCGGCCGGCAGCAGCGGCAGGTCGTCGCGCCGGTGGATGCCGGAGCGCGCGTCCGGGCCGAGCCGGGTGAGCAGGTCCGCGACCGGCCCGTGCCCCTGCAGGACCGCGTCGGGCTCGGCGAGCAGCCAGGGCAGCAGCACCGTCGCGCGCTCGGGGGTGCCGGGGTGCGGCAGCAGCAGCTCCGGGTCGTCGGAGATCACCGGCTCGTCCCCGTCGCGGACCTGGACGACGTCGACGTCGAGCGTCCGCGGGCCCCACCGCTGCTCCCGGACCCGGCCCGACGCGTCCTCCAGGGCCTGGCCGCGGCGCAGCCAGCCCCACGCGTCCAGCGCCGGGTCGTCGGCGACGACGACGGCGTTGAGGAAGTCGGGCTGGTCGGTGACGCCCCACGGTGCCGTCTCGAACACCGGCGAGACCACGACGAGTGCGGGTCCGAGATCGGCGACGACCGCGCGCAGGTGCCCGATCCGGTCCCCCATGTTGGAACCGAGGGAGAGCACCGCGCGGGTCACGACCGGCCCCGGTGCACGACGACGGCGACGTCGTCGAACGCCAGCGGGATCGGCGCGGACGGCTTGTGCAGGGTCACCTCGACCGCACGGATCCGCTCGTCGGACGCGAGCACGTCGTCGGCGACCGCGCCGGCCACGGACTCGATCAGGTCGCGCGGCGGGCCGCCGACGATCGCCGCCGCCCGCTGGGCCAGCGCGCCGTAGTCCAGGGTGTCGGCCAGGTCGTCGGACGCGGCCGCGGCAGCGAGGTCGGCGTGCACGACGAGATCGCAGACGAACTCCTGGCCGTCGCGCCGCTCGTGCCCGAACACCCCGTGGTGGCCGCGGACCCGCAGCCCGCGCAGCTCGATCCGGTCGCCGCTCACCTCTCCCCCTCGCGGGAGGTACGGGCCCGCGACGCACCGAGCCGGCACGCCGCGGCGACCGCGACGGCGTCCATCGTGGACTCGACGTCGTGCACCCGGACGCCCCAGGCCCCGGCGTTCGCGGCGAGCGCGCTGATCGCGGCGGTGGCGGTGTCCCGGCCCGCGGGCGGGCGGGGTGTCCCGTCGCCGGTGGCGAGCAGGTCCCCGAGGAACCTCTTGCGCGAGGCCCCCACCAGGACCGGGAACCCGAGATCGATCAGCACGTCGATCCGGCGCAGGAGCGCCCAGTTGTGGGCGGCCGTCTTCGCGAAGCCCAGGCCCGGGTCCAGCAGGATCCGGTCCGGATCCACCCCGGCCATCACGGCGTGGTCCACCCGGGCGACGAGCTCGGCCCGGACCTCGCCGATCACGTCCTCGTACCCGGCGAGCTGCTGCATCCCGGCGCTGTGCCCGCGCCAGTGCATGAGCACCCACGGCACCCGGGTCTCGGCGACGACCGCGGCCATCCGCGGGTCGGCGAGCCCGCCGGAGACGTCGTTGACCATCACCGCGCCGGCGTCGACACAGGCGGCGGCCACCTCGGACCGGGTGGTGTCGACGCTGACCCGGACACCGGCCCCGGTCAGCTCGCGGACGACCGGCACCACGCGGTCCCGCTCGGTGACGGCGTCGACCCGCTCGGCGCCGGGCCGGGTCGACTCGCCACCGACGTCGACGAGATCGGCGCCCGCGTCGCGCATCGCCACACCGTGCGCGATCGCGTGCGAACGGTCCAGGTAGCGCCCGCCGTCGGAGAACGAGTCGGGGGTGACGTTGAGGATCCCCATCACCGCGCAGCGACCGAGCTCCGGCAGACCACCGTCCGGGGCGACCACGTCACGCCCCCCTGATCAGCGACAGCGCCTCCGCGCGGGAGGAGGCGGAGCTCTTGAACAGTCCACGGACCGCCGAGGTCGTGGTGCGCGAACCCGGCTTGCGGATGCCGCGCATGGCCATGCACAGGTGCTCGGCCTCCATCACGACGATCACCGCGCGCGGGTTCAGCTTGCGCACCAGGGCGTCCGCGACCTGCGCGGTGAGTCGCTCCTGCACCTGCGGGCGCTTCGCGTACAGGTCGACCACCCTGGCGATCTTGGACAGGCCGGTGACCTGGCCGTCGACCGCCGGGATGTAGCCGACGTGCGCGACGCCGTGGAAGGGCACGAGGTGGTGCTCGCAGGTCGAGAACATCGGGATGTCCTTGACCAGGACGAGCTCGCCGTGCCCCTCGTCGAACGTCTTCTCCAGCACCGAGTCCGGGTCGACGAACAGCCCGGCGAAGATCTCGCCGTAGGCGCGCGCCACCCGGGCGGGCGTCTCCTTGAGACCCTCGCGGTCGGGGTTCTCCCCGACCGCGATCAGGAGCTCGCGGACCGCCCGCTCGGCGCGGTCGAGATCGATCTCGGCGGGCACGGCCTGGGTGGCCCCGGCCGCGACCGCGGCGGACCTGACCGGTTCGGGCCAGTCGTCCGTGGTCGACGTGCTCAGTGTCCTGCCTCCGGGTCGTCGCCCCGACGGTCGCCGGTCCGGGGGCCGTCGGTCGTGCCCGACGAACCGGTCCACGGTCCGTTCCGGACCGGGCCCTGCTGCGGGGCGCCGCCCTGCTGGGGGCCCTGCTGCTGGGGGCCCTGCTGCCGCGGGTCCTGCTGCTGCGGGTCCTGCTGCTGGTTCTGTGGCGACGGCTGCTGCGGAGCCTGGCCCTGCTGCCCACCCCAGTTGGCCGGCGGCCAGCTCTGCCCGTGCGGTGTGGTCGCGGGCCGCCAGTCCGGCGGCGCGCCGTAGTTCGGCGCCACCGCGGGCGGGGGCGGCGCGTAGCCGCTGCCGCGTCCGGGCTGCTGCCTGCCGTCGGCGCCGGCCGGACGGCCGTTGCCGTTCGGAGTGGCGCCGTGGACGCCGTTGCCGTTCCCGGCGGGTGCGGGTGCCGGGACGGGGTCGGGACCGTAGCCGCCGTCGTTCGGGGCGTCCGGACGGGCAGGGGCGGACCCGCCCGCGGGGAACGGCGACGCACCGGGCAGGCCGGGGGCCTCGCCGTGGCCGTTCGCGGCACCGGACCCGACCGGGGCCGGGGTCCGCTCCGGCTCGGGCCAGGGCTCGCCACGCTCGTGCGCGAGCTCGCGCGGGGTCTTGATCGGCGGCTTCTCCGACGGCGTCCGGTCACCGAAGTCGTTGAACGCGGTGATCCGCGGCCGCTTCTCCACCGACCCGAAGATCCGCTCGAGGTCCCGGCGGTTCAGCGTCTCCTTCTCGAGGAGCTCGAGCACCAGGTCGTCGAGGACGTCGCGGTAGGTGTTGAGGATCTGCCACGCCTCGGTGTGCGCCGCCTCGATGAGCTTGCGCACCTCCTCGTCGATCTCGTGGGCGACCTCCAGCGAGTAGTCCGCCTGGTTGCCCATCGAGCGTCCGAGGAACGGGTCGCCCTGCTCGCGTCCGTAGCGCACCGCGCCCAGCTTCGCGCTCATGCCGTACTCGGTGACCATCGCGCGGGCGATCTTGGTGGCCTGGTCGATGTCCGACGACGCACCCGTCGTCGGCTCGTGGAACACCAGCTCCTCGGCCGAACGGCCGCCCATCGCGAACACGAGGCGGGCGATCATCTCGGCGCGCGTCATGAGGCCCTTGTCGTCCTCCGGGACGACGAGTGCGTGCCCGCCGGTACGCCCGCGCGGCAGGATCGTGAGCTTGTAGACCGGCTCGAGGTCCGGCATCGCCCACGCCGCCAGCGCGTGCCCGCCCTCGTGGTAGGCGGTGATCTTCTTCTCGCGCTCGGAGACGATCTTCGACTTGCGCTTCGGGCCGCCGACGACGCGGTCGACCGACTCCTCCAGCGCCGCGCCGGTGATCTGCGAGTCGTTCTCCCGGGCGGTGAGCAGTGCCGCCTCGTTGATCACGTTCGCGAGGTCGGCACCGGACATGCCGACGGTGCGCTTCGCGAGGCTCTCGAAGTCGACGTCCTGGGCGAACGGCTTGCCCTTGGAGTGCACGGAGAGGATGGCGCGACGGCCGGCGAGGTCGGGCGCGGCGACCGGGATCTGGCGGTCGAACCGGCCCGGGCGCAGCAGCGCCGGGTCCAGGATGTCCGGACGGTTGGTGGCCGCGATCAGGATGATCCCGCCGCGGGCGTCGAACCCGTCCATCTCGACCAGGAGCTGGTTCAGCGTCTGCTCGCGCTCGTCGTGACCGCCGCCGAGGCCCGCGCCGCGCTGGCGGCCGACCGCGTCGATCTCGTCGACGAAGATGATGCAGGGCGCGTTCTGCTTGGCCTGCTCGAACAGGTCACGCACCCGGGAGGCACCGACACCGACGAACATCTCGACGAAGTCGGAGCCGGAGATCGTGTAGAACGGCACGCCCGCCTCGCCGGCGACCGCGCGCGCCAGCAGTGTCTTGCCGGTGCCGGGCGGGCCGTACAGCAGCACGCCCTTGGGGATCTTCGCGCCCAGCGCCTGGTAGCGGCCCGGGTTCTGCAGGAAGTCCTTGATCTCGTACAGCTCTTCGACGGCCTCGTCGGCCCCCGCCACGTCCGAGAACGTGTTCTTCGGCATGTCCTTGTTGAGCTGCTTGGCCTTGGACTTGCCGAAGCTCATCACCCGGTTCCCGCCGCCCTGGGCGTTGTTCAGGAACCAGAACAGGACGATCAGCACCAGCGCCAGCGGGATCATCGTGATGAGCAGCGTGGACAGGAACGAGTCCTGCCGGACGAGGGTGTCGTACTCGGCGATCCCCGGGACCTGGCGCACCTGGTCGAAGATCTGCCCGGAGAGCTGGGCCGGGTACTGCGCGAGGACCTGGGTGGTCTCGTTGCCGTCGACCTCGATCGGGCGGTCCAGGGTCAGCCGGAGCTGCTGCTCCCGGTCCTCGACGAGCGCGTCACGGACGTTGCCGTCCTGGATCTGGGTCAGCGCGACCGACGTCGTCACCTCGGAGTACCCGCGGGTGTCGTCGAACAGCTGGCTGAACCCGAGATAGATCAGGAGCGCGAGGAGGATCCAGATCAGCGGGTTGCGGAGCAGGCGCTTGCGGTCCATGCAACGTCGGCCGGGGTGGCCTTCACCTTCCCGAGAGTGGTTCGCGGCAGCGGCGGCGGACGGAACACCGCCCCGCCGGACGGCCCTGACCCGCCAGGATAGCCGCACGCAGGAGCGAGCGCGCCGGGCGGACCGGGCCCGGACGGTCGCACGCGACCGTCCGCCGGATCAACGTGTGGGCGACCTGGCCGGTTCCCCCGTCGGGGTGTCCCGCCGCACACTCCCGCAGGCCGGTGTGGGAGAACTGTGGGGCACGCACGGTGGGTGATCGGGCGTGCACGTCGGGAGGGGCGATCGGATGGCGCTGCGCGCGGGGCTCGGGCCTCGTCGGACGGTGTCCGCACTGGCCGTCGGGCTGGCCGCCTCCACCGCGCTGACGCTGTTCACCGCCCCGGCCGGCACGCGCACGGAGGCCCCCGCCGTCCCGGCGGTGACGACCACCGCGCGGGCCGAGGCCCCCGCCGTGATCCCGTCCCCGGCCGTCGCCGCGGGGCCGTCGTCGATCGGGCCGGGCGTCGTCACGGAGACCGCCGGTGCGGGACTGTGCACCGCGGGCCTCGTCCTCACCGCGGGCGACCGCACCTTCCTGGCGCAGGCCGCGCACTGCGGCGGCACCGGCGACGAGACCGAGACCGACGGCTGCACCTCGGCCGCCGTCCCGCTGGGCACCCCGGTGACCGTGCGCGGCACCGACCGGACCGTCACCGGCACGCTCGCCTGGAGCTCCTGGAACACCATGCAGGCGCGCGGCGAGACCGACCCGGACACCTGCGCCTACAACGACCTCGCGCTGGTCGAGCTGCCCGCGGACGCCGCGCCCGCGGTCGGGGCGGCGGTGCCGTTCTTCGGCGGCCCCACCGGCGTCCGCACCGAGCCGCTGCCGGCGGGCGCCCCGGTGTTCGGCCTGGCCAACCCACCCGACGCCACGGGCGCCCGCGCCGTGGCGGCCCGTGGCGGCGTCGTGGCGGGCGACGTCGGCGGCGGCTGGGGACACGCGGTGTACACCATGGAGCCGGGCGTGGCCGGCGAGTCCGGCAGCCCGCTGCTCGACGCCGGGGGCCGGGCCGTCGGGGTGCTGTCCAGCCTGTCGTCGACGGCGGACCGCCCCAGCATCGAGTACACCGACCTGGGCCGGGCGCTGGACTACGCCGCGCGCACCGACGGCCCGCCCGGGCTCGCACCGGCGTCGGGACCGGGCTTCACGGCGACCCCGCCCGGCGTCGACCCGCGGTCGCTCGCGACGCCCGCGGGCCCCGGCATCGCCGCTGGCTGACCGGGTCGGTCAGGCGTAGACCGTCGGGTCCAGCGTCCCGATGTAGGGCAGGTCGCGGTACCGCTCGGCGTAGTCGAGGCCGTAGCCGACGACGAACTCGTTCGGGATGTCGAAACCGACGTAGCGGACCGGGACGTCGACCTTCACCGCGTCGGGCTTCCGGAGCAGCGTGATGACGTCGAGCGACGCCGGGCCGCGGGAGTTCAGGTTGTTCAGCAGCCAGTTCAGGGTGAGACCGGAGTCGATGATGTCCTCGACGATCAGCACGTGCCGGCCGGCGATGTCGCGGTCGAGGTCCTTCAGGATCCGCACCACGCCCGACGACGACGTCGACGAGCCGTAGGAGCTGACCGCCATGAACTCCAGCTGGGTGGGCACCGGCAGCGCGCGGGCGAAGTCGGTCATGAACATGACCGCGCCCTTCAGCACCCCGATCAGCAGCAGGTCGCCGTTCCGGCCGTCCTGCACGACGTCGGCGTAGTCCTCGGCGACCTTGCGGGCCAGCTCCTCGGTCTTCTCCCGCACCTGCTCCTCGGTGACCAGCACCGACGAGATGTCCCCGTCGTACACCCGACCCCCTCGCGCGGGCCGCGGTGGCGGCCCGGTCGTCCGGCACCGGGCGATCGTCACGCCCGGTCACGCCCCCACCGTCGGCGGCGCAGCACGAGCCTGCCACGCGTGCGGGTCAGCTCCAAGCCACCACCGAGCGTCGGCCCGCCCTGCCCGCGCCACCGCCCGACGAGATCGTCGGCGGCGCGCAGCTGGGCGTCGGTGAGTGCCCGGACGCCGTGCGCGGCGAGCCATTCCCGCAGTACGCGGCGCCGGACGGCCGCCGGTGCCGTCGCGAGCACCGTCGCGTCGAGGGCCGGGGCGGCGGTGCCGGCGGAGGCGTCGCGGGCTGGTTCCGGGAGCCGTTGCGGCACTCCGGCTCCGGGGTCGCTGTCGCCGGAATCACGCGGGACGGGGACATCCCCGACGGCGTCGTCGTCACGGTCCGTACCCGGGACGGCACACCCCGGCTCTCCGGCGGCCTCCCGGAGCCGGGCGGCCTGCTCGTCGAGGGCGGTGTCGTCGTCGCGGAGCTGGTCGGCGGTCCGCGCCAGCGCCTCGGTGACGCCGCCGCCGAGCACCTCCTCGAGCAGCGGGAGCACCTCGTGCCGCACCCGGGCGCGGGTGAAGCGGGGATCGGTGTTGTGCGGGTCGGCCCAGACCGGGACGCCGGCCTCCGCGCAGGCGTCGGCGGTGTCGGCGCGGCGCAGGCCCAGCAGCGGGCGCAGCCAGGGCGCGCTCCAGGCCCGCATCCCGGCGAGCGAGCGGGCCCCGGAACCCCGGCCGAGCCCGAGCAGCACGGTCTCGGCCTGGTCGTCGAGGGTGTGGCCGAGCAGCACCGCCGACGACGGGTGCGGCCGCGCCGCGAGCAGCGCCGCCCGGCGGGCCCGCCGGGCCGCCGCCTCGGTACCGCCGGGACCGGTGACCTGCACAGGGTGCACGGCGGCCTCGATCCCGGCCGCACGCAGCCGGACCGCCAGCTCGGCCGACCGCTCCGCCGAGCCGTCCTGCAGACCGTGGTCGACGACGGCCGCGTGCACCGGCCCCTCGACCACCTCCCGCACGGCGAGCACGAGCGCGGTCGAGTCGGCGCCGCCGGAGCAGCCGACGAGCGGCGGGGCCTCGCGCACCGGGCCGGGCAGCTCCGCCAGCGCGTCGCGCACCGCGGCCCGCACCCGCCGCCGGGCGGTCATGCCACGCGGCGCAGCCAGGCCCCGGCGTCGGACAGCTCGGCGCGGGTCGGCAGCGTGTCCGGGGACTCCCAGACCCGGTTGAGACCGGCCATGCCGACCTCCCGCTCGACCTCGCGGCAGAACGCGGCGCCGACGGCGTACTGCTTCATCTTCGCGTCGACGCCCAGCAACGCCCGTAGCAGCCGGTCGACGATCCCGCCGCCACGGCGGCGCTCGGTGAACCGGGCGCGGATGACGGCGACGTCCGGCACGACCTCCGGCCCGACGGCGTCCATCACGTGGTCGGCGTGGCCCTCCAGCAGGGTGGACAGCGCGAGCAGCCGGTCGAGCACCGCCCGCTGCTCGGGCCCCTGCAGCAGCTCCACCAGTGCGAGCACGTCGGTCCCGCCCTCACCGCGCAGCGAGCGGATCGCCTCGGGCAGCCGGGCGAGCTTCGCGGTGTCCGGCTCCTGCAGCGACAGCAGCGCGGTGACCAGCCCCGCGAAGTGGTCGCGCAGCCACGGCACCGCGGTGAACTGCAGCCGGTGGGTGGCCTCGTGCAGGCAGACCCAGAGCCCGAACTGGGCACCGTCGACGTCGAGCGACCGGGTCACCGCGTGCACGTTGGGCGCCACCACGATCAGCCGGCCCGCGCCGTCCGGCCCGCCGAACGGGTCGTACTGGCCGAGCACCCGCGCACCCATGTACGCGAGCAGCGCGCCGAGCTGCGCACCGGACCCCGCCGCGGTGACCGACCGGAGCGGCCACGGCGACGCCGGCAGCTCCGCCCCGGAGGTCAGCGCGTCCATCCCGGCGACCGCGGCGCGGGCCCACGCCGGGCGGTCCAGGACGTCGGCGGGCAGCAGCGGGAGCCCGGCCCCGAGCCCGGTCACCTCGCGGACGTGCCCCTCGGCGCGGGCCGAGTCCTCCCGCAGCCGTCCGACCAGCTCGCGGGCCGCCTCCGGCGTCGTGCGGGGGCCGGCGGGCATCAGCCGGGCCGCCGTCGCCGCCGCCAGGGACCAGTTCACCGGCAGGCCGCGGTCGGCCTGCCGCGCGGTCGCCGGTGCCGGGTCGGTCACGTCGGGCTGCATGCCGGCCACGCTACCCGCGGTCGGGCGTCAGCCGCGGCAGCCGCAACGGCTCAGGGTGGCCGCCACCCGGTCCAGCGCGGGGCGCGCGTCGGCGGGCGAGGTGCCGTTGGAGAGCAGCGCGAACACGAGCAGCCTGCCGTCGACGTCGGTGACCACCCCGGCCAGGCTGGACGCCCCGCTCAGCGTGCCGGTCTTGGCGCGCACGACGCCGCGTCCGGCGACCGACGGGCCGTCGCCGAAGCGCTCGGTGAGCGTGCCCCCGCCACCGGCGACCGGGAGCCCGGTGAGGATCGGCCGCAGGAACTGGACGTCGTTCGGGCTGTCCGACTGGGCCGCCGCGGACGCCAGCACCGCGCCGAGGAGCCGCGCCGGGATCCGGTTGTCCCGGGACAGCCCGCTGCCGTCGGCGAGCTGCAGGCCGCCGACGTCGTACCCGGCCTGGACCAGCGACTCGGTGACGGCGCGGGAACCGCCGTCGAAGGAGGCGTCGGCGTCGCGGGCGACGGCGACCTGCCGGGCGAGCGCCTCGGCGGAGACGTTGTCCGACGCGGTGAGCATGTACTCGACGAGGCTCGCGATCGGCGGCGAGGAGACGCTGCCCAGCACCGGGGCGTTCGCCGCGGCGGTGCCGTCCTGCACGTCGGTGGCACCGAGCGCGTCGGCCAGTGCCTGGCCCGCGGCCTGCGCGGGATCGGTCGAGCGCGGGCCGTCCTGCTCGGTGGGGGCGGTGCGGCCGCCGTCGAGCATCAGCGGGGACATGGGCGCGACGTAGCCGTCGGCGACGTCGCTCGCGCCCCAGCCCGGCGACTGCGCGGGGCCCTTCCACAGCCCGGTGTCGACGTACACCGTGCGCACCGGGGTGGGGTGCGCGTTCTTCACCTCGGCGGCCAGGTCGTCGATCCGGGCCGGCTCGGGGTAGAGCCCGTCCTGCCCGGCGGGCAGCGCGGTCAGCGACGGGTCACCGCCCCCGACGAGCACGACCGAGTCCTCGCTGGGGCCCGGGACGACCCGGGTGGCGAGCCGGTCGGTGGGGTTCATGGTGAGCAGCGCGGCGGCCGCGGTGAGCAGCTTGGTCGTGGAACCCGGGACCATGGCCCGGCCCCCGTCGCGTTCCCACAGCGGTGCGACACCGCGCGGGGACGACGAGTCCATCACCACACCGGTGACCTCGCCCAACGCCGGCGAGCTCAGCTGCTCGGACAGCACCTGGGTGATCCCGGCGGCGGTCGGGACCGGCGCCGTGGGGGTGAGCGGCCGCAGCGCGGGCATCGGGACCGGCGGGTAGGCGGCGGCCGCCTGGCCGAACCCGATCCGCTCCCGCGCGTCCGGCCCGGCGAGCGCGACGGCGCCGAACAGCGAGGCCAGGGCCATGACCGCGACGGCGACGACCGCGAACCGCCGCGTGTTGCGGTCCGTCCGCCGATGCCTGCGTCCCACTCCGCCTCCTGCTCGCTGTCCGGTCCGCGGACCGGCCGACCTGTCCGGGTGGTGGTGCGACGACCGCCACACCGCACCCGCAGAGGGTCACCGGCCTGCACCCACGCGGTCCGGTTCCCTCACACTAGGGGGAAGCACCGACGCCGCCGGAGCGGGCGGGCCACCCGGCCCGCCCCGGGCCCGGTGGTACGTGACCCTCTTCAAGGAGCAACGAACCGTGGACTTCGACGTCACCATCGAAATCCCCAAGGGCGGCCGGAACAAGTACGAGGTCGATCACGAGACCGGCCGTATCCGGCTGGACCGGACCCTCTTCACCGCCACCCAGTACCCCGCCGACTACGGGTTCATCGAGGACACCCTCGGCGAGGACGGGGACCCGCTGGACGCGCTCGTCCTGGTGCAGGAGCCCACCTTCCCGGGCTGCATCATCCGGTCCCGCGCGATCGGGATGTTCCGCATGAAGGACGAGAAGGGCGGCGACGACAAGGTCCTCTGCGTTCCCAGCGACGACCCGCGCCAGGAGCACCTGCGCGACATCCACCACCTGGCCGAGTTCGACCGGGCGGAGATCCAGCACTTCTTCGAGATCTACAAGACGCTGGAGCCGGGCAAGAGCGTCGAGGGCGCCGCCTGGGTCGGCCGCGCCGACGCCGAGCGCGAGATCAAGGCGTCCTACGAGCGGGCCAAGACCGAAGGGCACTGAGGCGCTTCGCGCTCGTGAGTGGTTATCGCGGCTCCAGCCGCGATAACCACTCACGAGCCGTCAGGCCCGCTCGAACACCGCCGCGAGGCCCTGCCCGCCGCCGATGCACATCGTCTCGAGCCCGTAGCGGGCGTCGCGGCGCTGCATCTCCCGGGTCAGGGTGGCCAGGATCCGGCCGCCGGTCGCGCCGACCGGGTGGCCCAGCGAGATCCCCGAGCCGTTGACGTTGGTCCGCTCGAAGTCGGCGTCGGTGAACTTCCACTCCCGGGTGCAGGCCAGGACCTGCGCCGCGAACGCCTCGTTCAGCTCGATCAGGTCGATGTCGGCCAGCGTCAGACCGGCCGCGTCGAGGGCCTTGGCCGTGGCCGGGACCGGGCCGATGCCCATCGTCTTCGGCGGGACCCCGCCCAGGCCCCAGGACACCAGCCGGGCCAGCGGCCGCAGCCCCAGCTCGGCGGCCTTCTCCGGGCTGGTCACCACGCACGCCGAGGCACCGTCGTTCTGCCCGGAGGCGTTGCCGGCGGTCACCGTGGCCGCGTCGTCGTCACGACCCAGGATCGGGCGCAGCTTCGCCAGGGTCTCCATCGACGAGTCGGGCCGGATGTGCTCGTCGGCCTCGACCACGGTGTCGCCCTTGCGGCCCTTGACCGTGACCGGCACCAGCTCGTCGGCGAACCGGCCCTCGGCCTGCGCCGCGGCGGCCCGGTGGTGCGAGCGCACCGAGAACTCGTCCTGCTCCTCGCGGCCGATCGAGTACTCACGGCGCAGGTTCTCCGCGGTCTCCAGCATCCCGCCCGGCACCGGGAAGTTCACGCCACCGGCGGTGACCCGGCCCCGGGCCAGCGAGTCGTTGAGCATGACCCCGGGGCCGCCCTTGACCCCCCACCGCATCCCGGTCGAGTAGAACGACGCCGACGACATCGACTCCGCCCCACCGGCCAGCACCACCTCGGCCGCACCGGTCTGCACCTGCATCGCCGCGTAGAGCACGGCCTGCAGACCCGACCCGCACCGGCGGTCCACCTGGATGCCGCCCGCGGTCACCGGGAGCCCGGCGTCCAGCGCCGCGACCCGGCCGATCGCCGGGGCGTCCATCGACGGGTAGCAGTGCCCGAGCACCACGTCGTCCACCACCGCGCCGTCCAGCCCGGTCCGCTCCACCAGCGCCGCGATCACCGTCGCGGCCAAGGAGTGGGCGGGCACGTCGCGCAACGAGCCGCCGAACCCACCCACCGGGGTCCGCAACGGCTCACAGATCACCGCATCACGCATCTGTCCGGTCCTCTCAGACGTACTGCCGGGTCAGCCACTCGGCGACCACGGCGGGCTTCTCGGAGTTCTCGATCTCGACGGTCACCTTCGAGGCGATCTGGACCCCGCCGGAGATGTCGGTGACGTCGATGATCTCGACGCGGCCGCGCACCCGGCTGCCGACCGGGAGCGGGCTGGTGAAGCGCACCTTGTTGAGGCCGTAGTTGACGCCCATCTTCACGCCCTCGATCCGGTACACCCCCTGCACCAGCTTCGGCAGCAGGGACAGCGTGAGGAAGCCGTGGGCGATCGTCGTGCCGAAGGGGCCGTCCTTCGCGCGCTCGGCGTCCACGTGGATCCACTGGTGGTCCCCGGTCGCCTCGGCGAACCCGTCGATCTGCTCCTGCCCGACCTCGACCCAGTCCGAGGCGCCGACCTCGCTCCCCTTCGCCTCCCGCAGCTCGTCGACCCCGTTGAAGACGCGCATCTCCCACCACTTCCGTTCGCTCGGCTCGTCGCTCGCCGGCGACCGCCCACCGTCCCGGCGGCGTCGCCGATGGTCCTTCCCTACCGCACGCGGCGACGCGGGTCGGGGGAACGTCGGGAAACCCACACGCCCCGCCCCGCGGGAACGCCCCGTGTTGACTATGGTCGGTCCGGGAGGAGCCGCCCGCAGGAGATCCGGGCACCGCCTCGACGTGGAAGGCCGCCCACCACATGGACCCGACCGTGACCGACCGCCGATGAGCACTCCGACGACGACGGCGCCCGACCGTCGCCTGGTGCACCGTGCCGTCCCGTACCGGGACCCCGAGCACCAGGCCGAGGTGCTGGCCGGCCCGGTCGGCGACGCCCTCGACCAGAACCGGCGCGCGCTGGTCGTCGTGGAGCAGCGGTGCCGGTCCGAGCTGCAGCGGTCGCTGGGCAGCGACGCGGGGGTCAGATACTGCCGCCCGGAGCGGATGCACTCCGCGCCGCCCTTCACCGTCGCCGGGCGCTGGAGCCGCGCCGTGCGCGACGCGATCGTCGAGGGCGCCCCCGGGGTGTGCACGGTCGGGCAGCCGCTCGACCTGCCCGGCACCGACCCGGCGTACTGGACTCGGCTGGACCTGGCGCTCGACCACGCGATGCACGGCCTGCCCGTCGAGATGCTGTGCTGCTTCGCCGACGACCGAGGCGCCCGCGCGGAGGCCGGCGCGCTGCACGACGAGTTCCTCGTCGACGGCGACCCGGTACCCAGCGAGTACCGCCGCGACCACCGCACGCTGCTCGCGGAGAACCCGCAGGCGGCGCCCGCTGACCTGGGTGTGCCGCTGCTCGTGCTGCCCGTCGGGCTGGACCGCCTGTCCACGATGCGCCGCGTCGTCCACCGCCAGGCGGTGCTGACCGGGTTCGGCCCGGAGCGCGCCGAGGACCTGGTGCTGGCCGTCAACGAACTCGTCAGCAACGGCATCGAGCACGGCTCGGGCGGCCCGGTGCTGCGGATGTGGCGGACACCGGAGGGCCTGGTCGCCGAGATGACCGACCCGTCGGCCTTCCACCTGCCGTTCCCCGGACTGGCCGCGCCGTCGCCGTCCGGGCGCCGCGGGCGCGGCATGTGGATGGCCTCCGAGCTGACCGACGTGCTGCAGGTGTGGACCGCCGAGGACGACCCGGGCCGGGTGCACGGCACCGTCGTACGGGTGACGGCGGGCCCGCCGTGACCGCCGCCGCCGATCCGGTCGTCCGTTTCCTGCGGATGGTCAGCGGACCGGAACCCGACCTCGACCGTGCCGCCTGTGCGATCGCCGCGGGCGCCGGCGGGGACGGCGGTGCGACCGCCCGCGCGCTGGCCACCCTCGACGAGCTCGCCGACGGGGTGACCGGCCTGGAGTCGTTGCTGCACCGGCTGTTCACCGAGGCGGGCTTCGCCGGCAACACCGCCGAGTACGGCGACCCGCGCAACTCGTTCCTGCCCGACGTCCTGGAGCGCCGCACCGGCATCCCGATCACGCTGTCGGTGGTCGCGATCGAGGTGGGCCGCCGGGCCGGGGTGCCGCTGGAGGGCGTCGGGATGCCCGGGCACTTCCTGGTGCGGGTGCCCGGCAGCGACCGCTACCTCGACGTGTTCGACCGCGGCCGCCGGCTGGACCTCGCCGGGTGCGAGGCGCTGTTCCGCGCGACGACCGGCGCGGGGCCGGAGGCGCCGTTCGGGGCGAACCTGCTGCCGCGGGTGTCGACCCGGCAGATCCTGGCCCGGATGCTCGACAACCTGCGCGCGGTCTACGCGCGGCAGAAGAGCCACACCGACCTGGAGTGGGTGCTGCGGATGCGGCTCGGGCTGCGCCACCGCGGCCCCGAGCTGATCCGCGAGCTCGGCGACGTCCTAGCCGCGCAGGCGCGGTGGGACGAGGCCGCCCGGCTCATGGAGTCCTGGGTGGACGGCCCGGGGCGCGGGTCGCGATCGGGTGCCGAGGTCCTCGACGAGGTCCGGACCGAGGCACGCAAGCACCGCGCGCACCTCAACTGACCGGGCGGCTCAGGTGTGCGGCGCCCGCGTCGGCGCCCCGGAGTCCTCCCCGAACCGCCACGGCTGCCCGGTCGACTCCAGCACCGCCATCCACAGGTCGCCGTGCGGGTCGACCTGGTTGCGCCGGCTCACGGCGAGGGCCATCGGGATGTGCACGAACCGGCGCCGGACCCGCCCCACCACCATCGACGTCCGGCCGGACATCGCCGCGTGCACCGCGGCCTGCGACAGCCGGACCGTGTAGACGCTGTCGTACGGGTTCGCCGGCACGCTGCGGATCAGGTAGCTGGGGTCGACGTAGCGGACGGTCGTCTCCATCCCGGCGTCGGCGAACGCGTCGCTGATCTGCTCCCGCAGCCACGGCCCGACGTCGGCGAGCTTGGCGTTGCCGGAGGCGTCGGTGCGGCCGATCGGCGGCAGCAGCTCCTGCCCCGCCCCCTCCGCCACGACGACGACGGCGTGCCCGCGCTGCTCCACCCGTCGTCGCAGGTGGTGCAGCAGGCCGGTCTCGCCGTCGAGCTCGAACGGGACCTCCGGGATCAGCACGGCGTCGGCGTCGGACCGGACCAGCGACGCGTAGCAGGCGATGAAGCCGGAGTGCCGGCCCATCAGCTTGACCAGGCCGACCCCGCCGGGGGTCGACTTCGCCTCCACCGTCACCGATCGGATGGCCTCGCTGGCCTGGGAGAACGCCGTCTGGAAGCCGAAGCTCTGGTCGATGAAGGGGATGTCGTTGTCGATCGTCTTCGGGATGCCGACGACGGCGATCCGCAGGCCCCGCTCGGCCACCACCCTGGCGATCTCCATCGCGCCGCGCATCGTGCCGTCGCCGCCGATCACGAACAGCACGTTGAGGTGCATCTGCTCGAGGCAGTCGACGATCTCCTCGGGGTCCTGCGGGCCGCGGGAGGTGCCGAGGAAGGTGCCGCCGTCGACCGGGATGTCGCGCACCGACTCCGGGGTCAGCTCGACGACGTCGTGCCCGTAGGAGGAGACGAAGCCGCGGTAGCCGTTGCGGAACCCGACGACCCGCCGGACGCCGTAGTGGTAGGTCAGCGTGCGCACCAGACCGGCGATCACGTCGTTGAGGCCGGGGCACAGGCCACCGCAGGTGACGATGCCCGCCCGCGTCTTGGACGGGTCGAAGTAGATCTGCCGGCGCGGGCCGCACGGTTCGAGGCCGGGCAGCTCCTCGACGTCGACCCCGCGGGCCTTGAGCCCGGCGGCGGTGTCGTCGAGCAGGACGCGGTCACCGGCGTCGACGTAGTGCTCGGTGGTGCGGCGGGCGTCGAGCAGGGGAGCGAGCGGTGAGGTGATGCGGGCGGGCCCGAGAGCGTCGATCGCCAGGTCGCCCGGCGTGATGCTGCTGTACTCCCAGGTCGTCACGCGCTGTCCCACTCCCTGTCGGTGTATCGATCCCGTAGCGGGGTCAATCGTGGCCTACCGGGACGGGGCCGTCGATCGGGGCCCCGGTGGGTGTGACCGCGCTCGCCCGGCCGGGACGCGCCTAGGCTGGGCCGGTGCCCCTCGCCCTGATCACGAACGACGACGGCATCGACTCCCCCGGGCTGTACGCACTGGCCAGGGGGGCGCGCGACGCCGGGTACGACGTCGTCGTCGCCGCCCCCGCCGCGGACGCGAGCGGTGCGGGCGGCTCCGTCCGGTCCGTCACCGACGACGGCCACACCGCCGTGCACGCCCGCGACGACATCGGCCAGCTCGACGGGATCGAGGCGTGGGCGGTCGCGGCCGACCCGGCGTACATCGTGCACGCGGCCGGGCAGGGCTGGTTCGCCCGCGAGCCGGACGTCGTGCTGTCCGGGATCAACGTCGGCGCGAACACCGGCGCCCAGGTGTTGCACTCGGGCACGGTCGGGGCGGTGCTCACCGGGACGCTGCACGGCTGGTCGGGCATCGCCCTGTCGCTGGCCTGCGGCCTGTCGACGCCGGCCGAGCCGAACTGGGCCACGGTGACCGGGCTGCTGCCCGAGCTGCTGGAGCGGCTGCGGTCCCGCCCCGCCGGGACGCCGTGGACGGTGAACGTCCCCGACGTCCCGGCGGCCGGGCTGCCGCCGCTGCGGGAGGCCGCGCTCTGTGCGACCGGCGCGGTGCGGGTGCGGGTGGCGCACCGGGCGCCGGAACGCGGTCCCGACGGGGTGCGGCCGGGCGGCTTGCGGACGTTCGTCTCGGAGGACCACTCCGAGGCGCTGCCCGGCACCGACGTGGCCCTGCTCGCCGCCGGCCACCCCACGGTCACCGAGCTCGCCCCCATCGGCTCGCACGCCGGGGGCACCGGCTACCCGGCCTGAGCCGGGCCGCCCCGCCCCCCGTCAGCCGCGGGCGGCGGCGAAGCGCTCGGCGGCGTCCGCCCAGTCGACGACGTTCCACCAGGCCTTGACGTAGTCCGGCTTCACGTTCTTGTACTGCAGGTAGAACGCGTGCTCCCACATGTCGAGCAGCACGATCGGGGTCTGCCCGGCGGGGAGCTGGGACTGCTGGTCGTAGAGCTGGTGGATCAGCAGCTTCTGCCCGAGCCGGTCGAAGCCCAGGACGGCCCAGCCGGAGCCCTGGATGGTGGTGGCGGCGGCGGTGAAGTGCGCCTGGAACGCGTCGAACGACCCGAAGTCGTCGTCGATCGCGGAGGCGAGGTCACCGGTGGGCTTGTCGCCGCCGTCCGGGGAGAGGTTCTTCCAGAAGGCGGAGTGGTTGACGTGCCCGCCGAGGTTGAACGCGAGGGTCTTCTCCAGGCCGACGACGGCGCCGAAGTCGTTCGTCGAACGGGCCTCGGCGAGCTTGTCGATGGTGGCGTTGAGGCCCTGGACGTAGGTGTTGTGGTGCTTGGAGTGGTGCAGCTCCATGATCTCCGGCGCGATGTGCGGAGCGAGTGCGCCGTAGTCGTAGGGCAGGTCCGGAAGCGTGTACTCAGCCATGAACGAAGCCTCGGACCTCTACCCGGCTTCAGGTCAAGTGTGACCTAGTTCTCGTCGCGCCCGGTCAGCGCCTGCTCGAGCTCGTCGGCCAGGTGCACGACCTGCCGGAACGGGAACTCGAAACCGTCGAGCGCCGCGGGGCCCAGCGGGATCGAGTGCCGGTACACGATCACGCCCTCCTCGGCCGCGAGCCCGCCCACAACCGACGGACCGGCCAGCTCCAGCGCCTTCGCGAGGTCGACGTCGCCGAGCCGGGCGACCGGCGACTCGATCTGCACCCACACCTGGTCCGGGTCGGCGACGGCCGCGGCGGCGTCGGTCACCTCGACGCCCGGCCGCGCGGCGGTCTCCCGGATCCGCTTCACGACGACCAGCTGGGTCCGGTCCCCGGTCGTCGGGAGCCGGAACCGGAGCTCGTCGGCGGTCTGCCGGACGATCTCGTACCGCACCACCACGTAGGAGTGCAGGTCTTCCCAGGTCGCCACAGCGGATTCCCCTCGTGAGTCACGTGCCTCCGGCGAACGCGACCCTAGCGTGATCCGGCCCGCGGCCACCCGGGACCGGGCTCAGCCCTCCAGGCCGGTGGTGATGAGCTGGTCGACCGGGGCACGGTCGTCGGTCAGCACCGGCGCCCCGGCGGTGAACGCGGCGGTGCGGGCCGGGTCGAGCACCGCGCCGGGCTCGCCGCTGCGGGCGACCGCGGCCTCCAGCGCCGCCGGGTCGACCGGCCGGTCGGACGCGACGACCACGACGTTCCCGCCGCCGCCCGGTGCGAGCTCGTCGGGCCGGGCCACCAGCATCGTCGTGCCGAAGCTGCCGTCGACCGTCGCCGTCGCGGCGCGCAGCAGGTCCAGCGGGTCGCGGTCGATCACGTTGAGCACGTAGAGCCCGCCGGGACGCAGCACCCGCTGCACCTCGGCGAGGAACTCGCGGGTCGACAGGTGCCACGGCACCGAGCGGGCGCCGAACGCGTCGCCGACGACGACATCGGCCGAGTCGTCGGGTCGCTCGGCGAGCCCCACCCGGGCGTCGCCGGTGCGGACGGTCGTCGCCGGGATCGCACCGGCGTCCAGCTCGCGCACGCCCAGGTCGACCACCCCGCGGTCGAGCTCCAGCACGGCCGAGGTGCTCCCCGGACGGGTCGCGGCCAGCCACCGCGGCACGGTGAGCGCCCCACCGCCGACGTGCACGGCGTCCAGCGGCCGTCCCGGCGGGAACGCGGTGTCGACCGCGGCCGCGAACCGTTTCGTGTAGGCGAACTCCAGGTGCGCGGGATCGCCGAGCCGGACGTAGGAGTGCCGGAGGTCGTCGAGCACCAGGTAGCGCCCGGCCGGGTCGTCCGGGTCGGGCTGCACGGACGCGCAGTAGTAGGTGGTGTCGGCGTCGCACCGGCCCGGGACGGCGACGAGCGCGACGGCGAGCAGGACCGCCGCCGTGCCGCCCCGCAGCAGGTCCCGGCGCCGGCGCCACGGCGCGACGACGAGCCCGAGCACCAGGCACGCGGCGGCGGTGACCAGCAGGATCGCGCTCACCGGAAGCAACGCCACCAGCACGAAACCGGTCAGGAAGGTGCCGGCGAGGGAGCCGACGGTCCCGGCCGCGGACAGCCCGCCGACGACCTCACCGGAGCGGTCGAGACCCGTCAGCCGCGCCTTCGTGACGGCCGGGGTGACCGCCGACAGCGCGGTCACCGAGACCAGTGTGGACGCCGCGACGAGCAGGACCGCCGCGTACGGCCCGGCACCCAGCAGCGGGCCGAGGAGCCGGACGATCGGGCGCACGGCGAGCGTGCCGAGCCCGCCGATCACGAGCATCAGCGCCGCGACGGCCACCGGGTCGCGCTCGTCGGCCCACTTCCCGCCGAGCGCGGCGCCGGCGGCGATCCCGGCCAGCGCCACCCCGATCACCGCGGTGGTGGACTCCAGGGTCAGCCCGACGTAGGGGGCCACCAGCCGCGTCGCGAGGGTCTCGACGACGAGGATCGCCGCTCCGGAGACGACGACGGCGGTCCGGGCGAGGGCGAGGCGCACCCCGTCATCGTGCCCGGCCCGCGCGCCGCACCCCGGTGGCGGGGTTCAGTCCCGGCGCAGGCGCAGCACCAGCTTGCCGGTGTTCTCGCCGCGGAACAGGCGCAGCAGGACCTCGGGGAAGTCGTCCACGGTGCCGTCGACGACGTCCTCCCGGCTGTGGATGCGGCCCTCGGCCAGCCACCCGGCGAGCTCGGTGCCGGCCTCGCCCCACCGGTCGACGTAGTCGCCGACCAGGAAGCCCTCCATCCGGGCCCGGTACACGAGCAGGTTCATGTAGTTGCGCGGGCCCTGCATGCCGCTGTCGGAGTTGTACTGGCTGATGGCGCCGCAGATGACGACGCGGGCGTGCATCGCGAGCCTGCCGAGCACGGCGTCGAGGATCTCCCCGCCGACGTTGTCGAAGTAGACGTCGACGCCGTCGGGGGCGAGCTCGCGCAGCCGCTGCGACACGTTCTCGGTGCGGTAGTCGATCGCGGCGTCGAAGCCGAGCTCGCCGGTGACCCAGGAACACTTCTCCGGCCCGCCGGCGATGCCGACCACCCGGGCACCCCGGATCTTCGCGAGCTGCCCCACGACGCTGCCGACCGCGCCCGCGGCACCGGAGACGACGACGGTCTCCCCCTCGTTCAGCGCACCGACGTCGAAGAGCCCGAACCAGGCGGTCATGCCGGTCATCCCGAGCAGCGCGAGGTAGCGCTCCGGCGGGACCTCGGCGGTGGGCCGCACCTTCTGCAGGCCGGAGCCGTCGGTCTCGACGTAGTCCTGCACGCCGAGCACGCCGGTGACGGTGTCGCCGACGGCGAACCCCGGGTGGTTCGACGCCACGACCTCGCCGAGGCCCAGCGCCCGCATGACGGAGCCGATCCCGACCGGCGGGGCGTAGGACTTCCCCTCGTTCATCCAGCCGCGCATCGCCGGGTCCAGGGAGACGTGGCTGACGCGGACGACGAACCGCCCCTCGCCGGGCTCCGGGACCGGCTCGGAGGTGTGCTCCCACACCTCGGGGCCGGGGAGCCCGGTCGGGCGGGCGGCGAGGCGTACCTGGTGGTTGAGGTCGTTACCCATGGGTACCGGTCTACCCGCGCAGCGCGCCCCGCACCCCATCACAGTCATCACCCGGCCCCCGGGAATGTCGTTCACCCACCGAACGAACCCCGCCCCGCTCACCGGTTCCGCCGGTGCTCACGCGATCGGGCGAGCGCCGACGGAACCCGTGAGCGTCTGCGCTACAGGCCCAGGTGGCGGGCTATCAGGAGTTTCTGGACCTCGGAGGTGCCTTCGCCTATCTCCAGGATCTTCGCGTCGCGGTAGAAGCGGCCGACGGGGTACTCGTTCATGAAGCCGTAGCCGCCGAAGACCTGCGTGGCGTCGCGGGCGTTGTCCATCGCCGCGTTCGAGGCGACGAGCTTCGCGATCGCCGCCTCCTTCTTGAACGGCTCCCCGTCGACGAGGAGCCGGGCGGCGTGCTGCCACGCGAGCCGGGCGGTGTGCACCCGGGCCTCCATCTCGGCGATCTTGAACTGGATCGCCTGGTAGCCACCGATCGTCCGGCCGAACGCCTCCCGCTCACCGGCGTAGCGCACCGACTCGTCGACGCAGCCCTGGGCCAGCCCGACCGAGAGCGCGGCGATCGCGACCCGGCCCTCGTCCAGGATGGACAGGAACTGGGCGTAGCCGCGGCCGCGCTCCCCGAGCAGGTTCGCCTCGGGGACGCGGACGTCGTCGAAGAACAGCTCGCGGGTGTCCGAGCAGTTCCAGCCGACCTTGGAGTACTTCCCGCCGACGGTGAACCCGGGCGTCCCGGCGGGGACGAGGATCGCCGAGATCTCCTTGCCGCCGTCGGGCTTCTCGCCGGTCACGGCGGTGACGGTGACGACCGAGGTGATGTCGGTGCCGGAGTTGGTGATGAAGCACTTCGACCCGTTGATCACCCACTCGCCGCCCTCGAGACGGGCGGTGGTGCGGGTGGCACCGGCGTCGGACCCGCCGCCGGGCTCGGTGAGGCCGAACGCGCCGAGTGCCCGCCCGGCGGCGAGGTCGGGCAGCCAGCGGGCCTTCTGCTCCTCGGTGCCGAAGCGGAGGATCGGCATGGCACCGAGCCCGACACCGGCCTCGACGGTGATCGAGACCGACGAGTCGACCCGGGCGAGCTCCTCCAGGGCCAGGCAGAGCGCGTAGTAGTCGCCGCCCATGCCGCCGTAGGACTCGGGGACGGGCAGGCCGAACAGGCCCATCGCGCCCATCTTCGCGGTGATGTCGTACGGGAACTCCTCGCGGATGTAGAGGTCCCCGATGACCGGGGCGACCTCCCTGCGCGCGAACTCCTCGACCGAGACCCGCAGTGCCTCGTACTCCTCGGCGGAGGTCCGTCCGGTGGCGGTGGTCATGCCGACTCCTCCTTCTCGGGAGCCGCCTCGACGACCAGCAGCACCGCGTCCTTCGCGACGGTGGCTCCGGGGCGGGCCCTCAGCTCGCGCACCGTCCCGTCGACGGGGGCAGTGAGCACGTGTTCCATCTTCATGGCCTCGACGACCACCAGCGTCGCGCCGGCGGTCACGGTGTCGCCCTCGGCGACCTCGACGACGGTCACGGTGCCCGGCATCGGCGAGACGACCGGGCCGCCGTCGTCCTCGGCGGCGGTGCGGGCTGCCTCCAGTGGCTCCTGCTCGCGGACGCCCCAGGCGTGGCCGTCGCGCCCGATCCAGAGCACCCCGTCGGACGCCTGGGCGACCGCGTAGCGGCGGGTGCGGCCGTCGTGGGTGTGCTCGACCGCCCCCGGCCCGACGGCGGCGGTGCGGCAGCGGTGCACCGGCGCGGCCCCGGTCGCGGACGCGGGGGTCGCCCCGTCCTCGCCGTCCCGGCCGGGCAGTGCCAGGTCGAACCCGGCGGCGCGGCCGCGGACCCGCACCTCGGCGGCGTCCGCCCCGGCGGCGACCAGCCGCCGCACGGTCCAGGCCGGCTCGCCGACCCGCCAGCCGCCCGGGACGTCGAACGGGTCGACGACCCGCGGTGCCTCGGACGGCGACACCGGCTCCAGCCGCAGCAGCGCCTGCCCGGCGACCGCGCCGAGCACGTCCTCGGGGACGCCGGTGTCCACCAGCGCCGCCCCGCGCCGCGCGATCAGGCCGGTGTCGAGCCGGCCGGCGCGGACGTCGTCGTCGGCGAGCAGTGCCCGCAGGAACGCCACGTTGGAGTCGAGCCCGAGCAGGACCGTGTCGCGCAGGGCGCCGTCGAGCCGGCGCAGCGCCTCGTCGCGGGTGGCGCCGTGGGCGATCACCTTGGCGAGCATCGGGTCGTAGTCCGAGCCGACGACCGTGCCGGTCGCGATGCCCGAGTCGACCCGCACCCCGGCGGCCGGGCTCCAGTCGAGCACCGGCCCGCCGCTCGGGAGGAAGGTCAGCGCTCCGTCGTGCACCGCGGTCGACTCGGCGTAGACCCGGGCCTCGACGGCGTGGCCGGTCAGCACGACGTCGTCCTGACCGATCGGCAGCGGCTCCCCGGCGGCGACCCGCAGCTGGAGCTCGACCAGGTCCAGGCCGGTGACCTCCTCGGTGACCGGGTGCTCGACCTGCAGCCGGGTGTTCATCTCCAGGAAGAAGGACTCGAGATCGGACGCCGCCCGGTCACCGCTCACGATGAACTCGACGGTCCCGGCGCCGGTGTAGCCCACCGCGCGGGCCGCCTCGCAGGCCGCACGGCCCATCTCGGCACGCTGCGCGTCGGTGAGCAGCGCCGACGGCGCCTCCTCGATGATCTTCTGGTGCCTGCGCTGCAGTGAGCACTCGCGCTCGCCGAGGTGGACGACGCCGCCGTGGGCGTCGGCCATCACCTGGATCTCGATGTGGCGCGGGGTGGTGACCAGGCGCTCGACGAGCAGGGTGTCGTCGCCGAACGAGCCGCGGGCCTCGCGCCGGGCCCCGGCGATGGCGTCGGCGAGGCCCTCCGGGGAGTGCACCTCGCGCATGCCCTTGCCGCCCCCGCCGGCGCTCGGCTTGAGCAGGACCGGGTAGCCGATGTCGGCGACGACGGCGGTGAGCTCGTCGTCGGACAGGCCCGCCCCGTCGGAGCCGGGCACGACCGGCACCCCGGCCTTGGCGACGGTCTGCTTGGCGCGGATCTTGTCGCCCATCGCCTCGATCGCCGACGACGGCGGCCCGACGAACGCGATCCCGGCCTGCTCGCAGGCGGTGGCGAACGCGGTGTTCTCGGACAGGAAGCCGTAGCCGGGGTGGATCGCCTGCGCGCCGGTGGCCCGGGCCGCGGCGATCACGTTCTCGATCGACAGGTAGGACTCGGCGGCCGCGGCGGGCCCGATCCGGACCGCCTCGTCGGCGGCGCGGACGTGCGGGGCGGAGGAGTCGGCGTCGGAGTACACGGCGACGCTGCGCACGCCGAGCGCGCGCAGGGTGCGGACGACCCGGACGGCGATCTCGCCGCGGTTGGCGACCAGGACGGTGTCGAACATGCGGCTCACGGCCCTCACATCCGGAAGACGCCGAAGGCCGGGTCGGCCAGGGGCGCGTTGGCGGCGACGGACAGGGACAGGCCCAGCACCGTGCGGGTGTCGGCGGGGTCGATGACGCCGTCGTCCCACAGCCGGGCGGTGGAGTAGTAGGGGTGGCCCTGCGCCTCGTACTGGGCGCGGATCGCGTCCGGATCGGCGTTGCCGACGGTGCCGAGCACGGTCGCGGCCTGCTCCCCGCCCATGACGGAGACGCGGGCGTTGGGCCACATGAACAGGAACCGCGGCGAGTACGCCCGCCCGCACATGGCGTAGTTCCCGGCGCCGAACGACCCGCCGATGACGACGGTCAGCTTCGGCACCCGCGTCGAGGCGACGGCGGTGACCATCTTGGCGCCGTTCTTCGCGATCCCGCCGGCCTCGTAGTCGCGGCCGACCATGAACCCGGAGATGTTCTGCAGGAACACCAGCGGGATCCCGCGCTGGTCGCACAGCTCGACGAAGTGCGCGCCCTTGACCGCGGACTCGGAGAACAGGATCCCGTTGTTCGCCACGATCCCGACCGGGTGGCCGTGGATCCGGGCGAAACCGGTGACCAGCGTCGTGCCGTACTCGGACTTGAACTCGCCGAACCGGGAGCCGTCGACGACGCGGGCGATCACCTCGCGCACGTCGTAGGGGGTCCGCGAGTCGGCCGGGACCGCGCCGTAGAGCTCCGCCGGGTCGACGGCCGGGGCCTCGGTCGGCGCGACGTCCCACGGCCGCGGGGCGCGCGGGCCGAGCGTGCCGACGATGGCCCGGACCCGCTGGAGGGCGTCGGCGTCGTCGGCGGCCAGGTGGTCGGTCACCCCGGAGGTCTTCGAGTGCAGGTCCCCGCCGCCCAGCTCCTCGGCGGTGACGACCTCACCGGTCGCCGCCTTCACCAGCGGGGGGCCGCCGAGGAAGATCGTGCCCTGGTTGCGGACGATCACCGCCTCGTCCGACATCGCCGGCACGTAGGCGCCACCCGCGGTGCAGGAGCCCAGCACGGCGGCGATCTGCGGGATGCCCTGCCCGGACATCTGCGCCTGGTTGTAGAAGATCCGGCCGAAGTGCTCGCGGTCCGGGAAGACCTGGTCCTGCTCGGGCAGGTAGGCGCCGCCGGAGTCGACCAGGTAGACGCAGGGCAGCCTGTTCTGCAGCGCCACCTCCTGCGCCCGGAGGTGCTTCTTGACCGTCATCGGGTAGTAGGTGCCGCCCTTGACCGTCGCGTCGTTGGCGACGATCACGCACTCGCGACCGGCCACCCGGCCGACACCGGTGATCATCCCGGCGCCGGGGGCCTGGTCGTCGTACATGCCGTGCGCCGCCATCGGCGACAGCTCCAGGAACGGCGACGACGGGTCGACCAGCGAGTCCACCCGGTCCCGTGGCAGCAGTTTGCCGCGCTCCACGTGGCGGGTCCGCGACCGCTCGGGTCCGCCCAGCCGGGCCGAGGCGAGCTGCGCGTTCAGGTCCGCCACCAGGTCGCGGTGCGCGGCGGCGTTCGCCGCGAACCCGTCGCCGGACGGGTCGACCGCCGTGCCGAGCCTGGGCGCTCCCTGCGCCGCTTCCGGGACCACCATCCGTACCTCCTGTTAACGACCGTTAACAGGTTAGCGCTCGTTAACGTGGTTCGTCCAGCACCGGTCCCCGTCTCAGGCCCGTCACAGCGTCGGCGGAGCACACTCGTCGTACGACCGATGGGGAGGAGCGCCGATGAGGGTCGTCGGGCGTCCGGCACCGCTGTTCCTGCAGGCCACCGTCCGTCACGGGCGGGCGCGGACACTACGGTAGAAGCGTGCGCCTGCTACTGGTCGAGGACGAGAAACCGCTCGCCGAGCTCGTCCGGCGGGGCCTGGCCGCCGAGGGGCACGAGATCGAGCTCGCCCACGACGGCAACACCGGCCTGCAGTACGCGTTGTCCGGCCGGCACGACGTGATCGTCCTGGACATCATGCTCCCGGGCCTGTCCGGCTACCGGATCCTGCAGCACCTGCGCGACCGCGGCGTGTGGACCCCGGTGCTGATGCTGACCGCGAAGGACGGCGAGTACGACGAGGCCGACGCGTTCGACCTCGGCGCCGACGACTACCTGACCAAGCCCTTCTCGTTCGTCGTGCTGCTGGCCCGGCTGCGGGCACTGCTGCGGCGCGCCGGGGAGTCGGCACCGACCGTCCTGCGCGTCGGGGACCTGTCGCTGGACCCTGCGACCCACCGGGTGCACCGCGGCGACGTCGAGATCTCCCTGACCCCACGCGAGTTCGGGGTGCTGGAGCACCTGATGGCGCACCCGGGGCAGGTCGTGACCAAGACCGACATCCTGCGGTCGGTGTGGGACGCCCACTACGACGGCGAGGTCAACGTCGTCGAGGTCTACGTCGGCTACCTGCGCCGGAAGATCGACGCGCCGTTCGGGACGCACAGCATCGAGACCCTGCGCGGCGTGGGCTACCGGATGTCCGAGCCCGCCGCCGCACCCCCGGCCTGACCTCCGGGGGCCGCCGGATCAGCTCCGGCGGTCGTCCGGGCGGCGCGGGGCCGGGGCCCGCGACTCCCCGGACCGTGCCGCCTCGCCCTGGGCCGCCTCGGCGCGGGCGGCACCGGTCCGCGTCCCGCCGTTCCGGGTCGCCACGGCGGTGCCGCCGCGCGGGCCGGTGCCGGCTCGGACCACCGGGAGCGGACGGGTCTCGTTCTCGTCGGCGGGGCTGCCGACGGTGTCCGGACGGATCGGCAGCGGACCGGTCGGCGGGTCGTTCCGGCGCTGCGCCCGGCCGGCGTCCTGCTCCGGGCGGGGAGCCCCGGGCGACGGACGCATGGCGCCGCCGCCGGCGGACGTCACCTCGGGGGTGACCCCGTTCCCCCCGGCCGGGGTGGCCGTCCGGTTCGCCTCCACACCGGCTGCACCGGCTGCACCGGCTGAACCGGTGGCACCGGCCGCCCCGGCCGCACCGGCCAGGTCGACCGCACCGGACGCGCCGCCGGAGGGCGCCGGACCGGAGGGTGCCCGACCGGGGTGGGCGGGACCGGAGTGCGCCCCGGCCGGGATCTCCAGGATCCGGGGCAACGGGCCCGACGGGCGGTCGTCACGCAGGTCGGGGTCCGGCTCGGACGCCCCGGACGGCTCGGACTCGTCGTCCGGCTCGGGGACCGGAGCCGCGACGACCGCCGGGAGGGTCACCCGGAACCGGGCACCGCCCAGCTCCGGCGACTCCAGGGCCGCCACCGTGCCGCCGTGCGCGGCGACCAGCTCGGACACGATCGACAGGCCCAGGCCGGAGCCGCCGTCGCCGCGCGAACGGGCCTCGTCGAGGCGGACGAACCGCTCGAACACCCGGGCCCGGTCGGCCTCGGGGACACCGCAGCCGTCGTCCTCGACGTCGATCACCGCGGTGGCGCCGTCGGTCCCGACCGACACCGTCACCGTCGACGTGGCGTGCCGCTTGGCGTTGTCGACGAGGTTGCGCACCACCCGGACCAGCTGGCCGCGGTCGCCGACCACCCGGGCCGGCTCGGTCGTCACCCGGACGGCGACGGCCGTCGCCCCGGACGGCCGGACCCGCTCGGCGTCGGCGATCTCGTCGAGATCGACCTCCTCGCGGCGGGGCGCGAGCCCGCGCTCGTCGGCCCTGGCCAGGAACAGCAGTCCCTCGACCAGGCCGGTCAGCCGGGCGGTCTCGCCGCGGAGCGTCTCGACGGTGGCCCGGTCCGCCGACTCCTCCGCCATCCCGGTGCCGAGCAGCTCCAGGCCGGTGGAGACCGTCGCGAGCGGGCTGCGCAGCTCGTGGCTGGCGTCGGCGACGAACCGCCGCTGGGTGGCCTGTGACGACTCGATCCGGCCGAGCATCTGGTTCATCGTGCGGGCGAGCCTGCCGACCTCGTCCCGCGACGCCGGCTCGGGCACCCGTTCGGACAGGTCCTTCTCACCCATCCCGGCGACCCGCGACCGCATCTCCTCCACCGGGCGGAGCGCGCGGCCTGCGAACAGGTAGGTGAAGAACCCGGCGACCAGCACCAGGACCGGGATCCCGCCGGCGGCCAGCAGCCCGACGGTCTCGACGGCCTGGTGCACCGGCTTGAGGTCCTGCGCGGCGTAGACGGTGATCGGTCGCCCCTGGGCACGCGCCCCGAGGCCGACGACCATCATGTTCTCGGTCGCCGTCTCGTCGTCCCCGACCTGGTCGGCGCCGTTGCGGTAGGTGATCGGGACATCGGCCTCGGACCGCGTCTCGCCCGGCGCCAGCAGCCACGGCACGATGGGGTCGGCCTCGTCGAGCGGATCGGACGAGCCGATGATCTGGACGTCCTTCTGGGCGCCGTTCGAGCCGACCATCCAGTCCGGGGCGTTGGTCTCGTCGCTGTAGGCGGTGGCGATCTGGACGATGTCGGTGCGCTTGCCGGTCGCGTCGATGGCGTTGCGCTTGGGATCGCTGCTGCCGGAGAAGTTCGCCTCGACCCGGGTGGCGAGCTGCTGGGCAGTCTGCTGGAGGGCGTCGCGGGTGTTGGCCTTCAGCGTCTGGTCGAGCACCAGGACCAGCGACACCCCGGCGACGACGAGCACGAGCGCGACCGCCGCCGCGGCGGCGAGCGCGGACGCCGCGCGCACGCCGGTGCGCTCGCGCAGCCGGCGCAGGGTGCTCATCACACCGACGAGGGTATCGCCGACGACCTGTGCGGATCCTGAGACGATCCGCACGGCGGTTAACAACCGTTAACCCGGAGCGGTACGCTCGTGCGATGGCCGCCCCGGAGTCCGCCGGCCCCAGCCGGCGCGAGCAGATCCTCGCCGAGGCGGCACGCCTCTTCGCCCGGCACGGCTTCCACGGCGTGAGCATCGCCGACCTGGGAGCGGCCGTCGGGGTCAGCGGGCCCGCCCTCTACCGGCACTTCCCGGGCAAGGAGGCGCTGCTCGCCGAGATGCTGATCGACATCAGCGAGCGGCTGCTGGAGGGCGGCCGCGCCCGGGTCCGGCACGACGATCCGCGGGCGGCGCTGGCGGACCTCGTGGACTTCCACGTCGAGTTCGCCACCCGCGAGCCGGAGCTGATCGTCGTGCAGGACCGGGACCTGGCGAACCTGCCCGACGAGGCACGCCGCACCGTCCGCCGGCTGCAGCGCACCTACGTCGAGCTCTGGGTGGACACCCTGCGCCGGGTCCACCCGGGCGTCCCGCCGTCCGAGGCACGGACCGTCGCGCACGGCGTGTTCGGGCTGCTCAACTCGACGCCGTACGCGCCACGGGTGGACCAGCCTGCCCCCCGGGGCGCCGACGCCCGGGTCGCCGTCCTGCGCCGGATGGCGCTGGCCGCCCTGGACGCCGCACCCGCCTGACCGCCCGTCAGACCCCGGCACCGACCCGGTCCTCGACCGGCGCCGCGGCCGTCCGCCCGCGCCGGTCGTCGTGGCGCGCGCCGACGAGCAGCCGCAGCCCGTTCAGGCACACCAGCACCGTCGAGAGCTCGTGCCCGGCGACGCCGACGACCAGCGGCAGCGTGCCCACCAGGTCCCACCCGACCAGGACGACGATCACCGCGGCGGCGAACGCCAGGTTGGCGCGCGCGATCCGCCGGGCCCGGCGCGCGAGGGCGACCAGCGGGGCGAGCGAGCCGAGCGGGTCGCGGGTCAGCACGCCGTCGGCCGCCTCCAGCGAGAGCGCCCCGGCGCCGTCCGAGACGACCAGCCCGACGTCGGCGGACGCCAGCAGCGGCGCGTCGTTGATGCCGTCGCCGGCGGCCAGCACCCGGCGCCCGGCGTCCTGCCGCTCCCGCACGACGTCGACCTTGTCCGCGGGCAGCAACCCGGCACGCACACCGGTCAGGCCGAGCCGGTCGGCGAGCACCCGGGCCGGGCGCAACGCGTCACCGGTGAGGACCTCGGGCTCCCCGCCGACCACGCGTCGCACGTCGGCGAGGGCCTCCGCCGCGCCCGGGCGGGGCTCGTCGGCGAGCCCGAGCACGCCCACCGGCGCCCCGCCCACCAGCACGACGACGGCGGTCCGCCCGGCCTCCTGCACCTCCGCGACCAGCGCGCCGGCCGGCCCGTCCGGGGCGTCGAGCAGCTCGGGCCTGCCGACGAGCACCTCGTGCCCGCCGACCGACGCCCGCACCCCCTCGCCGGGGACCGCCGCGAACCCCGTCGCGACGGGCAGGTCGAGGCCACGGTCGAGGGCGTGCCGGCGCACCGCGCGGCCGAGCACGTGCTCGCTGCCCACCTCGGCCGCCGCCGCCAGGGCGAGCACGTCGTCGGTGGAGCGGCCGCCGAGCGCGGTGGCCGCGACGACCTGCGGCCGGCCGGAGGTGAGGGTGCCGGTCTTGTCGAGCACGACGGAGTCGACGTCGGCGAGCGCCTCGAGCACGGTGACGTCCTTGACCAGTGTGCCGCGACGGCCGGCCACCGCGACGGCCGCGAGCAGCGGCGGCATCGTCGCCAGGACGATCGCGCACGGCGACGCGACGATCATGAACACGATCGCGCGGAGCAGGGTCTCCTCGAACGCGGCACCGAGCAGCAGTGGCACCGCGAGCAGCAGCACGGTCGCCACGACGACGATCACCGAGTACCGCTGCTCGACCTTCTCGATGAACAGCTGACGGTTCGCCTTCGTCCCGGCGGCGCGCTCGACCTGCGCCGCCACCCCCGCGACGACGGTGTCCGCGGCGTCGCGCAGCACCCGCACCCGCAGCACGCCGGTGCCGTTGACGGTGCCGGCGAGCACGTCGTCGCCGGCCTCACGGCGGACCGGCACCGGCTCGCCGGTGAGCGCCGCGGTGTCCACCTCGGACACGCCGTCGAGCACCCGGCCGTCGCCGGGGATCCGCTCGCCGGGCCGTACGACGACGGTCTGGCCGGCGACCAGCCCGGCCGCGGGGACCCGCCGCTCGGTCCCGTCCTCGACCAGCGTGGCGGTCTCCGGCGCGAGATCGAGCAACGAGTCGATATCGGCCCGGGTCCGCGCCGTCATCACCGCCTCGAGCGCACCGGACGTCGCGAAGATGACGATGAGCAGGCCGCCGTCGAACCACTGGCCGATCGAGGCCGCGGCGGCGGCCGCCACGACCATCAGCAGGTCGACGTCGAGCCGCTTCTCGGCCAGCGCCTTCACTCCCTCCACCGCGGGTTCCCAGCCGCCCAGGACGTAACAGGCCAGGTAGAGGGCCACCACCACGGACCAGGGTGCCCCCGCGAGCGACAGCCCGGTGGCGGCGAGGAAGGCCAGCAGGGCCGCCCCGGCCCAGCGGACCTCGGGCAGTGCGAGTGCGGTGCGCATGCGAACGACAGTACCTGCGTATGCATGAAGATAAGCAAGCAGACATCCAGCTGGTGAGACGACGGACCATCCGCGCAGCTCCGCAGGTATCCTCGGCGTCGTGCACGAGTCCATCCCCGGCTTCGCGATGCCGCCCGAGGACGACGTCCGCCGCGCCGCGGACGCGCTGCGCATGCTGTCCGACCCGACCCGGATCAAGATCCTCTGGGCGCTGCTGCAGGGCGAGACCTCGGTCGCCTGCCTCGCCGAGCTGGTCGGGGCCGCCCCCACCGCGGTGAGCCAGCACCTCGCCAAGCTGCGGCTGGCCGGGCTGGTCGAGAACCGGCGGGAGGGGACGTTCGTCTACTACACCGTCGAGGACCCGACGATCCGCGCCGTGCTGGAGCGCGTCCTGCAGCGCGAGCCCGCCGGGCACTAGGGGAATACACCCGCCCGCGTCCGGGTATCACCTTCCGAAGAGTTGCGCACGATCGATCTTCAGGAGGAGTCCGCTCCATGCCCCAGCTCAGCGTCGGCAACCAGAACGGCACCCCGGTCGAACTCCACTACACCGACCAGGGCTCCGGCGCCCCGGTCGTCCTGGTCCACGGCTGGCCGCTGTCCGGCCGGTCCTGGGAGAAGCAGGTCCCGGCACTGGTCGAGGCCGGTCACCGGGTCGTCACCTACGACCGCCGCGGCTTCGGTGGGTCCTCCCAGCCGTGGGACGGCTACGACTACGACACCTTCGCCGACGACCTGCACGCCCTGCTCGTCCACCTGGACCTGCGCGAGGCGACGCTGGTCGGCTTCTCGATGGGCGGCGGCGAGGTCGTCCGCTACATCGCGAGGCACGGCACCGACCGGGTCGCGAAGGCGGTGCTCGCCGCCGCCGTGCCGCCCTACCTGTACAAGTCCGACGACAAGCCGGACGGCGGGCTCGACGACGCCACCATCGAGCAGTTCCAGGCCGGCGTGACCGGCGACCGGATCGCGTTCCTCGAGGAGTTCACGACGGGCTTCTTCGCGGCCGGGGACCGGACCGACCTGATCAGCGAGCCGAACCGGCTGTACCACCGGGCGATCGCCGAGTTCGCCTCGCCGAAGGGCACGCTGGACTGCATCACCGCGTTCGGCCGGACCGACCTGCGCGGCGACGTGCAGAAGGTGTCCGACGCGGGCGTACCCACCCTGGTGATCCACGGCGACTCGGACGGGATCGTGCCGTTCGAGGTCTCCGGCAAGCGGTCCCACGAGTCGATCAAGGGCGCGCAGCTCGCGCTGATCGAGGGCGGGCCGCACGGCCTCAACGCCACGCACGCCGAGGAGTTCAACCGGGCGCTGCTCGACTTCCTCGCGGGCTGATCACCACCCGGCACGGTCGCCCCGGGTCACCACCCGGGGTGACCGGTGCCGTTGCGGCCGCCCGTGTCGGACAGGTCGGTGAACACGTCGTCGCGCGCCCGGTCGTCGCCGTTGCCGGTGGAGCCGGGCGCGAGACGCCGGAGCGCCTGCTGCGCGGCGTTCCGCGGGTCGTCGTCGGTCCTGCCGGCGCCGGACCCGGCGTCGAGGTAGGGCCGGGGGCGGGACACCGGCGGCGCCTGCTGCGGCTCCGGTGCGTGCGCGTGCGCCGGCGGGCCGACGGAGTCGTGACCGGTGCCGCCGGGCCGGCCCGCGGTGCCGACGCGCGTGGGCGGCCAGGAGCGGTACGGGGCGCCGCCGTCGTCGACCGGCGGGGCCCGGTGCGTCCCCTCGGCCGAGGCCCGGTGCTCCGGTGCGGACGGGCGCTCGTACGGGGTGGGACGGCCCGCCTCCGGGCGCCGGCCCGCGCCGGGGACGTCCCACGCGCCGATCCGGTCGTCCTGCACGCCGGAGCCCTCTCCCGTGGCCCCCGCGTCCGGGGATCCGGTCGTGGCGTCGTGCCCCCGCGCGGCGGCGCCCCCCGCGCGGTCCGGTCCGTCGCTCTCCTCCGTCGTGGCGACGGGGAGCTCCGACCGGCCCCCGGACTCCGCGAGGCCCGTCGCGGACTCCGCGAGGCCCGCCGCCGCGACCACGATGCGGTCGCCCGCGGGGGTCTCGCCGGCGTCGACGGGGCCGTGGCCCGCCGGGTCCTCCGGGAGGTGCCCCAGCGCGGCACGCAGGTCGTCGACCGGCAGCGGCCGCGTCCGGGTGCACATCAGCGCCACCCGGCCGTGCAGCGGCACACCCGGGTACCCGTGCGAGGCCAGCTCCAGCTGCTCACCGACCCGGTCGCACACCCCCGCCAGGTGCCGCTCCGACGCCCCGGGCAGGACCAGCGCGAACCGCCGCTCCGACAGCCGGACCGCGGTGTCGACCGGCCCGAGCGGCTGGGTCAGCGCGGCCGCGACCTGGTGCGCCGCGAAGTAGGAGGCCCGGTCGTCGTCGCGGACCCGGTCGCCGCTCAGCCCGGGCAGGTCGAACAGCGCGACCCCGACCGGGAGCGCCTCCGGCCCCGCGGTGTCCGTCCAGCGGTTCAGGACGTCGGCGGTCGGCAGCCCGCTGGCGGGATCCACGACGGCGGCGGTGCGGGCGGCCGCGGCCTGCTGCGCGTCGGCCAGCTGGGCACGGAGCTCGCGGGTACCCGCCCGGACCGACAGCAAGCGGTCGATCATGTGGTTCAGCGAGGTGGTCGCCCAGGCCTCGCCCGGCGTGCCGGACGAGGCGGCCGGGTCGCCGCCGGCCGGCATCGACCGGGCGAGGAGCTCGTCGATCGTGCGCCGGATCGTCGGGTCGAGCCGGTCGCCGAGGGCGAACCGCAGCCGGGCCAGCTCGCTGCCGGCCTGCGCGCGGGAGTAGCCCCACCGGCCGAGGAACACCCGGCCCGCCTCGGGACCGCTCTCCTGCGGGTCACGGGCGTGCTGGTCGGTCGCGACCAGGAATGCACCCGCCTCGGGACCCGCGGCGACGACCGTCCACTCGTCGGCCAGCGGCTCGTCCGGGTCGAGGGTGACGAGATGGATCCCCTCCGGCACGTCGTGCGCGCTGCCGTCGACGAACCCGACGACGACGTGGATGCCCGCCTCGGCCATCCGCGCGTAGACCTCGCGCTCGCGGTCGAAGAACGGCAGCCGCTGGAACAGCGCCACGACGACGGTCGGGTCGATCCGCGGCCCGGACATCACCGCACGCTCGATCGAGTGCGACAGGTGCACGAGCAGCCGCTTCGACGACGGCTCGGGCGTCGCGCCGGACGCGCGCTCCCACGCCTCCCGGCGCCCCTCGGACAGACCGTCGACGTAGGCCTGTTCGGCAGCCACCCGGACGGCGTACGCGAGCGGTCCCTCGGTGCCGGACATGGGCGGGCCCCCTGATCGTCTCCGTCGACGGACCCGAGCGGTGGATCACGCCGTGTGCCGACCCAACAACCGCGAGTGGCGTGCGGCAACCTGGGGACGCCCCGCTGGGGTGGACCCGCACCGGCCTGCGACCAGCGGCTCCACCCGTCGGCGGCCGGGCTTACGGCCGATCAGCGGCCACTCCCGCGCGACGAGCGGAGGCTCCGCCCCGGACAGCGCATCCCAAACCTGCTCCGATCGCTCCAGTGCGTCACAGAGAGCGATCCATGATGCCGAAGCATCATCCGTAAGGAGGTGTCGCCGTTCAGTCACCCAGCTCCGACACCGCACGCCGCGCCCCGATCGGGTCGGCCGCCGCGCATGCGGCGCGGGCCCGGTCCCGGCACTGCTCCAGATCCACCGAGCCGAGCGCCGCACCGACGGCGGCCAGCGCGCCGGATCCCATCGACAGGCTCGCCACCCCCAGCCCGACGAGCACCGGCGCGAGCGCCGCGTCGGCCGCGGCCTCGCCACAGACGCCGACCGGCGTGCCGGTGCGGGCCGAGGCCTCGCCGAGCAGGCCGATCAGGCGCAGCAGCGCGGGCTGCCACGGGTCGTTGAGTGCCGCGACCGGCCCGGACTGGCGATCCGCCGCGAACAGGTACTGGGCCAGGTCGTTGGTGCCGACCGAGACGAAGTCGACCTCGGCCATGATCTCGTCGGCGGTCAGCACCGCAGCCGGGATCTCGATCATGACGCCGGCCTGCGCGATGCCGTGCGCGCGACAGCGCTCGACGAACCAGCGGGCCTCCTCGGCGGTGGCCACCATCGGCGCCATCACCTTCAGCTCGGCACCCGTCTCCTTCGCCGCCGCGGCGAGTGCCGCGAGCTGGCGGTCGAGGACGCCGTCGCCGTTGCCCGGGACCCGGGCGATCCGCAGGCCACGGACGCCGAGCGCGGGGTTGGGCTCGCCGTCGAGCGACAGGAACGGCAACGGCTTGTCGGCACCGGCGTCGAGGGTCCGGGCGGTGACCGGCCTCCCGGCGAACGCGGAGAGCACCGCGGCGTAGACCTCCCGCTGCCGCGCCTCGGCAGGCTCCTCGGCCGCGGCGAGGAAGGCGAGCTCGGTGCGGAACAGGCCGACGCCCTCGGCGCCGTCGGCGGCACCCTTCGCCGCGCCCGGGCCGTCACCGACGTTCGCCAGCAGCGGGACGACGTGACCGTCGGCCGTGCGGCCCGTCCCGTCCCAGTCGGCCTCGACCGAGGCGACGGAGGCGAAGGCGGTCGCCTCGTCGAGGGTCGCGACCTCGGCGACCTCACCGGTGCCGCCGTCGACGGTCACGGCGGTGCCCTCGGCCAGCGCCCGCGCACCCGCGCACCCGACGACGGCGGGGATCCCCAGGGAGCGGGCGAGGATCGCGGTGTGGCTGGTCGGTCCGCCCTGCTCGGTGACGAGGGCCAGCGCGACACCGGGCCGCAGGCCCGCGGTGTCGGCCGGGGCGAGGTCGCCGGCGACGAGCACGGCGGGCGCGTCGAGCTCGGCGACGCCCGGGGCGGGCAGGCCGAGCAGCTCGGCCACGATCCGGTCCCGGACGTCGTGGATGTCGCGGGCGCGCTCGGCCATGTAGCCGCCCATCGACGACATCAGCTCGGCGAACTGCCCTGCCGCCTCCCACACCGCACGCGCGGCCGGGCGGCCCTCGCCGGTGACCAGGTTCTGCGCGTTCTCCAGCAGGGCGGGATCGCCGACCATCGTCACGGTCGCCTCCAGCACCTCCCGCGCGTCCCCGGAGACGGTGGCCGCGCGCGCGGTGAGGCGTTCCGACACCAGCTCGACGGCGGGCGCGATCCGCGCCGCCTCGGCGGCGGGGTCCGCGGGTGCGGGTCCCGCGGCCGGCTCGCCCGGCGGCTCGGCGACCCGGACGACGCGGCCGCCGGCCCGGCCCGGGCTCGCGGGGATTCCGTTCAACGTGCTCGGCATGGGGGCTCCCTGGGTTACTCCGACGTGACCCGTTGACAAACACAGTAAAACCCACATACTCAGACACACGCAAGCATCGAAGCGGGAGCGAACAAAGATGTACGCAGCGGAGCGTCAGCAGTGGCTGCTCGACCGGACCCGGGACCGGGGCCGGGTCGACGTGGCCGCCGTCGCCGAGGAGCTCGATGTCACCCCCGAGACGATCCGCCGCGACCTCGGTGGGCTGGAGCGGCAGGGCCTGGTGCGCCGGGTGCACGGCGGCGCCATCCCGTCCGACCTGCTGAACTTCGAGCCGGGCGTCGGCCAGCGCGACAGCCAGTACGGCGCGGAGAAGGAGCGGATCGCGAAGGCCGCGGTCGCCGAGCTCGGCACCGCCGCGACGATCCTGCTCGACGCCGGCACCACCACCTCCCGCCTGGCCGGGGCGCTGCCGCGGGAGCGGGACCTCACCGTCGTCACCAACTCGCTCCCGATCGCGTCGTCGCTCGCCGGACGCCCGAACGTGCACCTGAGGCTGCTCGGCGGCCGGGTCCGCGGGACCACCCTCGCGACCGTCGACGACTGGGCGAACAGCGTGCTCGCCGATCTCGTCGTCGACGTCGCGTTCCTCGGCACCAACGGCTTCTCCCCCACCCGGGGCCTCACCACCCCGGACCCGGACGAGGGCGCGACCAAGCGGGCGATGCTCCGCGCCGCCCGCCGGTCGGTCGTCCTGGCCGACGCGAGCAAGTTCGGCGCCGACCAGTTCGTCCGCTTCGGGACGCCCGCCGAGATCGACACCCTGATCACCGACACCGGCCTCGACCCGGCGGACGCCGCCGCGCTGGAGGCCGCCGGACCGAAGGTGGTGCGCGCATGACGGGAACACCCCCGATGTTCGTCACGGTCACGCCGAACCCGAGCCTGGACCGCACGGTCGAGCTGCCGCACCTGGTCCGCGGGGCGGTGCACCGCGCCACGTCCGTCCGGGTCGATCCGGGCGGGAAGGGCGTCAACGTCGCCCGCGCGCTCGCCGCGGCCGGGCACCGGGTGGTGGCGCTGATGCCGTCCGGCGCCGCGCCGGGCGAGCGGCTCGCCGCCCTCCTGGAGCCCACCGACGTCACCACCGTCGCGGTGCCCGTCGGCGAGGCCACCCGGGTCAACATCACCCTGGTCGAGCCGGACGGCGTCACCACCAAGATCAACGAGGCGGGCCCGCGGCTGACCCCGGACGAGGCCGAGGCACTCCTCGACCGGGCACAGACCCTCGGCGCGGGCGCCACGTGGCTGGTCGGCTGCGGGTCGCTGCCCCGCGGGGTCGGCGACGACGCGTACGCCGAGCTGGTGCGGCGCTGCCGCCGGCCCGGCCTTCGGATCGCCGTCGACACCTCGGGTGCCCCGCTGCACCACGCGGTGGCGGCC
Organism: Pseudonocardia sp. EC080619-01; assembly: GCF_001420995.1. Classification (NCBI taxonomy): domain Bacteria; kingdom Bacillati; phylum Actinomycetota; class Actinomycetes; order Pseudonocardiales; family Pseudonocardiaceae; genus Pseudonocardia; species Pseudonocardia sp. EC080619-01. The sequence goes on along the minus strand of NZ_CP012184.1, from coordinate 3,140,225 downwards.
GGGCCCGATCTCGTGAAGCCCAACCACGCCGAGCTGGCCGAGCTCGTCGGGCGCCCGCTGGGCAGCCTCGGCGACGTGCTGGTGGCGGCCCGCGAGCTGCGTGCCCGCGGGATCGGCGCGGTCCTGGTCAGCCTGGGTGCCGGAGGCGCCCTGCTGGTCGACCGGTCCGGCGAGTACCACGCCCGGACCCCTCCGATCGCCGTGCGCAGCACGGTCGGCGCCGGCGACTCCACCCTGGCCGGGTTCCTGGCCGCGGGCGGGGAGGGTCCGGACGCCCTGCGACAGGCCGTCGCCCACGGCGCCGCCGCCTGCCGCCTGCCCGGATCCGTCACGCCGGGCCCGGCCGACATCCGTATCGACGACGTCGAACTGGCACCCACGCCGGACGTCACCCTCGCCCTCACCGGAGATGCCGCATGACCGCACTGATCACCGCTGATCTGGTCGACCTCGACGTGCCGTCGGCCGACCGCACCGCCACCGTCACCGCGCTCGCGCAGCGCCTCGTCGACGCCGGACGGGTCACCGACCTGGACCGGTTCCTCGCCGACATCGAGGCCCGCGAGGCCCAGATGCCGACCGGCCTGGAGGGCGGGATCGGCATCCCGCACTGCCGCTCGTCGGCCGTCACCGAGCCCAGCCTGGCGTTCGGCCGCAGCAGCAGCGGCGTCGACTTCGGCGCCGAGGACGGCCCGGCCACCCTGATCTTCATGATCGCCGCCCCGGAGGGCGGGAACACCGACCACATGACGGTGCTGGCCGCGCTGGCCCGCCGCCTCGTCCGGGCCTCGTTCAAGAACGAGCTGCTCGGTGCCACCGACGACGCCGCCGTCGCGGCCTTCATCCAGCAGGAGGTGGGAGCGTGAAGCTCCTCGCCGTGACCGCGTGCCCGACCGGCATCGCGCACACCTACATGGCCGCCGAGGCCCTCGAGGTCGCCGCCGAGGAGGCCGGCCACGAGATCGTCGTCGAGACCCAGGGCTCGGCCGGGTCCACCCCCTTCACCGCGGAGCAGCTCGCCGAGGCCGAGGCGATCATCCTGGCCGCCGACGTCGAGGTCCGGGACAAGGAGCGCTTCGCGCACCTGCCGACGGTGACCAGCCCGGTCAAGAAGGCCATCGGCGGCGCGCCGGGACTGATCGAGCAGGCCGTCGCGAAGGCGGGCGAGCAGCCGGCCGGTGCGCCGGTCGCGTCGGCCCCCGCCGCAGGCGGCGGGGAGATGGAGACCAAGCACTTCGGTTCGGGGTTCGGTTCGAAGCTGCGCGGCTGGCTGATGACGGGTGTCTCCTACGTCATCCCGTTCGTCGCCGCGGGCGGCCTGCTGATCGCGCTGGGCTTCGCCCTCGGCGGCTACCAGATCACCGACTACCCGGACATCGTCTCCATCGACGACAGCAACGTCGCCTCGATCAACTTCGACGCGGGGTCGCTGGCCGCGTGGGCCGCGCTGTCGTTCCAGATCGGCTCGCTGGCCTTCGGGTTCCTGGTGCCGGTGCTCGCGGGCTTCATCGCCTACGCCATCGCCGACCGGCCCGCACTGGTGCCCGGCTTCGTCGGCGGCATGATCGCCGTCAACACCCAGGCCGGGTTCCTCGGCGGCCTGGTCGCCGGCCTGCTCGCCGGTGCGGTGATCTACGGCCTGAAGCTCTGGCAGCCACCCCGCGCGCTCGCCGGGATCATGCCGGTGCTGGTGCTGCCGCTGATCGGCACGGCCGTGGTCGGCGCGATCATGTTCCTGGTCGTCGGCCAGCCGCTCGCGGCCGCCACGACCGGCCTGACCGGCTGGCTCAACGGGCTGTCCGGCACGAACGCGGTGCTGCTCGGCGCCCTGCTCGGCCTGATGATGGCCTTCGACATGGGCGGCCCGGTGAACAAGGCCGCGTACGCCTTCGCCGTCGCCGGGCTCTCGACCGGCTCCGAGACCGCGCTGCTGATCATGGCAGCCGTGATGGCGGCCGGCATGACGCCGCCGCTGGCGCTGGCGCTGGCCAGCACCGTCCGGAAGAACCTGTTCACCCGGGCCGAGCAGGAGAACGGCCGCGCGGCCTGGCTGCTCGGCGCCTCCTTCATCACCGAGGGCGCGATCCCGTTCGCCGCGGGCGACCCGCTGCGGGTCATCCCGTCGCTGATGGCGGGCTCCGCGGTCACCGGTGCGCTGTCGATGGCCTTCGGGTCGACGCTGCGTGCCCCGCACGGCGGCATCTTCGTGGTCCCGCTGATCGGCAACCCGTTCGCGTACCTGCTGGCGATCGTCGCCGGGACGCTGGTCTCCGCCGCACTCGTCGTGGCGCTGAAGTCGGCCCGGCGCACCCCGGCCGAGCCCGCCCCGGCCGCCGTCGCCGACACCCCGTCCGCCGCCCCGGTCGCGGGCTGACCCACCACCACCGAGAGGAGCACCGACATGGCCGAGCGCCGCGTGAAGGTCGGTTCGTCCGTAGGGCTGCACGCCCGCCCCGCCAACCTGTTCTGCACCGCCGCCAAGCAGCAGCCCGCGAAGGTCACCATCGCGACCGCGGACGGCACCCGCGGGCCGGTGGACGCCGCGTCCATCCTGTCCGTGATGGGCCTCGGGGTGCAGTCCGGTGAGGAGGTCGTCCTCACGGCCGCCGACGACGCCGACGGCGAGGCCGCCGTCGCCGCCCTGGCGGAGCTGCTGGAGCAGGACATGGACGCCGCCCCCGCCTGACCCGCCGCACCCACGGGAACGCCCCGCCGCACCTCGTGCGGCGGGGCGTTCGCCTCGGTGTCACGGAGTCGACCAGCACGCTCCGGCCCCGGCGGGGGCAGAACCGTACAGGTCAGTCGCGCAGGACCGTCGCCCCGCGTGGGGGCAGCACGGTCGGCGGCAGGCCGGCCAGGGTCTCGGCCTCTCCGAGCGGGGTCAGGTCGACGGGGGTGTCGCCCCGGTTCACCAGGAACCGGAAGCCCTCGCGGCGGACCAGCTCCACCCGGCCGCACAGCTCCCCCGGCAGCTCCGGCACGATCCCGGCCCGGCGCAGCAGCCGTCCGAGCAGCGGGGCGCGGTCGGCGAGCCGGGTCGAGACGTAGCTCGCCGAGCCCCGTCCGGCCGGGCGCCGGGTCACCGCGGGCAGCCCGGCCAGGTCCGGCGCACCCGGGTCGGTGCCCGCGCCGGTGTAGCGGGCGAGCACCTCCACCGACGGGTCGACGACCTGCACCGGCTCGCTCCACAGGTCGCCGGTGCCGCCGTCGTCGAGCAGGACCGTGGCGCCCGGGTCGAGCGGGGCGAACTCCTCGACCCGGACGCCCAGCAGGTCGCGCAGCGCACCGGGGTACCCGCCCGGCACGGCGTGCGCCGACTCGTCGACGGTGCCGGAGAAGTAGGTGGTGACCAGGTGCCCGCCGCCGTCGACGAACGCGGCGAGCTCGGCCGCCCGGTCCGGCCCGACGACGTGCAGCACCGGCGCGACGACGAGCTCGTACCCGGCGAGCCCGGCCCCGGCGGGGACGACGTCGGCGCGCACCCCGGCGTCGAGGAACGCCCGGTACCAGCCGAGCGCCTCGGCCTTGTAGCGCAGCTCCGTCGTCGGGGTGAAGGGCTGCTCGGCGGCCCACCACGACGGCTGGTCCCACAGGATCGCCGCCCGGGCGGGCACCCGGTGGGCCCCGGCGACCGGGGCGAGCTCCGCGAGGGTCGCGCCCAGGGCCGTGACGTCGCGGAACACCGCGGAGTCCGGCCCGGCGTGCGGGACCATCGCCGAGTGGAACTTCTCGGCACCCGCCGTGGACTGGCGCCACTGGAAGTAGCAGATCGCGTCGGCCCCGTGCGCGAGGTGGGTGAGGGAGTCCCGGGCGAGCTCGCCGGGCCGCTTGGCCCGGTTCACCGGCTGCCAGTTCACCGCCGACGTCGAGTGCTCCATCTGCCACCACGGCTCCCCGCCGGCCAGGTTGCCGGTGAGGTTCGACGAGAACGACAGCTCGTCGCGGGCGTCCGGCCCCGGGACGACGTAGTGGTCGTTGGACACGATGTCGATCTCCGGGACCCAGCTCGCGTAGTCCATCCCGCTGGTCTCGCCCATCACCATGAAGTTCGTGGTGACGGGGACGTCCGGGGTCACCTCCCGCAGCACCGCCACCTCGGCCCGCAGGTGGTCGCGCAGCGCGTCGGAGGAGAAGCGGGCGAAGTCGAGGAGCTGGGTGGGGTTCGGGAACGTCCCGGGCCCGACGGTGCGCGGGGTGCGGATCTCGGCCCAGTCGCCGTAGTGCTGGGACCAGAACGAGGTGCCCCAGGCGTGGTTGAGCGCGTCCAGGTCGCCGTAGCGCTCGCGCAGCCAGGACCGGAAGGCGGTCTCGGCGTCGGACGAGTGGTCGTGGACGTTGTGGCAGCCCAGCTCGTTGGACACGTGCCACGCGGCCAGCGCCGGGTGTCCGCCGTAGCGGTCGGCCATCCGCCGGACCAGGTCGAGGGCGTACCGGCGGAACACCGGCGACGTGGGCCGGTAGTGCTGGCGTCCGCCCGGCCACACGGTCCGGCCGTCGGCGTCGACCGGGAGGATCTCGGGGTGCCGGTGGTGCAGCCACGGCGGCGGGGACGCCGTTGCGGTCGCCAGGTCGACCGCGATCCCGCCGTCGCCCAGCAGGTCGAGCACCTCGTCGAGCCAGCCGAAGTCCCACCGGTCCGGCGCGGGCTGCAACCGGGCCCAGGAGAAGACGCCGACGGTCGCGACCGTCACCCCGGCCTCGCGCATGAGGGCGATGTCGGACCCCCAGGTCTCCCGCGGCCACTGCTCGGGGTTGTAGTCGGCCCCGAACTCGGTCCGGGGACGGGTGACGCCGGGTGTGCGGCGCAGCCAGCGGGCCATGGCGTTCCTCCACGAGACGCGTGCGTTCGTGTTCGATGATGCGCGAGACTGTGCGATCCGGGCCACCCGAGCCGCCGTGTTGCGCGGGAGTAACGGGGAGGCCCAGGAATGGCCGCGGGTCCGCGTCCCGGGGGACGATGCGCGCTGATCCCGTTCCCGACGACGCGAGCGGCCCGCCACCACCCGCGTCCGCACGCGGAGAACGGAGCACAGCCGTGACCCGGACCGTGAACGGTGCCGACCCCACCGAGAACTCCGAGAACTCCGGGACCGCCGAGCTCGCCCCGGACTCGCTGTCCGCGCACTCCGGCGTCGTGAGCGAGTCCGAGCACCAGGCGCTGCGCGCGGACATCCGGCGGCTCTCCACGCTGCTCGGGCAGACGCTGTCCGACGAGGCCGGCCCGGAGGTCCTGGAGCTGGTCGAGCGGGTGCGCCACGCGGCCCGCGACTCCGCCCGCGGGGAGGCGGGACCGGACGTCGTCGCCGCCCTGCTCGACGGCATCGACACCGGGACCGCGGTGCTGCTGGCCCGGGCGTTCTCCCAGTACTTCCAGCTGACCAACGTCGCCGAGCAGCTGCACCGCTCCCGCGAGCTGCGTGCGCTGCGCCCCGCCGACGCCCGCCCACTGCGCACCGTGCTGCGCAGGCTCGCGTCCGAGGCGGACCCGGACGAGGTCGCCGAGGTCCTCGCCCGCACCCAGCTGCGCCCGGTCTTCACCGCCCACCCCACCGAGTCCACCCGGCAGTCCGTGCTGGGGATCCTGCGCCGGGTCGTGGACGCCCTCGAACGCGGGGCCCCCGATCCCGAGCTCGCCGCGCTGGTGGACCTGCTGTGGCAGACCGACGACATCCGCCCGGGCAAGCCGATGGTGATCGACGAGGCCCGCAACATCGCCTGGTTCGCCGCCCGGCTCGGCGAGCGCACGGTCCCCGACCTGCTGGACGAGTTCGCCCACGAGGCCGCCGAGGCGGGCCTGGAGATCCCCGACGACACCCGGCCGCTCGTGCTGGGCTCCTGGGTCGGCGGCGACCGCGACGGCAACCCGAACGTCACCCCCGCCGTGACGCGCGAGGTGCTCGAGCTGAACGCCGACCGGGCGCTGCGCATCCACGCGAAGCTCGTCGAGCAGCTGGTCTTCGAGCTGTCGGTGTCCACCCGGGTCATGGGCGTCTCCGAGGAGCTGCGCGGCTCGCTCACCCGTGACCGGCGCGCCCTGCCGGACGTCCACGACCGGTTCATCCGCCTCAACGCGCACGAGCCGTACCGCCTGAAGCTGTCCTACGTGGCGGCCCGGCTGGAGAACACCCGCCGCCGGATCGCCGCCCGCGGCCCGCACGAGCCGGGCGTCGACTACCTGGGCAGCGCCGGCTACCTGGACGACCTGCTCGTCGTCGACCGGTCGCTGCGCGGCCACCACGGCGCACGGATCGCCGGCGGCACCCTGGCCCGGGCGATCCGCTCGGCCCGGGCGCTCGGCCTGCACCTGGTCGAGCTGGACGTGCGGGAGCACTCGCAGAAGCACCACGACGCCCTCGGCGCGATCTACGACGAGCTCGGCGAGCTGGAGAAGCCCTACGCCGAGCTGACCCGCGACGAGCGCCGCGAACTGCTGTCGGCGGAGCTGCGCCGCAAGCGTCCGCTGGTCCGGCGGCACTACGGCGTCCCCGAGGCGACCGCCCCGGTGCTCGACACCTTCGACACCGTGCACGCGCTGCAGCACGAGTTCGGGCCGGACGTCGTGCGGACCTACATCGTGTCGATGGCCCGCGACGTCGACGACCTGCTCGCCGTCGCCGTCCTGGCCCGCGAGTCGTACATGGTGGAGATCGGGGGCGAGAACCCCCGGTCGTCGATCGACCTGGTCCCGCTGTTCGAGACGGTCGACGAGCTGTCGAAGGCGGGCGAGCTGCTGGAGGGCCTGCTCGCCGACCCCGGCTACCGGCAGCAGGTCCGCAACCGCGGTGACCTGCAGGAGATCATGCTCGGCTACTCCGACTCCAACAAGGGAGCCGGGATCACCGCGTCGCAGTGGCAGATCCACCGGGCCCAGCGCCAGCTGCGCGACGTCGCCGCGGAGCACGGCGTCCGGCTGCGGCTGTTCCACGGCCGCGGCGGCTCGGTCGGCCGCGGTGGCGGGCCCGCCGGGGAGGCGATCGCGTCGGCGCCGTTCGGGTCGGTGGACGCGACGATGAAGCTCACCGAGCAGGGCGAGGTCATCTCCGACAAGTACTCGCTGCCGAGCCTGGCGCACGACAACCTGGAGATCCTGCTCGCGTCCATGCTGGACGCGACGCTGCTGCACCAGGCGTCGCGCTGGCCCGCCGACGTCCTGGCGCGGTGGGACGAGGTGATGGAGTGCGTGTCCACCGCCGCCACCGAGACCTACCTGCGGCTGGTCGGCGACGACGGCCTCCCGGTCTTCTTCACCGCCGCCACCCCGGTGGAGGAGCTGGGCAGGCTCAACGTCGGGTCGCGGCCGTCGAAGCGGCCCGGGCAGGGCACCCCCACCCTGGACGACCTGCGCGCGATCCCGTGGGTGTTCGGCTGGACGCAGACCCGGATGGTCGTGCCGGGCTGGTACGGGCTGGGCTCCGGCCTGCGCGCCGCGCGGGAGGCCGGCTACGCCGAGGACCTCGCCGAGATGCGGCAGTGGGCGTTCTTCCGGAACCTGATCGGCAACGTCGAGATGACACTGGCGAAGACCGACCTGCGGATCGCGTCCAACTACGTCGCGACCCTCGTCGAGCCGGAGCAGCAGGGCCTGTTCTCCCAGATCCGCGCCGAGCACGAGCTGACCTGCCGGGAGCTCCTCGCGGTGACGGGCGAGTCGCAGCTGCTGGCCCGGCACCCGGTGCTGCGCAACACGCTGTCGGTGCGCAACGCCTACCTGGAGCCGCTGCACCACCTGCAGGTGGAGCTGCTGGCACAGCGCCGGGCCGCGGGCGACGAACCGGACCCGGACCTGGAGCGCGCCCTGCTGCTGACGATCAACGGCATCGCGGCCGGGATGAAGAACACCGGGTGAGGCCGGACGGTGCGGATCACCGGACACCGGGTACACATCGGGCGTGGAGCACGAACGGAACACCCCCGGCCCCTCCGGTCCCGCGACCCGGCGGATCGTCGCCTGGATCCTGATCCTGGCGCTCGTCCTCGGCCTCCCGCTGAGCTACCTCATCGGGATGGCGCAGATGCCCGGCGGAGCGGAGATCCTGATCGCCCTGCTCGTCGTCGGACTGCTGGTCGGCGGCGTCACCGTGTGGTTGCACCGGCGCACCCGGGACTGATCGCGACCGGCGCGCCGCGGGAGACTGGGCCGGTGCAGTACCGCCACGCCCCGGCCGCGAACCACGCCGCACTCGACGCGGTCCTGGTCTCCGCGCCGGGACGGCCGACGTTGCCGGTCCGGCTGACCGTCGAGCTGGCCGGACGGGCCCGGGAGCGGCTCGGACCGGGACCGGTGACGGTGTGGGACCCGTGCTGCGGCGCCGGTGTGTCGCTGGCGGTGCTCGGGCTGCTCTGTCCCGGCATCGCCGTCCTCGCCGGCACCGACGCCGATCCCGCACCGCTCGGTCTGGCCCGGCGCAACCTCGGCCTGCTCGCACCGGGCGGGCTCGACGACCGGGCGTCCACCCTGGACGGTCTGGCCGCGCGGCACGGCAAGGAGTCCTGCGCCGTCGCCGCCGCGGCGGCGCGGGCGACGATCCCGGCGAGCCGCCCGGAGTGGCGGGTCGGGGTCGCCGACGCGGGTGACCCGGAGGCGGTGCGGACCGCGCTCGGCGGCATCGAGCCGGACCTGGTGCTGGCGGACCTGCCGCACGGGCGACAGACCTCGTGGGCGGGGGAGCCGGGGACCGGTCCCCCACCGGAGGCCGGGTTCCTCGTCGCGGTCGCCGAGCCCCTGCATGCCGAGGCGGTGGTCGTCGCCGTCGGGCGCGGGCGGTCGGTGCCGCTGCCCCCGGGCGTGCGTCCGCTCGAACGGATCCGGGCCGGGCACCGGGCCGCCGTGCTCCTCCGGGCCGGTGACCTGCACACCTGACCGGGACATTCCGGGTCAGTGCGGGACGGCGGCCCCGCCCGGCAGCAGCGCGTAGGCGTCGAGCAGCTGGTCCCGGGCGGTCGCGAGGTACCGGGCCAGCTCGTCGGCGGCCCGCTCGGTCTCCCCCGCGAGGAGCAGCTCGGCGATCTCGCCGTTGCGGGCCAGGTAGGGCTCGTGGAACTCCCGCACCCCCGGCATCCGCTGGAAGATCAGCCGCATCTCGGCCAGCAGGCGCCCCATCTCGCGTTCCAGGCGCGGGCTCCCCGCCAGTGCGACGATCTCGCGATGGAAGTGCTGGTTGGCGTCGGCCACGCCGGCCCAGTCGCCGGCGTCCGCGGCGGCGCGCCCGCCCCGGTAGGCCACCCGGACGGCGGTCAGGGCGGCCGGGTCACCGGCGTGCGCACCGAACCGGACCGCGCCCGGCTCGATCACCAGGCGGGCCGCGTAGACGTCCCGGACGTCGTCGATCTCGGGACGGGCGACGAACACGCCCCGGTTCGGGATGCGGACCAGCACGCGCTCGGCGATGAGCTGGGACAGTGCCTCCCGCAGCGTGTTCCGGGAGACCTGCAGCGCCTCGCCGAGCGCCTGCTCGGGCAGCCGGGCCCCGACCCGCAGGCGGGCCTCGGCGACCTCGATCCGGATCCGGTCGGCGACCCGCTCGGAGGCCGGGACGACGACCGAGCTGGACGCGGCGAGCGAGGCCAGCGCGTCCTGGACGGACAGGTTCGGGGCGGTCACGACACACGATCCTAACGAGGAATGTTCCCTCGTAGGATTGCAGGATCGTTGAACAATCCGACACACTCCACCGATCCACCGCGCAGACGGCCCCGGGAGGCGGCGATGAGCGAGGACACGGAACGCACGACGGGGACGTCCGGCAGGACGACCCGGAGCGCGCTGCTCGGGGCGATGTTCCTGATGGCCACCAGCGCCATCGGGCCCGGCTTCATCACCCAGACCACCCAGTTCACCGCCCAGCTCGGTGCCGCGTTCGCGTTCGCGATCCTGGTGTCGATCCTGGTCGACATCGCGATCCAGATGAACGTCTGGCGGATCGTCGGCGTCTCCGGGATGCGCGCCCACGAGCTCGCGAACCGGGTCGCACCCGGCGCGGGCTGGGTGCTGACCGCGCTGGTCGTCGTCGGCGGGTTGGTGTTCAACATCGCCAACGTCGCCGGCGCAGGGCTCGGCCTGAACGCCCTGTTCGGGCTGGACGCCGCGGTCGGCGGCGCGATCTCCGCCGTCCTCGCGATCGCGATCTTCACGATCCGCCGGGCCGGCGCGGCGCTGGACCGGATCGTCGTCGTCCTCGGTGTGCTGATGATCGGGCTGACCGCCTACGTCGCCGTCGTGTCGGACCCACCGGTCGGCGACGCGCTGCGCCAGACCGTCCTTCCCGACGAGGTCAGCTGGCTGGTCGTCACCACCCTCATCGGCGGCACCGTCGGCGGCTACATCACCTACGCCGGCGCGCACCGGATGCTCGACTCCGGGCTGTCCGGCCCGGAGCACGCCGGCCGGGTCGCCCGCAGCTCGGTGCAGGGGATCGTCGTCACCGCCGTCATGCGGGTGCTGCTGTTCCTCGCGATCCTCGGCGTCGTCTCGGGCGGGGTGGACCTCGCCGGCGCGGAGAACCCGACCGCCGCCGCGTTCGGGGCCGCCGCCGGTGAGATCGGCGTGCGGCTGTTCGGCCTGATCCTCTGGGCCGCGGCGATCACCTCGGTGATCGGCGCCGCGTACACCTCGGTCTCCTTCCTGACCACGAAGTCGACGCCGCAGCGCACGACGAACCTGCTGACCATCGGGTTCATCGTGCTGAGCACGGCGGTGTTCCTGCTCGCCGGTGCCGCGCCGGTCACCCTGCTGATCTTCGCGGGTGCCTTCAACGGGCTGATCCTGCCGATCGGGTTCACCGTCCTGCTGTGGGTGGCGTGGCGGCGGCGCGACCTGCTCGGTGGCTACCGGTACCCGCGGTGGCTGCTGGGGATCGGCGTCGCCGGCTGGCTCGTGACACTGTTCATCGGGTACCAGTTCGTCGCGCAGAACCTGGGGCAGCTGTGAGAGAAGCCGGCGGAACGAACCTCGGCGCTGTGACCGTCGACCTGAACGCCGACCTCGGCGAGTCCTACGGCCAGTGGACCCTCGGCGACGACGACGCCATGCTCGGGCTGGTCAGCTCGGCCAACGTCGCGTGTGGCTTCCACGCCGGCGACCCCTCGACGCTGCGGGCGACCACCGCGCGGGCGGCGGAGGCCGGCGTCGTGATCGGGGCCCAGGTGTCCTACCCCGACCTGCGCGGGTTCGGACGCCGGTTCGTCGACGTCGAGCCGTCCGCCCTGACCGACGACGTGCTCTACCAGATCGGCGCCCTGGAGGCGCTGAGCCGCGTCGCCGGCTCCCGGGTGCGCTACGTCAAGCCGCACGGGGCGCTCTACAACGCGACCCGCACCCACACCGCGCAGGCACGTGCCGTCGCCGAGGCCGTCCGCGCCTACGACCCGTCGCTGCCGGTCCTGGGCCTGCCCGGCTCCGAGCTGCTGCGGGCGGCCGAGGAGGCGGGGCTGCGGGCGGTGCCGGAGTTCTTCGTCGACCGCGGGTACACCCCCGAGGGCGGGCTGGTGCCGCGCCGCGAGCCCGGCGCACTGCTCTCCGACGCCGGGGAGGCCGCCGACCGGCTCGTCCGGATGCTCGACGAGGGCGTGGTGCGCGCGGTCGACGGCACCGACGTCGCCGTGCGGGCCGAGTCCGCCTGCGTGCACGGGGACTCGCCGGGTGCCGTCGCGATGGCGGAACGGGTGCGGGACGCGCTGGCCCGGGCCGGCGTCGGGATCCGGGCGTTCGCGCCGTGACTCCTGTGACCGCCGGGCTCACCCCGGCCCGGGCCCGGGAGCGGTTCCGCGCCGGGCTGTCCACGCCGACGTCGGGCTGGTGCGCCGGCTGGACCCAGGCCAACCTGATCGCCGTCCCGCGCGAGTTCGCCTGGGACGTGCTGCTGTTCGCACAGCGCAACCCGAAGCCGTGCCCGGTGCTCGACGTCCTGGAGCCGGGTGAGCTCGGCGGCGCCCTCCTCGACGGCGACATCCGGACCGACCTGCCCGGCTACCGGGTCTACGCCGACGGCGAGCTGGTGGACCAGCCGTCGGACGTCGTGGACCGCTGGCGGGACGACCTCGTCGGGTTCCTGATCGGGTGCAGCTTCACCTTCGAGAACGCGCTGCTCGCCGAGGGCGTGCCGGTGCGGCACCTGGCGCGGGGCACCAACGTCCCGATGTACCGGACCACCCGGCGCTGCCGGTCCGCCGGGCGGATGTCCGGGCCGCTCGTGGTGTCGATGCGGCCGGTGCCGGCGCACCTCGTCGACACGGCGGTGTCGGTGACCGCCCGCTACCCCGAGGTGCACGGCGCACCCGTCCACATCGGCTCGGGCGGGCGGGACGGCGGCAGGGCACTCGGGATCACCGACCTCGACGCGCCCGACTACGGGGACCCGGTCCCGATCGCCGACGGCGAGGTGCCGGTGTTCTGGGCGTGCGGCGTCACCCCGCAGGCCGCCGTGCTGGAGTCGCGGCTGCCGCTGGCGATCACCCACGAGCCCGGCCGGATGCTGATCACGGACGCGCGGGACACCGACTACCTGATCTGAGCCATGATCGGGGCATGACGAACGACCCCCACGCCTGGCTCGAGGACGTCACCGGCGGCGAGGCCCTGGAGTGGGTGGCCGCCCGCAACGCCCGTACCGAGGAGCAGCTGGCCGGCAGCACGCTGTTCGGCGAGCTCGAGTCCGGTGTCCGCGAGGTGCTCGACTCCCGCGACCGGATCCCGTGGGTCACCCGGCGCGGCGGGTACTACTACAACTTCTGGACCGACGAGCGGAACCCGCGCGGGCTGTGGCGGCGCACGACGCCGGAGGAGTACCGCAAGCCCGAGCCGGACTGGGAGATCCTCCTCGACGTCGACGCCCTCAACGAGGCCGAGGGCGAGAACTGGGTCTGGCACGGCGCCCGGTTCCTGCGGCCGGGCCTCGACCGCGCGCTGGTCGACCTCTCCCGCGGCGGCGCCGACGCCGACGTCACCCGCGAGTTCGACGTCGAGGCGAAGGACTGGGTGCCCGGCGGCTTCGTCCGGCCCGAGGCGAAGGGCGGGGTCAGCTGGATCGACCGGGACACGATCTGGGTCTCCACCGAGCTGGGCGAGGGCACGACGACGAGCTCCGGCTACCCGCGGATCGCGCGGCGCTGGACCCGGGGCACCCCGCTCGCCGAGGCGCCGGTCGTCTTCGAGGGCACGGTCGAGGACCTGTCGGTCTCGGCGTTCCACGACCAGACCCCCGGTCACGAGCGGGACTTCGTCCGGCGGGCGATCGACTTCTACTCCGACGAGCTGTTCCTCGTCGACGGCGACGTACTGCGCAAGATCCCCGTCCCGGACTCCGCGGTCGCCGACGTCGAGCGCGAGTGGCTCGTCCTGGAGCTGCGCGAGGACTGGGGCACGTTCCCGGCCGGGTCGCTGCTCGCCGCCCGGTTCGACGACGTCATGGCCGGAACGCCGGCCTGGGAGGTGCTGTTCGCGCCGACCGACGAGTCGTCGCTGGCCGGGTACACCTGGACCCGTCACCACCTCGTGCTGAACGTGCTGGAGAACGTCGTCAACCGGCTGTCGGTCCTCACCCCGGGCGACGACGGCTGGGCCCGGTCCCCCTTCACCGGTGCGCCCGAGTTCGGCAGCGTCGGGGTGTCCGCGGTCGACCCCGACGAGTGCGACGACGTCTGGCTCACCGTCACCGACTACCTCACCCCGTCGACGCTGGCGATCGCGACGGTCGGCGAGCAGCCCGAGACGCTGAAGAGCTCGCCGTCGTTCTTCGACGCGTCGACGCACGTCATCGAGCAGCACTTCGTGACCAGCGACGACGGCACCCGCGTCCCGTACTTCCTGGTCCGCCCGGAGGACCTGCCCTTCGACGGGACCGCACCGACCCTGCTCTACGGCTACGGCGGCTTCGAGATCGCGCTGACGCCCGGCTACTCCGGTGCGATCGGCCGGTCCTGGCTGGCCCGCGGCGGGGTCTACGCCGTCGCGAACATCCGCGGCGGCGGCGAGTACGGCCCCCGCTGGCACCGCGCCGCGCTGCGCGAGAACCGGCCGCGCGCCTACGAGGACATGGCCGCCGTCGCCCGCGACCTGATCGACCGGCGGATCACCGCGCCGGCGCACCTGGGCGTGCAGGGCGGCAGCAACGGCGGGCTCCTGACCGGGAACATGCTGGTCCGCTACCCGGAGCTGTTCGGGGCGGTCGTCATCCAGGTGCCGCTGCTGGACATGAAGCGCTACAGCCACCTGCTCGCCGGGGCGTCGTGGACCGCCGAGTACGGCGACCCGGACACCGACGACTGGGAGTTCATCCGGACCTTCTCGCCCTACCACCTGATCGACCCCGCCGCGGCCTACCCGCCGGTGATCCTCTTGACCTCGACCCGCGACGACCGGGTGCACCCCGGGCACGCGCGGAAGTTCGCCGCGGCGCTCGACGAGGCCGGCCACGACGTCACCTACTACGAGAACATCGAGGGCGGCCACGGCGGCGCCGCGGACAACGCGCAGGCGGCGCGGATGTCGGCGCTCGCCTCGGCCTTCCTTCATGGGCGGCTGCGCCGCTCGTGAGTGGTTGTCGCGGTCAGGACCGTCTCAACCACTCACGAGCGCGTAGCGCTCGCCAGGAAGCCGATGACGATCTTCGTCAGCTCCTCGGGGCGCTCGATGTGCATGCCGTGGCTCGACCCGGGGCCGGTGACGAGCTCGTAGCGGGCCCCGGGGACGGCGTCGGCGACCTTCTTCGCCTGCCACGGCGGGGTGAGCAGGTCCTGCTCGCCCACCAGGACGAGCGTCGGCGCGGTGATCCCGCCGAGGCGGTCGAGCGAGTCGTGGGCGAGGTCGGCGTCCCACTGCTCGACGGTGACCTGCATCTGCGCCTCGTTCTGCGGGAACGCGGGCAGCATCGGCTCCATCATCGACCCGAAGTCGGGGTGGTCGAGCAGCTGCGGGGAGAACGCGAGTCCCGCCGTGGCCAGCGCCGACTCCATGTCCCGGTGCACGTAGGGCAGCCGCAGGGCGCTGAGCACGGAGCGCTGGAACCCGTCGCAGCGACCCCAGGTCGCGTACATCACCGCCGAGGCGACCTGCTCGGGGTGGGCGAGCGCGAGCTCCTGCACGACCGCCGACCCGAGCGACCAGCCGAGCACGTGCGCCCGGGGGATCCCGAGCGCCTCCAGCAGGCCCGAGGCGTCCTCGGCCAGTGTGGCGACGTCGATCGGGCCCGCCCCGCGGTCACTGCCGCCGAGGCCACGGTTGTCGAACGCGATCACCTGGTGGGTCTGCGCCAGGCGGCCGGACAGCTCGCCCCACAGCGGGATCGAGCCGGACGTTCCCATGATCAGCAGCAACGGGTCGCCGCTGCCGCTGATCTCGTAGTTCAGCGTGACGCCGGTGCGCACGGTCGTCTGGGGCACGGGGATCTCCTCGGATGCGGATGCGGATGCGGGAGCGGAGGGGTCAGCGGTAGGTGAGGCCGTCGTCGAGGTCGGCCTCGGGCAGCGTCGTGCGGTCGTGCTCGTGTTCGTGCTGGTGGATCCACGGCTCCCGGTCGCCCTGGCGGAACATCCTGTCCTGCGAGCGCAGGACGTAGCCGGGGTTGAAGTTCTGCGGGTCCGTCCAGGGCAGCAGCGGCATGTCCGCGTCGCCGGGGCGCAGCTCGGGGACGACGGTGGCGGCGCCCCGCTCGGCCATCAGGTCGAAGATCCGCGCGACGACGTCGTTGTTCAGGTCCACCCGCAACGTCCAGCTGTGCCGGAAGTAGCCGAACGAGTACGCCATGTTCGGCACCCCGCTGATCATCAGCCCGCGCCAGGTGACCCGGCGCGTGAAGTCGACCGGCTCGCCGTCCACCCGGAACGGGATGTCGCCGAACACCGACAGGTCGAACCCCGTGGCGGTGACGACGACGTCGGCCTCCAGCACCTCGCCCGACGAGATCTGCACGCCCTTCTCGGTGAACTCGGTGATCGTGTCGGTGACGATCGAGGCCTGCCCCTCCCGCATGGCGGTGAACATGTCGCCGTCCGGGACGAACGCGATCCGCTGCTGCCAGGGCCGGTAGGCCGGGGTGAAGTGCCTGCCGACGTCGGTGCCCTCGGGCAGCAGCGGGCGGATCGTCTCGACCAGGAACTCGTGCAACTGGTCGGGATCGTCGCGGCCGGTCGTCGCGAGCCAGTCGAGCTGCTGGACGTAGGTGCGGCGCAGGATCTCGTGGGTCCACTCGTCGGGGAGGTCCAGCGGTTCCAGCATCGTGGCGAGCTCGTGCACCGTCGGCGCGGGGAACCAGTACGACGGCGAGCGCTGCAGCATCGTCACGTGCTCGGCGTCGCCGGCGACCGCGGGGACGACGGTCGCCGCCGTCGCACCGGAGCCGATGACGAGCACCCGCTTCCCGCTGGTGTCGAGGTCGTCCGGCCAGGCCTGCGGGTGCACGATCCGGCCCTCGAACCGGTCGGTGCCCGGCCACTCGGGGGTGTGCGGCTCGTCGTGGTTGTAGTAGCCCTGGCACATCCACAGGAACGACGCGGTGATCCGGAGCTGCTCGCCGGTGTCGGTCCGGGTGACCTCGGCCGTCCACCGGGCGTCCTCCGAGGACCAGCTCAGCGCGGTGACCCGGTGCCGGTAGCGGATCCGGCCCGCGAGGTCGTCCTCGTCGATCACCTCGTCGAGGTAGGACAGGATCTCGTCGCCCGCGGCGATCGACGGGCCCCGCCACGGCTTGTGCCGGTACCCGTAGGTGAACAGGTCGCTGTCCGAGCGCGCACCGGGGTAACGGTGCGTCCACCAGGTCCCGCCGCGGTCGTCCTGGGCCTCCAGGAGCAGGAAGGTCCGGTCGGGGAACCGCTCCCGCAGGTGGTGCGCGGCACCGATGCCGGACACACCGGCCCCCACGACGAGGACGTCGACGTGGCCGGCGTCGTCGCTGCCTGCGTCCTGGTCGCGTGCGGTCGTGGCGGCACCGGTCATGGCGGAGACCTCCCTGGTCGGCACTGAGCGGGGACGCGGCCGACGCTAGGTCCCGGCACCGGCACGGAGGGTGTCCCAATCTCGGACACGGGCCGGGCTTGACCGTGCCCGCATGATGTGAGGGACCCCACAGAGAGGTGCGGCGCATGGCTGACGTCCAGGCCGATCGCAGGCTGCTCACCTCCGCCCGCGCCGGTCTGCTGGACGGCGGCGGCGTACTGCCCGGCGTCCGCGGACGGGTGGCGGCGTCGTGGCGGCGCAGCGTCGCGCGCGGCGTCGACCCGGCCGCGATCGCGAACCGCTACCACCCGGACCTCGACTTCGGGTCCCGGCTCGTCCGATGTGCCCTGCCGGTGATCGAGCATCTCGTCGAGCAGCTCGCCGACGTCCCCGTCTGCGTGGCCCTCACCGACGACCGGGCCCGGCTGCTCGTGCGCCGCGACACCGCGCCGTCGATCGGGCGGCTCGCCGACGGCAACCACTTCGCCCAGGGCTTCGGCTACGGGGAGGAGACCGTCGGCACCAACGGGGTCGGGACGGTGCTGGAGTCCGGGGAGTCCGTCCACATCGTCGGCGCCGAGCACTTCGTGGAGCGGCTGCACGAGTACGCCTGCGCGGGCGCGCCCGTGCGGGATCCGCTGACCGGGCGGATCGAGGGCGTGCTCGACATCAGCTGCCGGTCCGACCACTCGTCGCCGGTGCTGCACTCGCTGGTCCGCTCGTCCGCGGCGCGGATCCAGGAGGGGCTGCTCCGCGACCGCGACCCCGCCCAGCAGGCCCTGTTCGACGCCTACTCCCGGATCGACGCCCGCGGCCGCCGGGCGGTCCTCGCGGTCGGCGACCGCACGGTGCTGACCAACGTGCGGGTCCAGACCCTCCTCGACCCCGGCGACCTGATCGCGCTGCAGGACCACATGCGGTTCGTGATGCGGCGGACCCCGTCCACCGACGCCTGGGTGGACCTGCCCTCCGGTACCCGGGTGCGGCTGCGCGGGACGACCATCGCCGCCGGCCCGGCCGACGCCGGCATGGTCGGGACCGTCTCGGTCCCCCGCGACGACGACGCTGCGGCCGGGCGCCGCCCGGGTGGCGGGCCCGGGCGCGGTTCCCCCGCGTGGCGCGCGGCCTGGACGACCGTCACCGGCGCGCTGCGGGAGGAGCCGTGCGCCGTCCTCGTCCTCGGCGAGGCGGGGTCCGGCCGGACCCGGATGCTCACCGACGCCGACCGGTCCGTGCACGGTCCGGGACAGGTCGTGACGCTGGACCCGGAGCAGGTGGCCGCCGCACCCGGGGCCGTCGTGACCGGCCTGCGCGGGCCCGGCGACGGCCGGTTGCTAGTGCTGCGGGACGTCGACCGCCTCCCCGACGGCGTGCTCGGCCCGCTCACCACCGCGCTCGACGACGCCCGGCTCCGTCCCGGGCTGCGGATCGCCGCGACCGCGGGCGACGACACCGGCCGCGGGCCCGCCTACGACGCCCTCCTCGCACGGTTCCGGCGTTCGGCGAGCGTGCCACCGCTGCGCAACCGCTCCGGCGACCTGCCCGTGCTGGCCGCCGGGTTGCTCGCCGAGCTCGCCCCGCACCGCGAGGTCCGGCTCGCCCCCGCGGCGCTGCGGACGCTCGCCCGGCACGGGTGGCCCGGCAACGTGACCGAGCTGCGCGCGGCGCTCGACGCGGCGCTGCGCCGGCGCCCGGTCGGCAGCATCGAGCCCACCGACCTGCCCGGTTCGTGCCAGAGCGCGCCGCGCAGCACGCTGCGGGCCGTCGACCAGGCCGAGCGGGACACGATCGTCGCGGCGCTGCGCGACGCCGCCGGCAACCGGAAGGCTGCCGCCACCGCGCTCGGCCTGGCCCGCTCCACGCTCTACCGCAAGATCCGGCAGTACGGGATCACCGACTGACCCGTGAGTGGTTAGTGCGGTCCAGACCGCACTAACCACTCACGAGCGCGCAGCGCCCAGGTCCCCGTGCGCCGTCCGCAGCTCCCGCTTGAGGATCTTCCCGCTGGGGTTCTTGGGCAGCCCGTCGGCGAACACGACGTACTTGGGTCGCTTGTAGCCGGCGAGCTTCTCCCGGGCGTGCGCGTTCACCTGGTCCTCGGTGAGGGTCACGCCCTCCTTCGGCACGACGACCGCGGTCACCGCCTCGATCCAGTGCGGGTGGGACACCCCGAAGACCGCCACCTCGGCGACGCCGTCGAGCAGGTAGAGCGCCTCCTCCACCTCCCGGGAGGCGACGTTCTCCCCACCGGTCTTGATCATGTCCTTCTTGCGGTCGACGACGCTCAGGTAGCCCTCGGCGTCCATCACGCCGAGGTCGCCGGAGTGGAACCAGCCGCCCGCGAACGCCTCGGCGGTCTTGGCCTCGTCGCCGTAGTAGCCCAGGGCGGCGTGCGGGGACCGGTGCACGATCTCGCCGACCTCACCGACCGGCAGCTCCTCGCCGTCCTCGCCGACGACGCGGGTCTCGGCGTTCAGCGACGCCCGGCCCGCCGACCCGGCCCGCTCCAGCTGCTCCTCCGGGCGCAGGATCGTGGCCAGCGGCGACATCTCGGTCTGGCCGTAGAAGTTCCACAGCCGCACGTCGGGCAGCCGCCGGGACAGCTCGTGCAGCACCTCGACGGGCATCGCCGCGGCACCGTAGTAGCCCTTGCGCAGGCTGGACAGGTCGCGGGAGTCGAAGTCCGGGTGCCGCAGCAGCGAGATCCACACCGTCGGCGGGCAGAACAGCTTGGTGACCCGCTCCCGCTCGATCGTCTCGAGCAGCCGGGCCGGGTCCGGCGCGGGCAGGATGATGCTGGTCGCGCCCAGGTAGACGTCGACCGACAGGAAGCAGTCCAGCTGCGCGCAGTGGTAGAGCGGCAGCGAGTGCAGCTCGACGTCGCCGTGCTCCATGCCGCCGTCGACCACGCAGGACACGTACTGGGTGATCAGCGACCGGCTGGGCAGCATGACGCCCTTGGGCCGGGACTCGGTGCCCGAGGTGTACATCAGGCGCAGCGGGTCGTCGTCGCCGACGTGGACGTCGGGCTGACCCGGGTCGCCCTCACCGTCGATCCACGAGTCGAGATCCACCCACTCCCCGGTCGCCACCTGGCCGGACAACCCGATCCAGGCCCGCACCGACGCCGGCTCCGCGGCCTGCGCGAGCGCCTTCTCCGCGGTGGCCGCGAGCGCGTCCTCGACGACGAACGCCCTGGCCCCGGAGTGGTCGAGGATGAAGGCGATCTCCTCCGCGTTCAGCATGAAGTTGATCGGGACGAGCACGACGCCGAGCCGGGCGGTGGCGAACACCAGGACGGCGAACTGGTAGCAGTTGTGCGACAGCAGCGCGAGCCGGTCGCCCTTCGTGAGGCCCTGCTCGGTGAGCGCGGCGGCGCAGCGGTTCACCGCCGCGTCGAACTCGGTGAACGTCCAGCGGGTCTCCCCGTCGACGACGGCGAGCTTGTCCGGGTAGCGGATCGCCGTGCGGTGCAGCAGGTCGCCCACCGAGTGCCGGCGGGCCCGAGTGATCGCGGCGGTGGTCTGGTCGCTGAAGCCCGAGGCAGCGCTGCTCATGGCGGCATCGTGCCCGACTCGACGGGTCCAGTCACGCATGACCGTTCCGGTCGGGCAGGGGCACGGCGGCCGGTCAGTCCGTGTCGCCGGCGGGCACCGGCTCCTCCTGCGGGGCCTCGGTGTGCTCGACGGGCACCCAGATCCCGGTCGGCTCGTCCCGCCCGCGCAGGGTCACCGTCTCCACCGAGCGCCACCGGCGCGCCTCGGCGCCGGTCGCGTCGACCGCGCGGGACGACGCCGCGACCCGGCCCGGGACCGACTTGGCCAGCTCCGTCAGCCGGGCGGCCTCGTTCACCGGGTCGCCGATCACCGTGTACTCGTAGCGGCGCGGGTCGCCCAGGTTGCCCGCGACGGCATCGCCGGCGGAGACACCGATCCCCGCCTCGACGTCGGGCATCTCGTCGGCGAGCCGGTCGCTCAGGCAGCGGGCCGCGGCCAGCGCGGCGCCGGGGGCGTCGTCCAGGTCGATCGGCGCCCCGAAGATGGCCAGCGCGGCGTCGCCCTCGAACTTGTTGATCCACCCGCCGGAGCTCTCCACGCACTCGACGACCACGCCGAAGAACCGGTTGAGCAGGGCGACGACCTCCTCGGGCGGGCGCCGCGCGGCCATGCTCGTCGATCCGACGAGATCGACGAACAGCACCGCGACCGGCCGGACCTCGCCGCCGAGACGGACCCCGCCGTCGGTCGCGGCGGCGGCCTCGGCGACGTCGCGGCCGACGTGCCTGCCGAACAGGTCGCGGATCCGCTCGCGCTCCCGCAGGCCCTCCACCATCTGGTTGGCGCCGGCCTGGAGCTGGCCGAGCTCGGTGTTGTCGTAGACGGGGACGCGGACGTCGAGATCGCCGTCCTGCACCCGGGCGAGCGCCCGCCGGACGGTGAGGACCGGGTCGGCGATGGCGCGGGCCGCACCGATCGTCGTCAGCAGCCCGGTGCCGATCGCGGTCCCGCCCAGCGCCAGCATCGTGACGGCCAGCTGGGTCGGCGAGGCGTCGCCGAACACGAGCGCGACCAGGCCGGCGAGCATCACACCGGCCAGCGGGACCGCGGTCCCGAGCGCCCAGAACCCGACCGACCGCAGCATCACGCCGGTGACGAGCCGGCGCCGCCGCGGCGGGCGCCCGGACAGCACCCGGGCCGCTGCGCGGCGCAGCATCCGCTCGACGAGCAGGAACGACAGCGCGCAGGTGGTCACGCCACCGATCGCGACCGCCGACGTCACCGAGAACGCGAGCCGGCCCGAGTACCGCAGGTTGAGCAGGCAGAACAGCACGGCGGCGAGGAACCACAGCAGCGCGATCGCCGAGGTGATCCGGGCGGGGCCGTGCAGCACCAGCCGTCGTTCGGTGCGTTCCGGGTCCGACGCCCGCCGGCGCACGGTCAGCGCGCGGCGGCCGAAGAAGATCCCGATCGGGATCGCGACCAGCAGGTAGCCGCCGAGCACGGCCAGGTTCACCAGACGGATCCCGGCGGCGTCGAGCAGCTGCTCGCGGGGCAGCACGAACGCCGCGATCACCAGCACGACGGCGGCGCCACCGACGTTCGCCGTGACGACGACGAGCGCGATCAGCGCCCGCACCGACAGGCCGACGACGGGGCGTCCGGGCCGGGTCGGCCGCTCATTCGTCATGGCCGCGGATTCTAGGCCGAAAGGGTGAGCGGTCGTCGTCGCTCTCCACCCGGGGCCCGGTCAGGTGGTCGGTCCGGGCCGGGGCGTGGCCTCCAGCAGGTCGCGCAGCCGCTCCAGGTCCGCGACGACGGCGGCGACGTCCCGCTCGACGTCCGCGTCCGTCGCCGACGGGGCGCGCCGCACACTGAAGACGATCTCCGAGCCGTCCGGGTGCGGCGCGACCCGCAGCGGGTTGTGGGCGACCTCGCCCGACGGCAGGACCACCTCGTGGTCGAGCACGCCCCAGTCGTTCTCCGGCACGAACCGGAACTCGACCTCCCCCAGCGGGCCGCCCGGGACGATCCAGCGCCCGTCGCGCTCCTCGACCCGGTCGCCGACGCCGGCCGCCCAGCGCGGCAGGTTCCGGGGGTCGCGCACCCAGGCGTACACGGTCTCCGGCGGAGCGGCGATCACGACGCCGACGTGGCGGGAGCTCACGAGCGGGCCTCCTTCAGCGTGGCGAGCCGGGTGACGGCCTCGGTGAGCACCTCGTCGCGCTTGCAGAACGCGAACCGCACGAGCGGCCGGGTCGCCGCCGCGCCCGCCTCGGACTGGCAGAACACCGAGACCGGGACGGCCGCGACCCCGCACAGCTCGGGCAGCTTCCAGGCGAGGTCGACGCCGTCGTCGTAGCCGAGCGGGGTCGGGTCGGCGACGACGAAGTAGGTGCCCTGCGGGGTGAGGACGTCGAACCCGGCATCGGCCAGCCCCGCCGAGAGCAGGTCCCGCTTGCGGGTCAGCTCGGTACCGATCGAGACATAGAAGTCGTCGCCGAGCGCCAGCGCGTCCGCGACGGCCGGCTGCAGCGGCGCGCCGCCGTGGAAGGTCAGGAACTGCTTGACCGCCCGCGGCGCGGCGACCAGCCCGGGCGGGCCGTGCACCCAGCCGACCTTCCAGCCGGTGACGGAGAACGTCTTCCCGGCCGAGGAGATCGTCAGGGTCCGGTCGGCGAGGCCGGGCAGCGACGCCATCGGGACGTGCCGGGCGCCGTCGAAGGTCATGTGCTCGTAGACCTCGTCGGTGACGATCACGGCGTCGTGCGCGACGGCGAGCTCCCCGATCCGGGTCAGCTGCTCGGCGGTGAACACGGTGCCGGTCGGGTTGTGCGGGGTGTTGACCAGCACGACCCTCGTGCGGTCGGAGAAGGCGGCGGCGAGCTCGTCGTCGTCGAACCCGAAGTGCGGGGGCCGGAGCGGGACCGGGCGCAGCGTGGCGCCCGCCAGCGCGACGGACGCGGCGTAGGAGTCGTAGGTCGGCTCGAACGCGACGACCTCGTCACCCGGCTCGCACAACCCGAGCAGCGTCGAGGCGATCGCCTCGGTGGCCCCGGTGGTGACGACGACGTCCGCCGGGTCGACGTCGAGGCCGTGGAAGCGGCGCTGGTGGTCGGCGACCGCCTGCCGGAGTGCCGGGACGCCCGGGCCGGGCGGGTACTGGTTGGCGCCGCGCTCGGTGATGTTCGCGGCGGCGTCGGCGAGCAGGGAGGCGGGGCCGTCGGTGTCGGGGAAACCCTGACCGAGGTTGATCGCACCGGTCTCGACCGCGAGGCGGGAGATCTCGGTGAAGATCGTGGAGGTGAACGGGCGCATGCGCTCGACCAGCATGGCCCGACCCTAGAGGGGCCGGCCCGGGGCGGGCGCACGGTCCGGGCGGCGCAGCTCCTGATCGAGGTTCTGCGCGCACCCCGTGCAGGCCCGTGCCCACGGTGGGTTCCACCGCCGCCGGGCGAGCTACCGGTACTGCGTGGTTCCGCCTCAGTCGAGTCCGCGGACGATGTGCGTCTCGTCGTCGTGCTGCTCGTCGGTCTCGGTGGTGGTGCCGTCCTCGTTCATCGTGGCCTCCTCGCGGGTGTCAGGTGACGAATGGTGGGCATAGAGATGGACGTCCGTCACCGGGGTGACGTTGCTGAACCGGCTCATGGACCGATCCAGAACCACCCGACCGGGGGAGCGGTACCTGCCCACCCGGCCGGGTCGTGTCCTGCCTACCCGGAGATCCGGCCGATCAGGTGCAGCTTTTCCGCCTTCTTCGCGCTGCGGACCGCGAGTCCCCACGCGCCGTTCGCGTCCCGCTCGGTGACGAGCTCGGCCGTCGCCGGGAGCAGCACCGGCTTGCGGAAGACGACGTCGTAGGTGCACGCGTCGGGGATCCGGCCCTCCAGCGACGCGGCGGCGTGCGCGGCCGTCCACATGCCGTGCGCGATCGCCCTCGGGAAGCCCATGGCCTTCGTGGTGAGCGGGTGCAGGTGGATCGGGTTCACGTCGCCGGAGACGGCGGCGTACCGGCGTCCGGTGTCGCCCGGGATGCGCCACAGCGCGCTCGCGGTGCCGGTCGGGGCGGCCGGCTCGGCGATGTCCTCGCCCGCGGCTCCCGCGGGGGCCTTCGCCCCGCGGGCCAGGTAGGTGCTGCGCCCCTCCCAGACGACCTCGCCGCCCGCGGAGACGACGCCGATCAGGTCGACCTGGGCGCCCTTGGCGTGCGCGGTGAACCGGTCGGCGTACACCCGGACGTCGAGGGTCTCCGACGGCGCGACCGCCCGGTGCACCGTGATCCGGTTGGCGACGTGCACCATCCCGGGCAGGGCGAGCGGGAACGACCGCTCGGCCATCAGCACGACCTGCAGCGGGAAGGTCAGCATGTGCGGGTAGGTGACGGGGAGGGCGTCGCCGACCCGGAACCCGCAGACGCGGGCGTAGTCGGCGAGGTGCCCGGGGTCCACCGTGATCCCGCGCCGGACGATCTCCCGTGCGGGGAGCTCACCGCCGCCGCCACCCGGCAGCACCGCCCCGGCGGCGGCCGAGGCGTAGAGCGGGCCGAGCGCGGGCGGGCCGGAGAGCTCGGTGACCGTCCGGCCGGTCCCTGCCGTCGTCGGGGAGACGGTCATCTCAGGCCCCCAGCATCGACTGGCCGCAGACCCGCACGACCTGGCCGTTCAGCCCGCCGGACTCGGCCCGGCCGAACCAGCCGATGGCCTCGGCGACATCGACCGGCAGCCCGCCCTGCTTGAGCGAGTTGATGCGGCGGCCGCCCTCGCGGGTGGCGACGGGCATCTTCGCCGTCATGTCGGTCTCGATGAACCCGGGTGCGACGGCGTTGATCGTCGCGCCGCGCTCGGCGAACCGCGGGGCGAGCGCGTGGACCATCCCGATCACGCCGGCCTTGGAGGCGGCGTAGTTGGTCTGGCCCCGGTTGCCCGCGATGCCCGACTGCGACGACACGCAGACGACGCGGCCCGACTCGTGCAGCGGGGAGCCCGGCGCCAGCAGCGCCTCGTTGATCGTCAGCTGGGCGCCCAGGTTGACCCCGAGCACCGAGTTCCAGCGGTCGGAGGTCATGTTCGCGAGCAGCTTGTCGCGGGTGATGCCCGCGTTGTGCACGACGAGGTCGACGCCGCCGTGCCGGTCGGCCAGGTGCGAGAGCAGCCGGTCGGCCGCGTCGGCGGCGGTGATGTCGAGCTGCAGTGCCGTGCCGCCGGTGCGGTTCGCGGTCCGGGCGAGGCCCTCCCCGGCCGCCGGGACGTCGACGGCGACGATCCGCGCGCCGTCCCGGGCGAGGGTGTCGGCGATGGCCGCGCCGATGCCCCGGGCGGCCCCGGTGACGACGGCGATCCGCCCGGCGAGTGGCTGCTCCTCGGCGCGCGGGTCGTCGACCTCGGCCGGCTCCCGCGGGGTGCCGACCTGCTCGCCCACGTGCACGACCTGGCCGTCGACGTAGGCCGAGCGGGCGGAGAGGAAGAACCGCACCGACGAGTCGACCGCCGCGGGCGACGCGATCGCGCCCGCCACGATCAGGTTGGCCGTGGCGCCGGACCGGAGCTCCTTGCCGATCGAGCGGACGAGCCCGTCGAGCGACTGCGCGACGGCCGCCGCCTCGGCTCCGGTCGCCTCGCCCGGCTCGGCACCGATCAGCAGCAGCCGGCCGGACGGGCCGAGCTTCCGCACCGCCGGGGTGAGGAGCTGCTGGGCCGCCGCGAGGTCGGCGAGCGTGCTCGCCCCCGACAGGTCGACGACGACGCCGTGCAGCTTCTCGTCCCCGGGCTCGGTGACGGCCTGCTGCCCGTTCTCCTCCACGAACGCGGCGACCGGCTCCGCGAACCGGCCGGCTCCGACGGACGTGACGAGCACCGGCCCGGCCGGCAGCGGGTCGCCGGGGCGGTGCCGGCGCAGGGTCGGCACCGTGGGCAGACCCAGCTGCTTGGCGATCGGGGTGTTCGACAGGGTCGCCAGGAGATCGTTGCTCATGCCTTCTTCGCCTCCAGGATCGCGACGACGCCCTGGCCGCCCGCGGCGCAGATCGAGATGAGTCCGCGCTGGTCCTTCTTCTCGGTGTCGGCCTTCTCCCGCAGGAGCTTCGCCAGGGTCGCGACGATCCGGCCGCCGGTCGCGGCGAACGGGTGCCCGGCCGCGAGCGAGGAGCCCGCGACGTTGAGCTTCGCCTCGTCGACCGCGCCGAGCGGGGCGTCGAGCCCGAGCCGCTCCTTGCAGAACCGGGCGTCCTCCCAGGCCTTGCGCTGGACCTGGACCACCGAGGCGAACGCCTCGTGGATCTCGTAGAGGTCGAAGTCCTGCAGGGACAGGCCGTTGCGGGCCAGCAGCCGCGGGACGGCGAACACCGGCGCGGTGAGCAGGCCGTCCGGGCCGTGCACGTAGTCGACGCCCGCCGTCTCGGCGTCGACGACGTGGGCCAGTACCGGCAGCCTGTGCTCGGCGGCCCACTCGTCGGACCCGAGGAGCACCAGCGCGGAGCCGTCGGTCAGCGGGGTGGAGTTGCCGGCCGTCATCGTCGCGTCCGGGCTGCCCTTGCCGAAGACCGGCTTGAGCTTCGCGAGCTTCTCCACCGAGGAGCCGGGCCGCAGGTTGTCGTCGCGGGTCAGCTTCAGGTACGGGGTGACGAGGTCGTCGAAGAACCCGCGGTCGTAGGCGGCGGCCAGGTTCGTGTGGCTGCGCACGGTGAGCTCGTCCTGCTCGGTGCGGCCGATGCCCCACTCGAGCGCGGTGCGGGCCGCGTGCTCGCCCATCGACAGGCCGGTGCGCGGCTCGGAGTTCTCCGGGATGTCCGGGACGATCTGCCCCGGCCGCAGCTGCCCGACGAGCTTGATCCGGTCCGCCGCCGACTTCGCGGCGTTGACCTTGACCAGGATCCGGCGCAGGTCGTCGTTGAGGGCGATCGGGGCGTCGGACGCGGTGTCCACCCCGCCGGCGACGCCGGAGTCGATCTGCCCGAGGGCGATCTTGTTCGCGACGGCGATCGTCGCCTCGAGGCCGGTGCCGCAGGCCTGCTGGACGTCGTACGCGGCGGTCGCCGGGTTCAGGCGGGACCCGAGGACGGCCTCGCGGGTGAGGTTGAAGTCGCGCGAGTGCTTGAGGACCGCACCCGCCACGACCTCGCCGAGCCGCTCGCCGGCCAGCCCGAAGCGGGCCACCAGGCCGTCCAGCGTCGTGGTGAGCATGTCGAGGTTCGAGGCGCTCGCGTAGGCGCCGTTGGCGCGGGCGAACGGGATCCGGTTGCCGCCGATGACGGCG
Source organism: Pseudonocardia sp. EC080619-01 (assembly GCF_001420995.1). Lineage (NCBI taxonomy): Bacteria > Bacillati > Actinomycetota > Actinomycetes > Pseudonocardiales > Pseudonocardiaceae > Pseudonocardia > Pseudonocardia sp. EC080619-01. Next base: position 3,112,550 of record NZ_CP012184.1, on the reverse strand, counting down.
GCGCGCCGGGTGCTGGCTGGCATGGGGGTCGTCCTTCCTGGTGGTAGTGGTAGTCGTCGCTACCACCGGGTAGCCGGTACTCAAGGTACACGGTACTATGGGTTCCGTGAAGATGGCACGGGACAAGCGGGACAGCAGGTGGGACGCGCATCGCGAGGAGCGGCGCGTCCAGCTCGTCGGGTCCGCCATCGCCGCCATCCGCCGGACCGGCGCGGGCATCGGCATGGACGAGATCGCCGCCGCGGCCGGCACCAGCAAGACCGTGATCTACCGGCACTTCGGCGACCGGGCAGGCCTGTACACCGCGATCTGCGAGTCGGTGGCCGGAGTACTGCTCGCCGAGGTGCGGCGCGCCACGGGCGAGGCGCTGTCCGACGACCGGCTCGGTCCGCGGGCCGCGGTCGCCGCCGGCGTCGACGCGTACCTGCGCCTCATCGAGATCGACCCCGAGCTCTACCGGTTCGTCGTCCACCGGCCACTGCTCGTCCAGGGCAACGGCAACCGGCGCAGCGCCGACACCGAGACCCCCGATCCGGTGAACGACCTGGTGACGGTGATCGGTGACGAGATCGCCGTGGTGATCGGTGACAACCTGCGTACCGAGGGCTCCGACGGGCATGCGGCCGCCCGGTTCTGGGGGCACGCGATCGTCGGGCTCGTCCGCGGCGCGGCCGACGACTGGCTGGCCCGCCCGGACGGCACCACCCGCGAACGGCTCACCGCACACCTCACCGACCTGGCCTGGTCCGGACTCTCCGGCCTGGCATCGCACGTGCAGGAGGTTCAGCAATGACCCGGAGCACCATCCCCGCACCGGACCGGATCCCGGCCGGCACGCTGCGCACCGTCGTCGACGGGCGGTGGGCGCAGGTCCGCGAGGAGACCCGGGCGCAGCTCGCCGCGAGCGGCGACATGCGTGCCGACCCGGACCTCTCCTCGGCCGAGTACCGCGCGCACATCACCGACGCGCTCAAGTTCCTGACCTCGTCGGGCCGCCCGCACACCGGGTTCGACCCGGCCGTCGGCGGCGAGGGCGACGTCGGCGGCGTCGTGACCGCGTTCGCGATGCTCGCGTACGGCGACCTGTCGCTGCTGGTCAAGGCCGGCGTGCAGTGGGGACTCTTCGGCGGCGCGGTGCAGGTCCTGGGCACCGAGCGGCACCACGAGCGGTACCTGCGCGCGATCATCGAGGGCGAGCTGCTGGGCTGCTTCGCGATGACCGAGACCGGCCACGGCTCGGACGTGCAGCACCTGCACACCACCGCGACCTACGACCGGGAGACCCGGGAGTTCGTCGTCGACACGCCCTACCCGCAGGCACGCAAAGAGTACATCGGCAACGCGGCGCGCGACGGCCGCATGGCGGTCGTCTTCGCGCAGCTGGTCACGGGCGACGAGAAGCCCGGCGTGCACGCGTTCCTGGTCCCGCTGCGCGACGCCGACGGCAACGCGCTGCCCGGCGTCACCATCGGCGACGACGGCCGCAAGGCGGGCCTGAACGGCGTCGACAACGGGCGGCTGAGCTTCGACGGGGTCCGGATCCCGCGCGAGAACCTGCTCAACCGGTTCGGCGACGTCACCGAGGACGGGACGTACTCGTCGTCGATCGGGAACGAGACCGCCCGGTTCTTCACCATGCTCGGCACGCTCGTCCGCGGCCGGATCTCGGTCGCCGGCGGTGCCGGCGGTGCGGCGCAGAAGGCGCTCACCCTCGCCGTGCGGTTCGGTGAGCGCCGGCGCCAGTTCGCGAACCCGGCCACCGGCGAGGAGATCGCCGTCCTCGACTACCTCGCCCACCAGCGGAAGCTACTGCCCGCCCTCGCGACGACGTTCGCGCTGCACTTCACCCAGGACGACCTGGTGAAGCGGATGCACGACATCCAGGCGCCCGGCGCGAGCCCGGTCGGCGCCCGCGAGCAGCGGACCCTGGAGCAGTCCGCGGCCGGGATCAAGGCGATCGCGACCTGGCACGCCACGCACACCATCCAGACCTGCCGCGAGGCCTGCGGTGGCGCGGGCTACCTGGAGGAGAACCTGCTGCCCGCCCTGAAGGCGGACACCGACGTGTTCACCACCTTCGAGGGTGACAACACCGTGCTGCTGCAGCTGCTGGCCAAGGAGCTGCTCTCCGACTACGGCCGGACGATCAAGAAGGGGAACCCGCTCGAGATCGCACCGCTGCTGGGGCGCCAGCTGGCCGGGGTGCTCGCCGAGCACACCGGCGCGGCGTCGCTGACCCGGCGGCTGCTGTTCCGCGGGATCGACCTGACCGACCGGGAGCGCCGCCGCGAGCTGCTCCGGGTGCGCCGCGACGACACCCTGGCCACCGCCATCCGGAACCTGGCGCCGGCGCTGCGGAAGGGCAACGACGAGTTCGCCGTCTTCAACTCCGCGCAGGACCTGCTGCTCCTCGCGGCCCGGGCGCACGTCGACACGCTCGTGGAGCAGTCCTTCGCCGACAAGCTGGGGACGGTCACGGAGCGGGCCGCGCTCGCGCTGACCGAGGAGATGACCCGGCTGGCCGACCGGGCCGACGCCGTTCCGGACGACGTCTGGGAGGAGGCCGCCGCGGTGTTCGACGAGCGCGCGCTGGCGCTGCTCGTCACCACGGTCGCGACGATCAACGCCTGGAACCGGATCAGCGTCGCCACCCGGCAGATCGCCGGCAGCCACCGGCGCGCGGCGTAGGAGCGACCCCGTCCGCGTGACACCGCTCACCGGATCGACGAGTCCGGGACGGAATCCCGGTCACCCCTCGTGAGGTTGCACCGTGTCGTGGCCACACGAGGGGGAGACCGGTGAGCGCTGGCGTCATCACACCGAGCCGGGTACGGCTGGCGCTCATCCTGGGCGCGCTGATCGCACTCGGCCCGCTGACCATCGACACCTACCTGCCCGCGCTGCCCGAGGTCGGACGGGACCTGGCCGCCTCCGGGACGACGGTCCAGCTGACCCTGACCGGGACGCTCGCCGGGCTCGCACTCGGCCAGATCCTGATCGGGCCGCTGTCCGACGCCTACGGACGCCGGCTGCCGCTGCTGGCCGGGACGGCGCTGCACGTGCTCGCCTCGGCCCTGGTCGCGGTCGCACCGACGGTCGAGCTGCTCACCGTGCTGCGGGTGCTGCAGGGCGTCGGCGCCTCCGCGGGGGCGGTCGTCGGGCTCGCGATCGTCCGGGACCTGTTCACCGGGCGGGCCGCGGCGACCATGCTGTCCCGGCTGATGCTCGTGATGGGCGCGGCGCCGGTGCTGGCCCCCACCCTCGGTGCGGGCCTGCTCACCTGGGTGTCCTGGCGCGGGGTGTTCCTGTTCCTCGCCGGGTACGGGCTGGTCATGCTGGCGGTGGTGACCGCGGGCCTGCCCGAGACGCTGCCGGTGTCCCGCCGTCGTCCCGCCCGGTTCGGCAGCACCGTGCGGACCTACGGGATGCTCCTGCGGGACCGGACGTTCGTCGGGCTCGTGCTCGTGGCGGGCCTCGCGATGGGTGCGCTGTTCAGCTACGTCTCGGGTGCGTCGTACGTCTTCCAGCAGCAGTTCGGGGTGGACCAGCAGACGTTCGGGCTGCTGTTCGGCGCCGGCGCGGTCTGGCTCGTCGTCGGCACCCAGCTGAACCCGGTGCTGCTGCGGTACCTGGAGCCGCGCCGGGTGCTGTCCGGCGGGATCGCCGCCGGCGTGCTGGCCGGGATCGCCCTGCTCGTGCTGACGGCGACCGGGACCGGCGGCCTGCCCGCCGTCCTGGCCGGGGTGTGGATCCTGCTGCTCGCCTGCGGCTTCGTGATGCCGAACGCGCCCGCACTGGCACTGGCCCGGCACGGCGAGACGGCCGGGACCGCCGCGGCGCTGCTCGGCGCGCTGCAGTTCGGCATCGGGGCGGCGACGTCGCCCGTCGTCGGCCTGCTCGGCAACGACGCGGCCGCGATGGGCGCCTCGATGTTCGGGGCGGTCGCGCTGGCGGGCCTCTCGCTCGTGCTCGTCGTCCGGCCGTGGACGCTCCCCGACCTGAACGAGGAGCCCGTCCCCGCGGGGGCTTCTTCTTGACCTGAAGTGAACTCCAGGTCCTAGCGTCCGGCGCATGGACGCGAGCATCTACATGGCCATGCGCAACGCCGGCTCCGAGCCGGGGCGGCAGAACCGGCCGGCAGGCGAGACCCTGCGCCGGATCGTCCGCCTCGCCCGGCCGCACCGGCGGCGGATGGGCTGGTTCCTCGTCGCGAGCATGGTGGGCGCGGCGCTGACCGTCGCCACGCCGCTGCTGGCGGGGCGCGCCACCGACGCGATCAACCGGGGCGAGGCGCTGTCGGTGCTGGCCCTCGTCGCCGGGCTGATCGCGGTCGCCGCCGTCGCCGAGGCCGGGCTCGGTCTGGTCACCCGGTGGCTGTCGGCGAACCTCGGTGAGGGCCTGATCCACCAGCTGCGCACGACGGTGTTCGACCACGTGCAGCGGATGCCGGTCGCGTTCTTCACCCGCACCCGCACCGGGGCCCTGGTGTCCCGGCTGAACTCCGACGTCCTCGGCGCGCAGCGGGCGTTCTCCGACACGCTGTCCGGGATCGTGTCGAACCTGGTCGTCCTGCTGCTGACGCTCGGCGCGATGGTCACCATCTCCTGGCAGGTCACCCTGCTCGCCGCGGTGCTGCTGCCGGTGTTCCTGGTCCCGGCCCGGCTGATGGGACGCCGGCTGGCCACCCTCGAGCGGGAGGCCGCCGACCACAACGCCGCCATGAGCACCCGGATGACCGAGCGCTTCTCCGCACCGGGTGCCACGCTGATCACGCTGTTCGGGCGGCCGTCGCAGGAGTCGGCGGAGTTCGCCGAGCGGGCCGACCGGGTCCGGGCGATCGGGGTCCGTTCGGCGATGCTGCAGTGGATCTTCGTGACCGCGCTGACCCTGGCGTCGTCGCTGGCGGTGGCGCTGGTCTACGGCGTCGGCGGCGGGCTCGCGCTGTCCGGGGCGCTGTCGGCAGGCGACGTCGTCGCGCTCGCGCTGCTGCTGACCCGGCTCTACCAGCCGCTGACGGCGCTGGCCGGCGCCCGGATCGAGATCATGACCGTGCTGGTCAGCTTCGAGCGCGTCTTCGAGGTCCTCGACCTGCAGCCGATGATCGCCGACGCCCCCGGTGCGCGCCCCGTGCCCGACGGTCCGGTCGGCGTCGCGTTCGACCACGTCTCGTTCGCCTACCCCACCGCCGACCAGGTCTCGCTGGCCTCGCTGGAGGAGGTCGCGACGCTGGACACCCGTGGCGGCGAGCAGGTCCTGCACGACGTCTCCTTCGCCGTCCCGCCCGGGCGGATGGTCGCGCTGGTCGGGTCGTCCGGGGCCGGGAAGTCCACGGTCGCGCAGCTGGTGGCCCGGCTCTACGACACCGGCTCCGGCGCCGTCCGGATCGGCGGGGCCGACGTCCGCGGGCTGACCGGCGAGTCGGTGCACCGCGCCGTCGGCTTCGTACCCAGGACGGGCACCTGCTGCACGACACGGTCGCCGCGAACCTGCGGATCGGGGCGCCGGACGCCACCGACGCACAGTTGTGGGACGCGCTGCGCCGGGCCCGGCTCGAGGAGCTGGTCGCCTCGCTGCCGGACGGGCTCGGCACGGTCGTCGGCGAGCGGGGGTACCGGCTCTCCGGCGGCGAGCGGCAGCGGATGACGATCGCCCGGGTGCTGCTGGCCCGGCCGCGCATCGTGGTCCTGGACGAGGCCACCGCCAGCCTGGACTCGACGTCCGAGGCAGCGGTGCAGGCGGCGCTGGGCGAGGCGCTGGAGGGCCGGACGGCGATCGTGATCGCGCACCGGCTGTCCACCGTCCGCGACGCCGACGAGATCCTGGTCCTGGAGCGCGGGCGGATCGTCGAGCGCGGTGACCACGCCTCGCTGCTGGCCCGGGACGGGCGCTACGCCGAGCTGCACCACACCCAGTTCGGTACCGCGGCGGCCGCCGCGTAGCGGGCCTACTTGAAGTCGTCCGGGGAGACCTCGTCGATGAAGTCCCGGAACTGCTGCATCTGCTGCTCCGGCGGATCGGACGGCTCGCCGCCGGTCGCCGCCCGGGTCTGGGCGGCGAGCCCGCTCGCGTCCTCGGACTCCGGCGGCAGCACGTCCTCGACCGGCTGGCCGACCTCCTCGAGCACGTGCTCGGCCATGCCGATCGGCAGGCCCTCGCGGACCGCGATCGCCAGCGCGTCGGACGGCTTCACGTCCAGCCGGGTGCCGCCGTCGAAGACGAGCTCGGCGGAGTAGACGCCGTCGGTGAGGTCGCTGATCTCCACCGAGTCCAGGGTGCGGCCGAGCGCCGCGACGACCGGGAGCAGGACGTCCTGGGTGAGGGCGGTCGCGGCGTCGTCGCGGCGGCCCGCGGCGATCACCTCGGCCTGCGGAGGGCGCAGGAAGACCGGGACGCAGCGGTCCCCACCGGCCTCGCCGAGCAGCAGGACCGGCTGCCGCGAGCGAGCGTGCACGATGAGTCGCAGGACGTGCATCGTCCGGGTCATCGCCGCATTGTCCCCGCGCGGGGCGTCGTGCAGCGTCTCACTACGAGACGCCTCAGCCGCGGGCCAGCCAGGGCATCGCCGTCGCGGCGATCGTGAGGAACTGGACGTTCGCCCCGAGCGGCAGGCCCGCCATGTAGGTCACGGCCTCGGCGACGTGTGCGACGTCGAAGGTCGGCTCCGGCCGCGTCGTGCCGTCGGCCTGCCTCGCCCCGGTCGCGATGCCCGCGGTCATGTCGGTCGCCGCGTTGCCGATGTCGATCTGCCCGCAGGCGATCCCGAACTCCCGGCCGTCGAGCGACAGCGACTTCGTGAGCCCGGTGATCGCGTGCTTGGTGGCGGTGTAGGCGGCGCTGCCCGGGCGCGGGACGTGCGCCGAGATCGACCCGTTGTTGATGATCCGGCCGCCCTGCGGGTCCTGGGCCCGCATCGCGGCGAAGGCCTCCCGGGCGCACAGGAACGAGCCGGTCAGGTTCACCGCGACGGTGTCCCGCCAGGCGTCGACGGCGATCTCGTCGACGGTGCCACCGGGCCCGAACGTGCCCGCGTTGTTGACCAGCAGGTCCACCCGCCCCCAGCGCTCGCGGACCGCCGCGAACAGCGCGGCGACGGAGTCCGGGTCGGCGACGTCGGTGGCGACGGCGAGGGCGCCGGTATGGCCGGCGGCGACGGCGTCGAGCCGGTCGGCGCGACGCCCGGCGAGCGCGACCCGCCATCCCGCGTCGAGCAGCCCGCGCGCCACCGCCTCGCCGATGCCCGATCCGGCCCCGGTCACCACCGCCACACCGCTCATGCGACCCACCCTGGCACGGACCGCGGGTGTGACGCCCCGCACAGCGCGTCACGGGCGGGGGTCCGGCCGGTGTCCCGTTCCCGACCGGCCGCACGGCCGGTCCGACGAGCGCGAAGGGGACGGTCATGGGACACGCGGTTCTGGTGGTCGGGGCGGGCTACGCCGGTGTGACGGCGGCGAACCGGCTGGCGGGTGCGGCCGAGGTGACGGTGGTGGACCCGCGGGAGGAGTTCGTCGAGCGGATCCGGCTGCACCGGCTCGTCGCCGGGAGCGGCCCGGCGACGGTGCCGTTGTCCCGGGTCCTCGACCCGCGGGTCCGGACGCGGACGGCCCGGGTGACCCGGATCGGTGACGGCGTCGCGACCCTCGACGACGGCGGCGAGCTGCGGTTCGATCGCCTGGTGTACGCGGTGGGCAGCGGCGGTGCGACCGGGCCCGCCGGCGCGGGGTACCGGGTGGACACCCTGGAGGCGGCCGCCCGGCTGCGCGACGCCGTCGCCGGGCTCGGCGCGGGTGCGGTCGTGACCGTCGTCGGTGGCGGCCTGACCGGGATCGAGACGGCGACGGAGCTGGCCGCCGCCCGCCCCGACCTGGTCGTGCGGCTCGTGACCGACGGCGAGGTCGCCACCGGGATGGGCGCGCCGGGCCAGGAGCGGGTGCGGGCGCGGCTGCGTGAGCTGGGGATCGGCCTGCGGGAGCACGCCGCCGTCGGCGACCCGGCGGGGCTCGGCGCGGACGTGGTGGCGTGGGCGACCGCGCCGGGCGTCCCGGACCTGGCGCGGCGCAGCGGTCTCCCGGTGGACGACAGCGGCCGCCTCCGCGTGGACGCGACGCTGACCAGCGTCGGGGACCCGCGCGTCGTCGGGGCCGGGGACGCCGTCGCCGCGCCCCCGGAGGTCGGCTTCGTCCGGGCGAGCTGCCAGGCGGCCATCCCGCTCGGCACGGCGGTGGCGCGGACCGTCCGGGCGGGCCTGCGCGGCCGGCCCGCACCGGTCGCGTCGATCGGCTACCAGGCGCAGTGCCTCGCGCTCGGTCCGGGCGCGGGCCTCGTCCAGCTGGTCGACCGCCGGGACGCACCGCGGCGGCTCGCGATCGGCGGGCGGGCCGGCGCCGTCGTGAAGGAGCAGGTCTGCCGGTACACGCTGCGCGCGATCCGGGGGCGGGTGGCGTGACCGGGCCCGACGACGATCCGCTCGCCGCGTTCCACCGGCACCGCGGGCTGCTGTTCCGGCTGGCCTACGAGATCCTCGGGAGCGTCGCCGACGTCGAGGACGTCCTGCAGGACACCTGGCTGCGCTGGACCGCCGTCGACCACGACACGGTGCAGAATCCCCGGGCCTATCTGGCCCGGATCGTCACCCGGCAGGCGCTGAACCGGCTGCGCAGCACCGCCAGGACCCGCGAGACCTATCCCGGTCCGTGGCTGCCCGAACCGCTGCCCACCGATCCTGCGGGTGCGGACGACCAGGTCCTGCGCACCGACGACGTGACGGTCGCGATGCTGCTGGTCCTGGAGACACTGTCCCCCGACGAGCGGGCGGTGTTCGTGCTGCGGGAGGCGTTCGGCCTCGACCACGCCGAGATCGCCGAGACCCTCGGCCGGCCGGAGGGCACCGTCCGGCAGATCGCGCACCGGGCCCGCGAGCACGTGCGGGCGCGCCGGCCGCGGTTCACCGTCCCGCCGGACCGGGCCCGGCGGGTGGCGGAGGCGTTCGTCGGGGCGGCGCTCGGCGGCGACCTGACCGGGGTCACGGCGCTGCTGGCCCCGGACGCCGTCTCGGTCGCCGACGGTGGCGGGAAGGTCTCGGCGGCGCGCCGCCCGGTGCACGGCCGGGAGCGGGTGGCCCGGCTGCTGGTCGGGCTCACCCGGTACCCGCTGCCGGGTGCCGGACCGGAGTTCGGGGTGTTCAACGGCCTCCCGGGGATCCTGCTGCGCGACGGCGACACGGTCGACACCGCGTTCCTGATCGAGGTCTCCGAGGTCGACGGCGCGGACCTGGTCACCGCGGTCTACGCGGTGCGGAACCCGGAGAAGCTGGCCCACCTCTGATCGCGCTGTATCCGCATCTCTACCCGAGCCGCTAGAGCGCAGCAGAGAACCCGGCGCTCGCGCTCTCTCCGGCACTCTCGCGTCAGCGCTAGAAAACGGCATACGACGACATCGACGGCTCCATCGAGCTGTCTACCGTTTTCTAGCGCTGCACCGAGATATGCGCAGACAACGACATCGACAGCCTTCGATGTCGCGCCATACCGCTCTCTACGATCGCTCCGATACGACGGAATGCGGGGCGATCGATCCCGTTCCCCTCTGCGTCGCCGCAGCGTAGCACCCCTGCATCGAACATGTGTACGACACCCCCGGTGTGGCATCAGACCGGGCCGGCGAGGAGCTCGAGCCCCGCGGGACCGCGGGTCGCCGCCCGGCGCCGCACCTGCCCGGCCGGTTCCCCGACCACCCGCGCGAAGGCCCGGGTGAACGCCGCCTCGGAGCGGTAGCCGAACCGGTGCGCGGTCTGGGCCACTGTGGCATCACCCCCTGACAGCACGTCGACGGCGGCCTGCATCCGCCACCGGGTCACGTACGCCATCACGGGTTCGCCGACCAGCTCGGTGAACCGGGCCGCGAACGCCGAGCGGGACATCGCCGCCGTCGCCGCGAGGGACGCGACCGTCCAGTCCCGCTCGGGCTCGCGGTGCACGGCGGCGAGCGCGCGGCCGATCCGGTCGTCGGCGAGCGCGCCGAGCCAGCCCGTGCGCGCCGCCGGGTCGCGCTCCAGCCGGCCACGCACCGCCTGGAGGACGAGCACGTCGGCCAGCCGCGTGATCACCGCGTCGCTGCCGGGGCCACCGTCCTCGACCTCGGCGGCGAGCAGCCGCAGCGTGTCCTGCACCCGGTCACCGAGTGGCGACGGTTCGATCCGGAACAGCTCCGGGAGCCGGTCGACGAGATCGCGGGCGGCGGGATGCCCGAACCGCAGCGCCCCGCACACCATCCGCGTCACCGGGCCGTCGCCGCCGTGCCGGAGCAGCCCGTAGCGGCCGCCGATCACCGGGTGCGGGATGGACCGGATGTCCGGGGCGAGGACGCCGGGGGCGCTCCGCAGCGCGTGCCCCGTCCCGTGCGGGACGACGACCAGCTCCCCCGGCCGCAGCGCCTGCTCCGCGCCGTCGCCGGCGACCGTCAGCCGTCCGCCGCCGGAGGTGACGACGTGGAACCAGAGGCAGCCCGGCGTCGCGGGCAGCGTCATGCCCCACGGCTCGCCCAGCTCGGAGCGGCAGTAGAAGACGCCGTCCATGCGCAGGACGTGCAGCGCCTCGCCGAGCGGGTCGGCGACCGGGAACGGCGGCGCGGCGGACACCGGGACAGCATGACAGTTCATCCACAATCCGTCCCCAGGTGTGGACGTTCGAGCAACGATTGTGGACAGCTGGGGATTCTGCGTCCGGAAGATCGCGGTGATCGTGGACGGACACCGACGAGAGGAGCACGTCATGATCACCGTTCTGGGCGCGACCGGGAACGTGGGCTCGCAGGTCGTCCGGGAGCTGTCCGCGGCCGGGGTGGAGGTCCGCGCGGTCTCCCGCGGCGCGGGTTTCCGCGGCGACATGGGCGACCCGGCGTTCCTGCGCCGCGCGTTCGACGGGGCGGCCGCCGCCTTCGTCCTGCTCCCGCTGGACGTCACCGAGCCCGGCTACGCGGCGCACCAGGCACGGCTCGGGGAGTCCGTCGTCGCCGGGCTGCGCGACAGCGGGGTGCCGCGGGTGGTCGCGCTGAGCTCGCTCGGCGCGGAGGTCCCCGGCGGGCCGGACCTCTCCGCGACCGGGTACCTCGGCACCCTGCACGACCAGGAGGCCCGGCTCGCGACGCTCGGCGCCCGCGTCACCCGGATTCGGCCCGGCCTCTTCCTCGAGACGTTCCTCGCCGCGGCCGGCGCGATGCGGGCGCACGGAGTGCACGCCGACACGATCGACCCGGGCGTCGCGCTGCCGATGGTGGCGACCCGCGACGTCGGCCGGGCCGCTGCGGCGGCGCTGCTCGACGCGGACGCCCCGGAGATCGTGGAGGTGCAGGGCGCGGCGGACCGGACGGTGCCCGAGGTCGTCGCCGCGCTCGGCCCGGCACTGGGGATGCCGGACCTGTCCTACGTCCGCCTCCCCGACGACGAGATGGAGCAGGTCCTGCGGCAGGCCGGGTTCCCGGCGGACTCCGCCCGGCTGCACGTGGCGATGCACCGCGCGTTCAACGAGGGCCGGGTGCGTGCGCACGGCCCCCGCCCCGGCGCCGGGGACGCCCTGACCGTGGAGGAGTGGGCGAAGGGGATCGCGTCGTGAGCCCGCTCGACGCCGTCGCCGCGACCGGCGCGGGCCTGCTCGGTGGCGTCTACCTGGCGTTCTCGGTCGCGGTGCTGCCCGCGCTGCGCCGCAGGCCGGAGCAGGAGGCGGCCGCGGTGATGCGCGCGGTGAACCGGGCGATCGTCAACCCGGTCTTCCTCGTGCTGTTCCTGGGCACCGCGGTCGCGGCGGCGGCCGTGCTGGTGACGGGGGTGCTCACCGGGGCGCCGCTGCGGATCGGGGCCGGGATCGCCGTCCTCGCCGGGTTCGTCGTGACGGCGGCGGTGAACATCCCGCTCAACGACGCCCTGGAACGTGGCGGGGAGTGGGCGGCGTTCGTCCCGCGGTGGACCCGCGCGAACCACGTCCGGGGCACCCTGTCGGTACTCGGCGTGGTGCTGTCGTACCTCTGAGTCGAACATGTGTGCGACATCTCGGGGACACCCCTGGCCGCGGGACGGGCGCGGGAGGCAGGCTGGTCCCGCGCCCGCTCCCCCGGGCGGACCGGCTGCTCCGGCAGCGCCAGCCCGACCCCGGGGGAGCATGAACGCCCACGAACGACGCCGGCTCGCGGCCCTGCGCACCGACCGCGAGACCGTGCTCGCGGCCGCCGCGCGGCTGCGGCACGAGGCGGTGCAGGCGCACTACGCCGGGCTGGCCCGCCCGGAGATGGCCTTCGGTCTCGCGTCGGTCCTCGAACTGCTCGCGATGCGGATCGCCGACCAGCAACCGGACGTCCGGGCGCACGTCGTACGGGTCGCCCGGGAGATGACCGGCGACGGGATGGACCGGCCCTCGGTCCGTCGTACCCGCCGCCGGTGATCCCGGTCCGTCCACAGGCAGGCCGAGTTGCCCACAGGTGTGCACACAGCTGGGGACAGCTCGAACCGGCGTTCGAGAAGGGTGCTCAGCGCACGCCTTCCATGAGCACCTTGAGCTTCGGGACGGTGGCCATGACGACGATCCCGACGACGATCGCGGCCACACCGGTGATCCCGAAGTAGGCCACCTCGTTGTCCGCGGTGTAGAGCTCGGCGAGCAGGCCGGACATCACGGTGCCCATCGAGACCGAGAGGAAGAACAGGGCCACCATCTGGGTCTGGAACGCCTGCGGAGCGAGCTTCGTCGACAGCGACTGGCCGACGGGCGAGGTGAACAGCTCCGCCAGGCAGAAGACCAGCAGGATGACCACGAGGGCGAGCAGCGGGGTCCCGTTCGGCCCTGTCCCGGCGAACGGCACGAACAGCAGGAAGGCGAGTCCGACGACCACGGTGCCGATCGCCATCTTCATCGGGGAGGACGGCTGTCGCGGCCCGAGCTTCGTCCAGACCGTCGCGTAGACGCCTGCCAGCAGGATCACGAAGACCGGCTCGATGGACTGGCTCCAGGCCGGGGGCATCTCGAAGATCCCGAAGATCGACCGGTCGAGCCGCTCCTCCGAGTAGATCGCCAGCACCGTGAAGATCTGCTGGAAGATCGCCCAGAACACCGCACTGGCGATCCACATCGGCAGGAACGCCAGGACGCGTCGCCGCTCGATCCGCTCCACCCTGGGGCTCGAGAGCATCAGCGTGAAGTAGCTGATCGTCGCGACCACCACGATGCCGAACACGATCCACTTCAGCCGGTCCGCGGTGATGACGTCGGTCGCGACGAGGACCGCGATCGCAGCCAGCACCAGGACGGCGCCGACCAGGACCCGGCTGCGGGCGGCCGCCGGGAGCGGGTTGGGGACCACCCAGCCCGTGGCGGGGAGCTTGCGTCGGTTGAACCAGTACTGGACCAGGCCGAGCGCCATACCGATGGCGGCCAGACCGAAACCGAGGTGGAAACCCCAGACCACGCGGAGGCCGTCGGTCAGCAGCGGACCGGTGAAGGCACCGATGTTCACGCCGAGGTAGAAGATCGAGAAGCCGGCGTCGCGGCGGTCGTCGCCCGGGCCGTAGAGGGTGGCGAGGATCGTGGAGGCGTTGGCCTTGACCCCGCCGCTGCCGAAGGCGACCAGGACGAGGCCGATGGCGAGCCCGGTGGCGCCGGGGACCAGGGCCAGGGCGATGTGCCCGGCCATCACCGAGAGCGCGCTTCCGAAGAGGACCCGCTCGGGTCCGAACATCCGGTCCGCGACCCAGGCAGCGACGATCGTGGAGAGGTAGACCGTCCCGCCGTAGGCGCCGACGATCCCGGCCGCCGTGCCCTGGTCGATCCCGAGTCCGCCCTCGGTCACGGCGAAGTACATGTAGTACAGCAGGATCCCCTGCATGCCGTAGAAGGAGAAGCGCTCCCACATCTCGACGCCGAACAGCGTCCCGAGTTGTGTGGGGTGGCCGAGAAAGGTCTTCTCCCGGCCCTCTGGTGGTGTGGTGAGGTCGGTCACCGGGCCCGGTTTACTCGCTGGTTTGCACGAGGTAAAGGTCTTGCACCCGACTGTTAGCTCACAGCAACGAGCTGCGACGGCACGGCCTCACAGCGTGGCCGGCCCCTCCTCCGGCACCATCCCGATCCGGTCGGCCACGGCGGCCATCACGTCCTGCACGGCGACGGTGTCCGCCAGCGGCATCACCGGGCTCTCCGTCTCGCCGGCGGCGACCCGGCGGGTCACCTCCTCGATCTCGTGCGCGTACCCGCGCCCGGTGGCGGGCAGCACGATCTCCTCCGGGTCGGCCCCGTGCCGGTGCACGACGATCCGGTCCGGGTGGTGGAACCGCGGCGGCACCTCGATCCAGCCCTCGGTCCCGATGACCCGGGCCGAGCCGGGCATCGCGCACTGCAGGCTGACCTGCAGTGCGGCGCTGCGGCCGTCCGGCCAGCCCAGCAGGATCGACTCCTCGAGGTCGACGCCCGTCGGGGCGAGCGCACCGCTCGCGGCGATCTCGGAGGGGCTGCCGAGCAGCATCTGGGCGAACGAGATCACGTAGACACCCAGGTCGAACAGCGCACCGCCGCCCAGCTCGGGCGAGAAGAACCGGTCGTCGGCGGCGGTCCGGTTCCGGACGCCGAGGTCGGCCTGCACCGAGCGGACCTCACCGATCGCGCCCTCCGCGACCAGCTCCCGCAGCCGGACGACGGCCGGGAAGAACCGGGTCCACATCGCCTCCATCGCGAAGACGCCGTGGTTGCGGGCCGCCGCGGCGACCTCACGGGTGCCCACGGAGCTGACCGTGAAGGCCTTCTCCACCATGATCGCCTTCCCGGCCTCCAGCGCCGCCAGCGCCATCGCCCGGTGCTGCGGGTGCGGGGTGGCGACGTAGAGGACGTCGACGCCGGGGTCGTCGAGGATCGCCCGGTATCCGGTGTGGACGCGCTCGATCCCGTGCCTGCGGGCGAACGCCTCGCCGCGTTCGGCCGACCGGGACGCGACCGCCACCAGCTCGGCGCCGGGGACGTGCGCGAAGTCCGGTGCGACGCTGTCGGCGATCCGGCCGGGCCCGACGATCCCCCACTTCACGGTGCCGGTGCTCGCTCCGCCTGCGTTCCGATCGGTCATGCCCCCGATCCTGCCGGACCGCCCGGAAAAATCCTGAGGCCGCCCGATGAGTTCCCGGGAGCGACCCGGTCTCCCCTTTCGAACGGCACCGGAACCCCGGCGCCACAGCACATCCCAGGAGCCCCCGATGCCGAACATGATCTTCGTCAACCTGCCGGCGAGCGACCTGGACGCCTCGAAGGCGTTCTACGCCGCGCTCGGGTTCACGCTCAACGAACAGTTCTCCGACGAGCAGACCGCCTCGTTCGTGATCAGCGACGCGATCGTCGCGATGGTCATGACCGAGAAGCGGTTCGCGGAGTTCACCAAGCAGTCGTCGGTGGCCGACGCGGGCACCGCCCGCGAGGTGATCAACGCCCTCGGGGCGGAGAGCCGCGAGGAGGTCGACCGCATCGCCGACGCCGGCCTGGCCGCCGGCGGGACGCAGGGCGGCGAGACCCAGGACCACGGGTTCATGTACGGCCGCAGCGTCGACGACCCGGACGGTCACCGCTGGGAGTTCGTCTGGATGGACCCGTCGGCCATGGAGGGCTGAGCCGGGCGTCCGGGCCGTCGCACACGAGGGGGTGCGGCGGCCCGGTCCCGCGTCCGGACCGTGGGCGCGCCCGCCTCAGACCGACCGCAGCGGCCGGGCCTTCCGGACCAGGCCGTCGATGGCCAGTGCGTACCCGTCGATGCCGAAGCCGACGACGATCCCGGTCGCGACGGGCGAGACGTACGAGTGGTGCCGGAAGGTCTCCCGGCCGTGCACGTTCGAGATGTGCACCTCGACGGTCGGGAGCTCGGTGCCCTCGATCGCGTCGTGCAGCGCGACCGACGTGTGGGTGTAGGCGGCCGCGTTCAGCACCAGCCCGAGCGCCTCACCACGCTTGACCGCGCTCCCGGCCTCGTGGATCCAGTCGACGAGGGTGCCCTCGTGGTTGGTCTGCCGGAAGTCCAGCGCGAGGCCGTGGTCGCCGGCGCTGCGGCGGCACAGCGCCTCGACGTCGGCGAGCACGGTGGTGCCGTACACCTCGGGCTTGCGGGTGCCGAGGAGGTTCAGGTTCGGGCCGTTGAACACGAACACCGTCGTCGTGGAGGTCACCCCCGGGATCCTCGCACCCTCACCCGGTCCAGCCCGGCCGGACCAGCCCCGACTCGTAGGCCACCACCACGAGCTGGGCGCGGTCCCGCGCACCGAGCTTCGTCATCGTGCGGCTGACGTGCGTCTTCGCCGTCGTCGGGCTCATGTGCAGGCGGCCGGCGATCTCGTCGTTGGACAGTCCGGCGGCGACCTCGGCGAGCACCTCGCGCTCCCGTTCGGTGAGCGCGTCCAGCCGGGGCGACGCGGCCGGGCCGCCGCGGCTCCGGGCGGCGAACTCGGCGATCAGGGTGCGGGTCACGGCCGGCGCGAGCAGCGCCTCGCCGCCGTGCACGATCCGGATCGCGTGGATCAGGTCGGCCGGTTCGGAGTCCTTCACCAGGAACCCGCTGGCGCCGCCACGGATCGCCTCGAACAC
This sequence comes from Pseudonocardia sp. EC080619-01, assembly GCF_001420995.1. Lineage (NCBI taxonomy): Bacteria > Bacillati > Actinomycetota > Actinomycetes > Pseudonocardiales > Pseudonocardiaceae > Pseudonocardia > Pseudonocardia sp. EC080619-01. The sequence goes on along the minus strand of NZ_CP012184.1, from coordinate 3,095,958 downwards.
GTACGAGTCGTCGGTGAAGGTCGTCAGGACGATCACCCTCGTCCCGCTCAGGCCCGGGTCGCCGGTGATCTCCCGGGTGGCGGTGAGGCCGTCGGTGCCGGGCATCCGGATGTCCATCAGCACGACGTCGGGCGCCTGGGCCCGGGCGGCGGCGAGTGCCTCCGCGCCGTCCCCGGCCTCGGCGACGACCTCGAGATCGGGCTGGGAGCCGAGCAGCGCCCGGAACCCGGAGCGGACGAGGGCCTGGTCGTCGGCCAGCAGCACGCGGATCACGCGTCCACCCTCCCGGCTCCGACGGCGCCGTCGCCGTCCGGCTCGCCGAGCGGCGCGGCGGGGAGCCGGGCGTGCACCCGGAACCCGCGCTCCGGCCCGGGGCCCGCGTCGAGCGTGCCGCCGACCGACCGGGCCCGTTCCCGCATGCCGGTCAGTCCGGTCCCCTCGACCGCGTCCCCGGCGGGGCCGGTGCCGTCGTCGTCGACGGTCAGCTCCAGCTCGCCGGCCGGGAACCGCAGCGTGACGACGGCGGCCGCGGCCCCCGCGTGCCGGCGGGTGTTGGTCAGCGACTCCTGCACGATCCGGTAGGCGGCCAGGTCGACGCCGGTCGGCAGCGGCCGGGGCTCGCCCTCGGTGCGCCGGTCGACCGGCAGCCCGGCGGCGCGGACCTCGTCGAGCAGCGCGTCCAGCCGGTCCAGGCCCGGGGTCGGCAGCCGGGGTGCCTCCTCGTCGACGGCGCGCAGCACGCCCAGCGTCGAGCGCATCTCGCGGAGCAGGTCGCGGCTGGCCCGCTTGATCTCGGTGAGCGCGGTCCGGGCCTGCTCCGGGTCGTCGTCCATCAGGAACAGCGCCACCCCGGCCTGCACGTTGATCAGCGAGACGTGGTGACCGAGCACGTCGTGCAGTTCCTGCGCGATCCGCAGCCGCTCCTCGCCCGCCCGGCGGCGGCGCTGCTCCTCGGCCGCGCGGCGGGCCTGCTCCATGCGCTCCCGGCGGACCCGCCACAGCGCGCCCACCGCGAACAGCGCCAGCAGCCAGGCGAGGACCGGACCACCCGCGGTCCACGGCACCGGCCGTCCGCTCAGCAGCACCCAGCCGACCAGCACGACGGCGGCCGCGACGACCACCACGAGCGCCCGGTGGTGCAGCCCGGCGGCGACCGCGGAGACGATCGCGACCCCGAGCGCCAGCCCGGTCGGGCCGGCCGGCGGGTACCCCAGCCCCAGGTAGGCGACGACGGCCCCGGCCGCAACGGCCAGCGCCACGATCCGGTCGGCCCGCCGGAACACCAGCGCGAGCGGCCCGATCGCCAGCAGGACGACGGCCAGCCCGTCGATCGACGGCCCGCCACCGGGGAGCACCGGGCCGCCGTACCACTCCCAGCCGCCCCGCCGGGCCGCGCCGAACGCCGTCCCACCGGCGGTGAGCAGCGCGACGACGGCGGGCAGGACGAGGGTCCGCACGACCCCGCCCCACCAGCGCGGACGGCGATCGGCGGGCACGGCGACACGGTAGACCGCGACACCGGCGGTGGGCGTCGTCCGGGCGGTGACCGGCCAGGTACCCCGTGGGGAGTACACCCGCCCGCCGCCCTGCCACCCGGGCAGCAGCCGGATCGGCGACCGCGGACGGACGCGTGCGGGCACGTCCCGCAGCCAGGCTTGCCGCCATGACGACCACACCGGACACCACCGACGAGGTCCCGGCGGTCACCACGACCGACGCGGTCCCCGCACCCACGACCAGCACCCGCGACGACGCCGTCCTCGCCTCCGACGCCGAACGCGAGCACGTCACCGACCGGCTCCGGCACGCGGCGGCCGAGGGCCGCCTGACCCTCGCCGAGGCCGACGAGCGCCAGGCCGCCGCCTACGCCGCCCGGACCCGCGCCCAGCTCGTCCCGCTGCTGGCCGGCCTGCCGCCGACGCCGCAGCCCCGCAGACCCCGGCGCGGGCCGCTCACCCCGCGCGCCCGCCGGATCCTCGGCGTGCACGCCGGGATCACCGTCGCCGTGCTGCTGTTCCTGGTGGTCGCGGCCGTGTTCGGCCCGGCTCCGCTGTTCATGCCGATCGGGCCCGCGTTCTGGCTCGGGCTGATCCTGTTCGTGCACTCGCGGCGGGCCGAGCGCGAGCCGTCGCCGGACGAGGCCGTCCCCGCGGAGCTCCGGTGACCGCCACGGCCGTCCCCTCCGCCCGCGCCGCACCGGCCCGGCGGCTGCCCCGCCGGGCACGGAGCGGTCTGCGCACCGGGCACGTCGTGCTCGCCGCCGGCTGGACCGGCCTGTCCCTGGTGATGCTCGTGCTGCCCGCGTCGGTGCTGGTGCAGGGGGCCGGGGCGGGCTTCGCGGTCCCGGCGATGGCGCTGGTCGGCAACGGGATCATCCCGTTCTTCGCGGTCGGCACCGTCCTGACCGGGGCCGCCCTCGGCATCGGGACGCCGTGGGGGCTGGTCCGGTACCGCTGGGTGGTCGCGAAGACCGTGCTGGCGCTGACGGTGATCGTCGGTTCGGTCGTGCTGAACACCGGATGGATCGAGGCCGCCGCGACGGGGGACGACCGGTCGCTGCTCTGGTCGCTCGTCCTGAGCTCGGCGGTGCACCAGGTGATGCTGCTGACCGCGACGGTGCTGTCGGTGGAGAAACCCTGGGGCCGGTGGCGCCGCGCTTGACACGCAACCTTTTGGTTGCATAATTGGCCGCGTGACCGACGTCGACGCCGTCTTCCGGGCCCTCGCGGACCCGACCCGGCGGCAGATCCTCGACCGGTTGCACGAACGGGGCGGGCAGACGCTCGGCGAGCTGTGCGATGGCCTGGAGATGAGCCGGCAGGCGGTCTCCAAGCACCTCGGACTGCTGGAGTCCGCCGGGCTGGTGTCCGCCGTCCGCCGCGGCCGGGAGAAGCTCCACCATCTCGACCCGGTGCCCATCCAGGAGATCCACGACCGGTGGATCGGGAAGTTCGAGCGCAGCCGGGTGCAGGCGATCACGTCCCTGCGCGCCGCGCTGGAGGACGACGATGACCGAGGCACCTGACCGCACCTACGTCTACACGACCTACATCCGCAGCACGCCCGAGCAGGTCTTCCGGGCGCTGACCACGCCCGAGTTCACGATGCAGTACTGGGGCGGCGCCGAGCTGACCTCGGACTGGCAGGTCGGCAGCCCGCTCGAGGCCGTACACCCCGACCGCGACGACTTCATCGGGAGGATCCTCGCCGTCGAGCCGCCGCACCGGCTCTCGTACACCTTCACCGGGCGGGCGGAGGAGGCCGCGGGACGGCCGCCGACGGTCGTCGAGTTCGGGATCTCGGCGTTCGGCGAGGAGGCGGTGAAACTGCAGGTCACCCACACCGGCTTCACCCCGGACGAGCAGGGCACCCAGGACATGCGCGACGTCGGCGAGGGCTGGCCCGCGATCCTCGCGGCACTCAAGACGTTGCTGGAGACCGAGCGTCCGCTGGCCTCGCCCGGCCACTTCGCACCCCGGGTCCCGGCACGCAGCTGAGGCCGCTGCACCGCCCCGGTCAGTGGCGCCGCAGCAGGCGGCGCCACCACCCGCGGCCGGGCGGCGGGGCGCCGGCGGCGCGTGCCGGCGACGGTGCCCCGGCCGCCGGTCCGGTACAGCGCGGCGCGCGGCCGGCCCGCCAGCGGGCCACCACCTCGTCGGCGTCGAGCTTCCGGATCGGCACCCGCGGCCCCATCGGGTGTCGCATGAAGTCGACGACCCGGGAGTTGACCTCGTCGACGTGCTCGCGGACCCGGCGTTCGTCGACGAAGCGCACGACCGCCGCGTCGATCCCGTCGAGCTCCTTGCGGAGCTGGACCGACGGCGGGAGCAGCGCGTCGCCGGAGAGTCCCTCGCGCCGCAGGTAGCCGCGGACCCACCAGTTCTCGTCGACCGGGCCGGTGGTCCCGGCGCCCGGCAGCGGGCGGCCCCTGCCGGGCAGGTCGTCGAACTCGCCCCGCTCGGCCGCCTCCCGGACGGCCCGGTCGACCGGCGACTCGAATCGCGGATCCACGGCCACCACCCCCTCGCGACGGTACCGGCGCCACCACCGCGCGGCCCGGTTCCTGTCGGGGGTCGGGTCCACACTCCGCCCATGACGGACACGACAGGCAGGACCGGGACCCACGACACCGTCGACCGTTCCCGCACACTCGACCTCGCCCAGCACTACCCGGGGCGCCGGGCGGGCCACGTGGCCGCCCACGTCCGCAGCGCCGGCCGGCCCGACCGGAACTGGCGCCTCGGTGCCGACGGTGAGGTGCGCACCGCGCACCTGCTGGAGCGGCTGACCGGGCGGACCCGGCGCGACCGGCTGCTGGGCAGGCCACCGCGCTGGCGGGTGCTCCACTCGGTCCCGCTCGACGGCGGCGCGGCCGACCTCGACCACGTCCTGATCGGCCCGCCCGGGATCTGCGTGATCAACACCCGGCACCACCGGCACCGCACGGTCCTCCTCGACGGCGACCGCCTGGTGGTCTCGGGTGTCGCGACGGACGCGATCCCACGGGCCCGTGCGGAGGCCCGGCGGGTCCGGGAGCTGCTGCTCCCGCGGCTGGGGCCCGGTGCCGCCGACGTGCGGGTCCGGCCGGTCGTCGCGGTGGTCGGCACCCCGATGCGGGTCCGGCGCTGGCCCGACGACGTCGTCGTCGCGACCGAGGGGGCGCTCGTGTTCGCGCTGCGCGGGATGGCACCGGCCCTCGGCGCCGCCGAGGTCGACCACATCCACACGGTCGCCCGCCGCCCGGACAGCTGGAGCTGAGCCCCCGGTCCCGGTGCACGGCCGGGCACGACGACGGGGGCTCGGCCATGATCGGACGGGCGACGGACGGGCCGTCGCGGGGGAGGTACACGGGTGGGCACCGACCGGACCGCAGCGACCGACCGGATCGCCCGGGAGCTCCGGCGCCCCGTGCGCCGGGTCCCGCCGCTGCCGCTGCACCTCCCGTGGCTGCTGCGGCTCGGGCAGCGCCTGTCCCGGCGCGGCCGCCCGGTCGCCGTCGACGGCGTCCGCACGACGACCGAGCCGGGCCCGCCACCGGTCCGGATCTACGTGCCCGACCACCGGGCGTCCGGCGGCGCGCTCCTGTGGATCCACGGCGGTGGCCTGGTCCTCGGCTCACCGATGATCGACGAGAAGCGCTGCGGCACGCTCGCGGCCGAGCTCGGCGTGGTCGTGGTCTCGGTCGACTACCGGCTCGCCCCCGGTGACCCGTTCCCCGCCGCGGTGGACGACTGCCACGCCGCCTGGACCCGGCTGCGTGACGACACCGCCCACCTCGGGATCGACCCGGGCCGGATCGTCGTCGGAGGGGCGAGCGCCGGGGCCGGCCTGGCCGCGGCCCTCGCGCAGCGGCTGCACGACGAGCAGGGACCGCAACCGCTCGCGCAGTGGCTCTACTACCCGATGCTCGACGACCGCACCGCCGCCCGCCGGGAGCTCGACCTGCCCCGGCACCGCGTGTGGAGCAACCGCAACAACGAGGTCGGCTGGCGCAGCTACCTCGGGCACGCGCCCGGCACCGTGACCCCGCCGCCGTACGCCGCCCCGGCCCGGCGCGAGGACCTCGCGGGTCTCCCACCGGCCTGGATCGGGGTCGGCGACGTCGACCTGTTCCACGACGAGGACGTCGACTACGCCGACCGGCTCCGCGCCGCGGGCGTGCCGGTGACCCTCGACGTCGTGCCCGGCGCACCGCACGGTTTCGACGGCTGGGGCACCGGCACCACGATCGCCGACGGGTTCAGCGCCCGCGCGGTCGACTGGCTGCGCAGCACGTTCGAACCCGGTGAGCATTGACCGTCCGTCACGCCGTGACGGACGATCCGGCGAGATCGATCCGACGCACGAGGCGGTGCGCTACATGAGCGGGACCGAGACCTTCACCTTCTCCGGCCGGGACGGCACCGCCGTCACCGCCTACCGGTGGCTCCCCCACGACCGGGAGGAGGTGCGGGGGATCGTCCAGCTGACGCACGGGATGGGCGAGCACGCGCTGCGCTACGTCGCGCTCGCCGCGGCGCTCACCGGTCGCGGCTTCGCCGTGTACGCCCAGGACCACCGCGGTCACGGCGCCACCGCGGGCGGGCCGGAGGGCTACGGCGTGCTCGGTGACGACGGCTGGGACCAGCTCGTCGCCGACATCGGCGTGCTGTCCGCGCAGGCCCGCGAGGAGCAGCCCGGGGTGCCGCTGGTGCTGCTGGGGCACAGCATGGGTTCGTTCGCGGTGCAGCAGTACCTGGTCGCCGACGCGCCACCGCCGGACGCCGTGGTGCTGTCCGGCACCGCCGTGCTGGACCTGATGGAGCAGGGGCTCGACCTCTCGGTCCCGATGGACCTGTCGTCGTTCAACGCGCCGTTCGAGCAGCGCACCGGCTACGAGTGGCTGTCCCGCGACACCGCCCAGGTGGACGCCTACGTCGGCGACGCGCGCTGTGGCTTCGGCATCGACCTGCCCGGCACCCGCGCGATGTTCGAGCGCGCGCGGCCGCTCGCCGACGCCGGAACGCTCCGGCGGATCCCGGGCGGGCTGCCGGTGCACGTCGTCGTCGGCGACGAGGACCCGGTGAACGGGGGCCTCGCGCTGGTCCGCCCGCTCACCGAGCGCTACGCCGCGGCCGGGATGCACGACGTGACGCTGCGGATCTGGCCGGGCGCCCGGCACGAGGTGTTCAACGAGACGAACCGCGACGAGATCGTCGCCGAGCTGCTGACCTGGCTCGACCGCGTCGTCCCCGACACGAGGAGCCACTAGTGCGCGTGGACACCACCGGCGGGTTCTCCGCCGGTCCGCTCGAGACCGAGACGACCGCCGTCGAGGCGGAGAAGGAGGGCTACGACACCCTCTCGGTGCCGGAGACCTCGCACGACGCGTTCGTCGCGCTCGGCCTCGCCGCGCGGGCGACCAGCCGGATCCGGTTGCAGTCGGCGATCGCGGTCGCGTTCGCCCGCAACCCGATGACGCTCGCGTACCAGGCCAACGACGTGCAGCTGGTCTCCGGCGGGCGGTTCGACCTCGGCCTCGGCTCGCAGGTGCGTCCGCACATCGAGCGCCGGTTCGGGATGCCGTGGAGCAGGCCCGCGGCCCGGATGGAGGACTTCGTCCGTGCCCTGCGGACGATCTGGGACGCGTGGGCGACCGGCGACCGGCTCCGCTACGAGGGCGAGTTCTACTCGCACACCCTGATGACGGAGTTCTTCTCCCCGGGCCCGAACCCGCACGGCCCGCCGCCGGTGATGCTCGCGGCGGTCGGGGAACGGATGACGGAGGTGGCCGGCCGGGTCACCGACGGGCTGCTCGCGCACTCGCTGACCTCGCCGTCGTACCTGGCGGAGGTGACGCTGCCCGCGCTGCGCCGCGGCCGCGGGACCGACGACCTGACGGGGTTCGACGTCTGCCTGCCGGTGTTCGTGGTGCTCGGCGCGGACGCCGACGCCCGGGCCGCCGCGGAGGCGGGGGTGCGCCGGCAGATCGCGTTCTACGCGTCGACGCCGCCGTACCGTCCGGTGCTGGAGCACCACGGTCGCGGCGAGCTGGCCGACCGGCTCAACAGGCTCTCCCGGCAGCAGGCCTGGGACGAGATGGCCGGGCTGGTCGACGACGACGTGCTGGACCTGTTCGCGGTCTCCGGCCCACCGGACGCGGTCGCCGCGGGTGTGGTCTCCGGCTACGGGGACCTGGTGGACCGGATCTCGCTGAACACGCCGTACGACGCCGATCCCGCGCTGGTCCTCGACGTCGTCACCCGGCTGCGCGCGGCCTGACCACACGGTCCTGCCGCACGACGACGGGCGGCGACCGTGGAGGTCACCGCCCGTCGCAGCAGGGGTCTTACGCCAGGCCCAGCTTCTTGGAGCAGGCCGGCCAGGCACCCCAGCCCTGGCCGTCGAGCACCTTCTCCACGACGCGGATCTGCTCGGACTTGCTGGCGTTCTGCGGCTTGCCCTTGCCGCCGTAGGCCTTCCAGGTCGACGGCGTGAACTGCAGGCCGCCGGAGAAGCCGTCGCCGGTGTTGGTGGTCCAGTCGCCACCGGACTCGCACTTGGCGAGCTTGTCCCACGTGGAAGTGGAGACGGACTGGGTCGGGGCGGTCGCGGCGGCCGGGGTGACCGCGGCGGTGGTCTCGGGGGCGGCGTTCGCGGTCCCGGCCAGGGCGAGCGGAGCCCCGAACGCCAGGATGCCGGCCGTCAGAGTTCCGACAAAACGCCCAACGATGGACATGCGCGTGCTGCTCATCTGATTCACCTGGTTCCGGACCCACGACTTTCCGGGCGGGCCGGCCGCGCGGGGAGCGCCGTCCGGTTTCACGCGAGAGATCGCTCGCGGCCCGCGGCCCCGTCCCGCCCGAAGCAGGTCGACTACCCGGAAACCGTGGGACGGGGCCGTCCTGGCGTGGCGGTTCCGGCGTTGTGGTGTTCGCTCCGACCTCGGGACGGCCGAGAGCGACATCGAAGGTCGCCGAAAGTGCGAGATCGGGTCAAGCCGGGCCCTCGTGACCTATCACACGGAAATAACGGAAGTTGCCATATCCGCTGGTCACGACCACATCTCAATGGTTACGAACGATCAACGCAGACCGCTGTTGCTTTCGATACGGAGATGTTCCGGCGGTTCCGGTGCCGTGGCTTACACCACGGTGACTAGGTGCGGGTGGGGGTCCCGTCGACCTTTCGGAGCGTGAAGACGGCGATCCGCACGACCATCGCGTCCAGCAGCAGCGCGCCGAACGCCCACGGGTCCAGCCACGCGGTCCAGGTCTGCCCCTGGGCGAGCACGACCAACCCCGGCACGAGGAACAGCGCGACCCCGAGCCCACCGGCGACGGCGGACGCCAGCAGTGCCGGTCCGTCCGCCCGCCGGATCACCAGCACCAGTGCCGCGATCGCGGCGATCGCCACCACGCCGTCGAGCACGGCGATCAGGGGCGCGGCGGAGCCCACCACGGCCACCAGCCGCGCGTGCACCAGGACGGCCAGCGCGAGCAGCGCGATCAGGATCCGGCGCCCGACGACGGGGCCGCGGTCGGAACTCATACCGGACAGTGTGGCTACCGCACCCGCAGCACCAGCAGCCGGCAGTCCACCTGCTGGCCGGAGCGGTACGGGGCGATCTCGATCGAGACCGCCTCGAAGACGTCGGCGGCGGCCAGCCGGTCCACCTCGGCCCGGTAGCCACCGTCCTCCCAGACGTCGTCGAGCACGGTGGCGACCAGGTACCCGCCGGGCCGCACGACCCGGGTGAACTCGCCGATGGCGGACGGGCCCACGTGGGCGTGGGTGAGGGTCCCCACGCAGACGACGACGTCGTACCGGTCGTCGGGCAGCTCCAGCGCGGCGGTGAGATCGGCCTCACGCAGGTCGCGGTAGGCGCCGGTCGCGCGGGCCCGCTCCAGCATCCCGGGCGAGAGGTCGAGCCCGTCGACGGTGCCGACCCCGCGCTCGCGCAGCGCGACACCGACCAGGCCGGTGCCGCAGCCGGCGTCCAGCATCTCGCCGCCGGTGCCCGCGGCGGCGACCACCGCGTCGGCGGTGACCGAGGGGGCGACGTAGCCCTGGGCGTCGCCGGTGAGGTCGGCGTCGTAGGTGGCGGCCCAGTCGTCGTAGAGGGCGCGCGCGTCGTCCGGGCCGGTCAGTGTGTAGGCGCGTTCCAGATGGGGGTCGCCCCCGGTGCTCGTGGCCATCCACCGATCATCGTCGATGGGCGGCGTCGCTGTCAGGTCACCGGCGCGGCCGGTCGGCGGCGAGGATCGACAACGCGCACAGCGCACCCCAGCCCGCGGCGACCATCGTCGCCTTCTCCCGGGCGTCGCGGTCGGGCAGCTGCGAACCGAGAACCGCGAGGTCGGCGACGTCCGCGCCGACCCGGACCGCGACGGCCGTCTTCAGCGGGGTTCCGGCCGGGGCGAACAGCATCGCGAGCCCGGACGCCAGGTCGCGGCCGCCGATCGCCATCGTGAGGGCCCGCTGCCCGGCGTCGGGCTGCTCGCCGTCGCCGAGCAGCTTCGTCGGGCGCAGGAACAGCTCCGGCTTGGCGGTGATCGCCACGCTGTAGGCGGCGGTGGCCGCGCCGAGCAGGCGCGGGATCCAGGTCAGGTCGCGTCGGGCCATGGACCCGGTCTACCCGGTCCGGCCGTGCCGCACCCCTCCGCACGGGAACACCCGGGCACCGGTCAGCGTGCCGAGCGCCAGGAGCGCGCCCCACGGGCCGATCACCCAGACCGGCCAGAAGTACCCACCACCACCCGCGACGGCGACGGCCGTCCAGATCAGGAGGCAGACCACCGCCGTCACCGCCCACGGCCCCCAGGTCGCGGCGAGCACCGTCCGGCGGACGCGCGCCGCCCGCTCCGGGTCGGGCAGGTGCGGCAGGTCCGCCCGCACCGCGTCGAGCTCCGAGCGGGTCCGCGCGGCGGCCATCCGCTCGCTGCGCTCGGTGAACTCGGCCAGGTCGAGCCTGCCCGCTCCGACGTGCCTGCCGAGCTGGGCGATGGCGCGCTCCCGCTCGTCGTCCCCGATCCGGATCTCCACCACGACTCCGCCTCCCGTTTGGATAGCAGAACTATCCGCTATCCGACGTCGGAGCACACGTCAGAGTTCGTCCAGGAACCTCAGCGCGGCCTCCGCCGAGACCCGCCGCCACGCGACGAGCGCGCGGTCGAAGTCGTCGGCACCCGCCTGCTCCTCCCGCAGCGCGACGACGATCGGCTCCAGCGCCTCCCGCTGGGCGGCGACGAGCGGGGCCGGGTCGGCGCCGCGCCGGTGCCGGATCGCGAGCTTGAGCAGGAACTCCGACCGCAGGTCCCGCACGTGCGGGACCGGGGAGAGCAGCCAGGCGTCGACGAGCCCGCGCCCCTCGGCGGTCGAGGCGTAGAGCGTGCGGGGCGGCCCGCCACCGGTCTCGACGGCCTCGGCGGTGATCAGCCCGGCATCGACCAGGCGTCCGATCGCGCGGTAGACGACCGGGCGGGGGATCTGCCAGACCCGGCCCAGCTCGCCGTCGGACGCGGTGAGCGCGGCGACCGCGAACCCGTGGACGGGCCGCTCGGCGGCCACGGCGAGGACCGTCCACTCCGGAAGCCCGAGCCGGTGTCGGCCCTGGTCCGCGGCGTGTCGCATGGGGTCAGCCTAGGACCCCGCGGGAGCGCCGGGTGACCTGTGCCGCAGAACGATTGCGCACAACCATTCCCGGGTAGCCATGTGACGATGCGGCCCCTCGCGAGCCGCCACCGACATCACCGCGGCGATGACGCCCGGTCGTACGCCAGCACCCGATCCCCGTGTGGAGGAAACCGTGCCCACCACCGTGCCCGCCATGACGACCGCAGGCCCGAACGAGCCCTTCGAGCGCGGCACCGTCGAGCGCCGCGACCCGAAGCCGCACGACGTCGTCATCGACATCGCCTACGCCGGCATCTGCCACTCCGACATCCACCAGGCCCGCGACGAGTGGGGCGAGGGCATCTACCCGATGGTCCCGGGTCACGAGATCGCCGGAACCGTCTCCGCGGTCGGCAGCGACGTCTCCCGCTACTCGGTCGGCGACCGGGTCGGCGTCGGCTGTTTCGTCGACTCCTGCCGTGAGTGCGAGAACTGCCTGGCGGGCGAGGAGCAGTACTGCCTCAAGGGCGAGGTGCAGACCTACAACTCGCAGCACTACGACGGCGAGCTCACCTACGGCGGCTACTCGACGCAGATCGTCGTCGACGAGAACTACGTGCTCGGCATCCCCGAGGGCGTCTCGCTCGACGTCGCCGCACCGCTGCTCTGCGCCGGCATCACGCTCTACTCGCCCCTCAACCACTGGAACGCCGGCCCCGGGAAGAAGGTCGCCGTCGTCGGGATGGGCGGCCTCGGCCACATGGGCGTCAAGATCGCCAAGGCGATGGGCGCCGAGGTGACCGTCCTCAGCCGGTCACTGTCGAAGGAGGAGGACGGCAAGCGCTTCGGTGCGGACGCCTACTTCGCCACCGAGGACGAGGCGACCTTCGAGACGCTGGCCGGCACGTTCGACCTGATCGTCAACACCGTCGCGGCACAGATCCCGGTCGACGCCTACCTGGGCCTGCTCAAGCTCGACGGCTCGATGGTCAACGTCGGCGTCCCGGAGGGGAAGCTCGAGTACCACGGCTTCTCGCTGGTCGCGGGCCGCAAGAGCCTGTCCGGCTCGAAGATCGGCGGTATCCGCGAGACCCAGGAGATGCTGGACTTCTGCGCGGAGCACGGCCTCGGCGCCGAGATCGAGACGATCTCCTGCGACGACGTGGACGACGCCTGGGAGCGGGTCGTGAAGGGCGACGTCCGGTACCGCTTCGTGATCGACACGAAGACCTTCTCCTGATCAAGGGCCGGGCGTCCACGATTGAGACGCCCGCCCGCGGCCGGTCCGTGGAAGGATTCCGGCGACGTTCCCGACGACCGTGAGCCGGAGGCCACAATGATCCTCATCGTCCTCAAGGCGCAGATCCGGCCGGACAAGCGCGCCGAATGGCTGTCCGGGATCTCCGAGTACAAGAAGAACGTGAACTCGGAGCCGGGCAACATCTCCTTCGACTACCACGAGAACTTCGAGAAGGAGAACGAGTTCGTCATCGTGGAGGTCTTCCGCGACAGCAAGGCGGGGGACGAGCACGTCAAGACCGACCACGCGCAGAAGTTCTTCGACTTCATGGGGACCGTCGTCCCCGAGAAGCCGCTGATCAACTTCCAGAGCGAGGACGGCAAGGACGCGTGGGTCGAGATGGGTGAGGTCACCCCGCACTAGACCCGGCCGCACGCACACGACGACGCCGGTCGTCCCCACCGCGGGACGGCCGGCGTCGTCGTGTGCGGGTCAGGTGCCCGAGGTGGCCCCGGAGTCCGTCGCCGCGCCCGCGCCACCGGTGCCGGAGCCGCCGGTGCCCGAACCGCCCGTGCCCGAACCGCCCGTGCCGGAGTCCGCGCCCGAGCCCGTGCCGGAGCCCCGGGAGCCCGAGCCGCCGTCCTGCGGGGCGGACGTCCCGGGCGGGCCGCCGGCCGCGCCACCCGGCCCACCGCCCGGGCCGCCGGGTCCGCCGAACAGCGACCCGGCCAGTGCGCCGAGCGCCACGCCGGCCACCAGCGCGATGCCCGCGATCAGCGCCGTGATCCGGACGCCGACGGTGCGCCGCGCCCGGCCGGCCCTCCCCGACCCGGCCGCGGCCGGGGCCGTGCCGCCGTCCTGCGGTGCGCCGGGGCCGGACTCCGCCGCCTCCCCCGGCCCGGGCTGCCCACCGGCGGGCGCGGACCGGTCCGGCCGCTGCAGGACGGCGGTCTCCTCCGTGGCCGGCGTGGCCTGGTCGTCGCGGGTGGTCGGGCTCATCGTGTCCTCCGTGGATCCGGGCCGGGTGTCCCGGCCGCTCGTGATCCAGGTTCCGGGCACATCCCGCGGATCCGGTGTGCACCGGCTGTGCGCCGGGTGTGCATCCCGGGCTGCTCCGGACGGCGGGCACCGGACGGGACCGGACGGGACCGAACAGGACCGGACAGGACCGGCCCACCGGGCGATCCGGATGATCGGGACGGGAGCGCACCGCCGCCGGGACGCCGTCCGCGGACCGGCAGACTGGGCACGCACGCCGATCTTTACGTCACGCAACCCCGGGGCGGCCCACGCGTCTCCTCCTGTGACGGATCGACCACGCGGCGTCGCCACCCCCGGGCGACGCGGACGAACAGGAGCACCATCCATGGACACCGACCGGCAGCGACCGCGCCGTCTCGCCGCGCTGGCGCTCGGCGTCGCCACCGTCGCCGGCGTCGCACTGGCGGGCAGCGCCGCAGCGGGCTCCCCGGCCGCCGACGACGCCCGCGCGCAGCCCCTCGTCCCCGGGACCCCGTGCTCCGTCGCGGCGAAGGCCTGCGTGGACCTCGAGTCCCAGAAGTCGTGGCTGATCCAGGACGGCAAGGTGATCCGCGGGCCGATCGGCATCTCCTCCGGCGGGAACGGGCAGGAGACCCCGGTGGGGCACTCGCTGCGCGTCTACCGCAAGGAGGCCGAGCACAAGAGCCAGGAGTCCCGCACGGCCGACGGGCGCCCGGCGCCGATGCCGTGGTCGGTCTTCTTCAACGACGGCGGCATCGCCTTCCACAGCGGCGACCCCGACCGCTCCTCGGCCGGCTGCATCCACCTCCCGGACGCCGACGCGAAGGCGTACTTCGACTACCTGCAGATCGGCGACCAGGTGCAGGTCGTGAAGGCCTCGGAGGAGACGGCGGCCCGCAAGGGCACGCCCTGACCGCGGTCACCCGATCACCGCATCGGGGGTTGCTCCGGCGAGTGGAGTAACGAACGGACCGGTCACCGGCGACACACCGGGCGTCACCGCTCCCCAGACCCCGGAGTGCCCGATGGCAGACAGCCAGTCCACCCGCCCGTCGCCGGTCGATCTCGCCCGCCGCGTCGTCCGCATGACGCTCAGCGGGTGCGCCCGCGCCGCCGCCGCGCCGGTGCGCCGGATCGCCCGGGCCGGCCGCCCGGAGACCGACCCCCGCTGGGCGGACCTGACCTGGATCTGGCAGCCCGGCTGGGGCCGGCGCACGCACGACCGGCTCTACAGCCGTCCCGACCCGTACGCGATCGGCGTCAACCCGTACGAGCAGCAGAAGTACGGCACGGTGATGGACACCCTGAGCGGGCGCCGGTTCGAGCGGGTGCTCGAGGTCGGCTGCGGCGAGGGCGACCTGTCGGTGCGGCTCGCCTCGCACGCCGACGCGCTGCTCGGCGTGGACATCTGCGACGCCGCCGTCGAACGCGCCGCCGTCCGGGTGCCCTCCGCCGAGTTCGCCCGGCGGACGATGCCGCGGGAGATGCCCGAGGGCACCTTCGATCTCATCGTCTGCACCGACGTCCTCTACTACTGGGAGCCGGTGACCCTGCGGGTCGGCACGACCGCGCTGCTCGACCGGCTGCGTCCGGGCGGCACGCTGCTGGCGTACCACTACCGCGGCGACTTCGGGCAGGCCGGCACCGCCGACCGGGTGCACGACGCCCTGCGGACGGCGGCCCTGCAGCGCGGCTTCGACGTGCCGGTGCACGAGCACCGTTCCGGCGTCGGCCCCGGCGGAGCCGGCGTGCGGTTCGACGTGATCACCGCGCCGGTCCCGGTGGCGGACGACGCCCTGCGGAACGTGCCCGCCCCGCGCCGCGCCGAGACCGACGCCCCGACCGGCACGCCACTTTCCTGAGCATCGGGTTACCCCGTCCGCCGGAGCGTGCACTCCGCCGGGCGGGGGTTCTCGTCAGGGCGACGCGGACCTGTCCGGAGCAGCCCGTCCCCCGTTAGCGTCAGCGGGCATGACGGTCAACGCCGACGGTCCCGCCGACATGTCGGACGCGCAACGGGTGGTGACGATCCCCGAGCTCAGCGCGCCGAGCTACCTGCAGGCCGTGCTGTCGGTCGCCTACCGGGACGAGCGCAACAGCGTGCCGCTGACGGTCGCCACCTCGGCCGGCCTCGTCTTCGGCAACGCCGTGCACCCCGCCAGCTGGCTGCGACGGCTCGGCGAGCAGTTGCGGCACCTCACCCAGGGCCACGCGCGCAACGAGTCCGCCGAGGCGATGGTGCAGATGTTCCTCGACATGGCCGAGGGCCGGGACGGCGACCGGCCCGGCGCCCCCATCCCGGTCAAGGACATCCGGTGGATCTACTTCACCGACGCGCTGATCGTGCCGACGTCGGCGGCCGCACCGAACTACACCGAGCCCGCCTGCTGGCAGATCGCGATGCGCGACGTCACCGGCTGGACCATCGGCCTCCCCCCGGAGTAGAAGGTGTGACGACCGTCACGCAGCTTTCCGCGTGAGGATCCCGCCCCCCGGTGCCTCCCACAGGTGTCGAACGGATCGGCGGGGCAGGACGGCGCGACCCCGGCCCCGCTCCGTCAGTCCACACCGGCCCGGCGGATCCCGGGCCCACGAAATGCGGAGGCGCACCCCATGAGCACCGGCACCGACACGAAGGCTCCCGCCACGACCGGCACCACCGGCACCCCGTCGGCGCTGCAGTCCGAGCACGGCAGCACCCGGATCGCCGAGACCGTCGTCTCGAAGATCGCCGGGCTGGCCGCGCGCGAGGTCAACGGCGTCCACGCCCTCGGCGGCGGCGCCGCACGCGCGTTCGGCGCGCTGCGTGAGCGCATCCCGGGCGGTACGACCAACGCCTCGCAGGGCGTGGCCGTCGAGGTCGGCGAGAAGCAGGCGGCCGTCGACATCAACATCGTCGTCGAGTACGGCGTCTCGATCGCCGACCTGGCGAAGGCCATCCGCCGCAACGTCATCACCGCCCTGGAGCGGATGACCGGCCTGGAGGTCGTCGAGGTCAACATCTCGGTCGACGACGTCCACCTGCCGACCGACGAGCCGGCCGAGGAGACCCAGCCGCCCAAGAAGATCGAGAACCCCGCCCGGGTGTCGTGAGCGGACCGGTGACACTCGGCGCCAACGCCCGGATCGGCCTGTTCGCGGGCCTGCTGCTCGCCATCGCCGGGATCGCCGGCGGGTTCGAGGGGTTCGTCGTCGCGCTGCTGCTCGGGGCGGCCGGGCTGCTCACCGGGCGCTGGCTCGACGGTGAGCGGGACCTCGCCGGACTCGTCGAGCGCTCCGGCCTCACCGGCCGCGGCTCCGACCGGGGGCGCTGACCCCGCACGACGACGGGCCCGGCCCCGGAGCGGCACATCGCCTCCTCCGGGGCCGGGCCCGTCGTGTGGGGTCGCTCAGCGGGAGCGGTCGACGAACGCGGTGCCCGCGATGCGCAGGCCGCTGCCCCCCGCCATCCGCATCAGCCCGGCCATCGCGATCACCAGACCGAACATCTCGCAGCTCTCCTCGGCCCCGGCGAGCACGGAGTAGCCGAAGGCCTGGACGTCACCGGTCTGCTCGAACAGCGCGCCACCGGCCGACTCGAGGCCGACCGAACCGAACAGGAACAGCGCCGCTCCCGCGATCACGATCCAGGCACCGGGGCGCCGCAGGATCATCGGCAGGCACAGCGCCGCGACGACCGCGACGGCCACCACGGCCGGGATGATCCAGGCGTAGGTCAGGAAACCGCTGGTGCCGAAGGTGGTGTGGATGATCCAGCCGACCTGCTCGTGGTTCGCGGCGGTCTCGTCCATCGCGACCACCGCGCAGCACACGCTGAGCAGGATCCACTTCCACCGCTCGCGGCGCACCGAGTTCGCGGCGATCAGCGCGAGGATGCCCGCGTTCACCAGGTGCATCGCCGAGCTGAGCCAGGTCGAGATGTTCAGCTCGTTGCCCAGCCGGATCGCCGCCGGGATCTCGAAGCCGGGCCGGCCGATCCCGTAGACCGCGGCCGCGAAGTGCGCGAACACGAGCACGACGGTGAGCCCACCGGCGACCTTCACGACGCTCGACGGGCGCAGCAGCGCCAGGTGCGGTGCCGCGGCCGGCGCCTCGGGTGCGGGTGACGGCTCGACCGGTGCGGGTGCCGCCGCGGACGCCGAGCCGGACCGCCCGACCCGCGGGATCACCTCGGTGGCCGGGTCGTCGTCGGCATTGCGTGACTGCTGACGGTCCAGGTGGTGCTGGGCGGTCATGTCCCCTCCTCTGCGCGGCCGGACCCCCCGATCCGGACGGATGCCCCGGCGGTCCTGGTCGGCCCCGACGAGAAGCAGAAGGCTACGGGTGGTCGTCGGGAGACCGACCGCCAGGTGGCTGGAAGGTAAACGATCGAACACCCCGTCGGAAACGGCCGCGCCGCTCGGCGTGTGCCACGGCTCAGCCGAAGGTCGCCCAGAGGACCAGTGCGGCGAGGACCGCGTCGAGCACCCCGCAGAACTCCGCCAGGGAGCGCGAGACCACCCGGCCGGTGCGGTGGTGCCACAGGTCCCACCCGGCGTGCCCGAGCAGTCCCGCCGCGACGATCAGGCCCGCGACCTGCGGCGACGCCGTCGACGCGGCGAACGCGAGCCCGCCGACCGCCGCCAGCACCCCGACCTGCAGCGGCATCCCGCCGGCGGGCCGGAGCGCACCCCGCACGAGCCCTGCGACGAGGAGGACCCCCGCCACCACGAGCATCGCCGGCACCGGTTCGACGCCCGGGACGAACCGGGACACCGCGATCACGACGAACGCGAGCCAGAACATCGGCCAGGCCGCGCCGGGCCGGCCGAGCGCCGCCGCGCCGAGATAGACGAACCCGGCCGCGACGAGGACCGGGGCCGCACCGTCGGCGGCGGCCGCACTCAGGACGGCGACGACGATCCCCGCCACGGCGGGCCAGCGATTCAGGAACCGCCGCGCGACGGAGCGGCCGGTGGACGTGGTCGTGGCACTCATGGGGACCTCCTCGGGTCGGATACCCCCAGGGGTAGCGCGGCCGGCGAGCTGGCGGCGGCGGCCCGGGCGATCCCGTCCGTTCCCCTGGGGTTCCGGTCCGGAACGACCTACTCTGCGCACCGTGGAGGAGCGTGCCGTGCTGGTCGTCGTCTACGACGGCGTCGAGCCGCTCGACGTCACCTCGGTGACGAGCACCCTGACCATGGCGAACCGGCACCGGGCGCGACCGCCGTACCGGGTCACGGTCGTCGGCCTCGACGGTCCGGCCGTGCCGTGCGACGGCGGGATCGAGCTCGTCGCACGGACCCGGCTGGCGGACTGGGACGGGCCGGTGGACACGGTCGTCGTCTCGGGCGGCACGGGACACACCGTCGCCGCCGGGGACCGGGCGGCCCTGCACCACCTGCGCCGGGTCGCCGGGACCGCGCGGCGGACGGCCAGCGTCTGCACCGGCGCGACACTGCTGGCCGCGGCGGGACTGCTGGACGACCGGACGGCCACGACCCACTGGCGGTTCGCCGCCGAGCTCGCCGCGCGGTTCCCGCGGGTCACCGTGGACCCCGACCCGATCTTCCTGCGCGACGGCGACGTCGCCACCTCCGGCGGGGTGACGTCGGCGCTGGACCTGACGCTGTCGTTCGTCGAGGAGGACCACGGGTCCGAGCTGGCTCGGCGGGTGTCCCGCGAGCTGGTCACCTACCTGCAACGCCCCGGCGACCAGGCCCAGGCGAGCATGTTCACCTCGGCCCCGCGGACCGACGACGCGCTGGTCCGCGGCCTCCTGGAGCACGCCACCGCACACCCCGCCGACGACCTCGGCGCCGGAGCGCTCGCCGATCGCGCCGGGGTGAGCACCCGCCAGCTGAACCGGCTGTTCGCCGCCGGGCTCGGCGACTCCCCGGCCCGGGTCGTCCGCCGGATCCGGGTCGAGGCGGCGGCCCAGCTGCTCGCCACCACCGACCTGCCGCTGTCACAGGTCGCCCGTCGCTCGGGGCTCGGGTCGGCCGAGACCCTGCGGACCGCCTTCACCGACCGGTACGGACTCTCCCCGTCACGGTTCCGGGCGACCCGGCGGCGGCAGGCACCGCCCGGTCAGGCACCGTCCGATCAGGACCAGGGGCGCGCGGAGCGGGTCGCCCAGTAGCTCTCCGGCTCCTCGGCGAGCGCGGCCAGCTCCTCCTCCGCGCCGGGTGGCAGCGTCGCGAGTGCACCGGCCACGTTGGACTCCAGCTGGGCCGTCCCGACCGGTCCGAGCAGCACCCGGGTCGCCCACGGGTTCGCCAGCGCCGCGGCCACGGCGAGCCGGTCCAGCGGGACGCCGGCGCGGTCGGCGAGCGCCGCGGCCGCCCGTGCGCCCGGAGTGCCGTCGTCCCCCCCGGGGGCCAGGCGTCCGTTCGCGAAGACCTCCTTGAGCAGCACGACCGCGCCGGCGTCGGCGGCCTCGGCGAGCGCGGGCCCGGCCGACGGCTCGAGCGGGTTCCAGGTCGACTGGAACGAGGTGAACAGCGGCTCCCCGTCGACCCGGACGTCGAGGGCCCGCCGGACCGCCTCGCCCTGCGCCGGTCCCGAGGTGGAGATCCCGACCCGGACGCCCGCGTCGCGCAGGTGCGCGAGCGCGCGGTGCACGCGGGTGTCGTCGAGGACGCCGGTGTCCAGCGTCGCCGAGTGCACGTGGTAGACGCCGAGCCGGTCGCCGAGCAGCTCGTGGGTCTGCGCGTACTGCTCGGTGAACGCGTCGAGCGAGTGGTCCTTGATCTCGTGCTTCTCCGCGTCCATCCGCCAGCCGCCGACGTAGCGGTACCCCCATTTCGACCCGATCTCGACGTCGTCGATCTCCGGGTGGCCGGCGAGCCAGCCGGCCAGGAACTCCTCACCGAGGCCGTAGGAGCGCGCGACGTCGAGGTAGCGGATGCCCGCGGCGTACCCCGCGTCGAGCAGCTCGTGGGTGCGGGCGCGCAGGGTGGCGACGTCGCGGTCGTCGCCGAGACCGGACGCGCGGCCGGACGTGATGTAGGCGGGGCGGGCGATCGCGGCGAGGCCCAGGCCGAGCCGGGACACGGGTCGGGACATGGGGACAGCGTGCCCGCCCGCGCGTCCGGGCGCGCACACGGGAGCCGGCCCGGACGAAACACCTGTTGCATTGATCTTGACGTGGTCCGTAGCGTCTCGGACATGCCGACCGAGGGCTGGGTCCTCCTGCTCGCCCAGTTGCCAGCGTCCCCGTCGAGCCCACGGGTGACGCTCTGGCGGCGGGCCCGGGCCGCGGGCGCCGTCGGCCTGCAGAACGGCGCGTGGGTGCTGCCCGCCACCGACGAGCACCGCGAGTTCGTGGAGCGGCTCGCCGGTTACGTGCGCGAGCACGGGGGCACGGCCTACACCCTGCACGCCGCGGCCCACGAGGACGACGGCATCGTCGCCCGGTTCCGGGCCGAGCGCGCCAAGGAGTTCGCCGAGTTCGCCGAGCGCGGGAACGCGCTGCTGGCCGAGCTCGAGAAGGAGACCCGCAAGGACAACTTCTCCTTCGCCGAGCTGGAGGAGAACGAGCAGGACCTCGACCGGCTCACCGGGTGGATCGCCAAGATCGGCGCCCGCGACTTCTTCCCGGACGAGCACCTCAAGGAGGCCGAGTCCCTCCTCGACCGCTGCCGCCGGGCGCTCGACGCCTTCACCGCGGGCGTCTACCGGGCCGAGGGTGTCGCGCCCGACCTGCCGCCGCGGCCGGAATGAACCCGCACACCGCGACCGGGGCGACGGTCGCGGGCGACCTCGGCACCGACCCCGCCTCCGGACTGACCGCGGCGGAGGCCGCCGCCCGGCTCGTCCGGCACGGCCCGAACCGGCGGGTCGCCCCGCGCCGGGTGACGTTCCTGAACGTCCTCGCGGACGAGATCACCGAGCCGATGATGCTGCTCCTGGCCACCGTCGCCGTGCTCTACGGCGTCTGGGGCCGGGTCGAGGACACGGTCGCGATCGTCGTGATCATCTCCGCGGTCGTTCTGGTCGAGGTGTTCGCCGAGTTCCGCGCGAAGTCGGTGATCGCCGCGCTGGGCACGCTGACCGCGCCGACCACGCCGGTCGTGCGGGACGGGCGGACGGTGTCGGTCCCCACCGAGGAGGTCGTGCCCGGCGACGTCGTCCCGCTGGCCACCGGCGCCCGGGTGCCCGCCGACCTGCGGCTCACCGAGACCTGGGGCCTGCGGATCGACGAGTCCGCACTGACCGGCGAGTCCGTCACCGCGACGAAGGACGCGACCCGGATCGTCGACGGCGACGCCGATCTCGGCGACCGGGCGAACCTCGCCTTCGCCGGGACGACCGTCGCCGCCGGCCGTGGCCGTGGCGTCGTCGTCGCCACCGGGACCGGGACCGAGCTGGGCCGGATCACCGGCCTCGTGGTCGCCGCGAAACCACCCCGCACCGCGCTGCAGCAGGCCATGCGGGAGCTGTCGAAGGCCCTCGCCACGCTCGCGATCGGGTTCAGCGTCCTCGTCCCGCTCGTCGGGGTGCTCACCGGGCAGCCCTGGCGGGAGATGGTGCTCACCGGGCTGACGCTCGCGTTCGCGACCGTCCCCGAGGAACTGCCGATCATCATCAGCCTGGTCCTGGGTCTCGGCGCCTACCGCCTGTCCCGCCGGCGTGGGCTCGTCCGGCGGCTGCGGGCGGCCGAGGCGCTGGGCACGGTCACGGTGATCGCGACCGACAAGACGGGGACGCTGACCGAGAACCGGATGACGGTCGCGCGGACCGTGCCGGTCGACGTCTCCTCCGACGAGCTCGTCGCCCTCGGCGCCGTCTGCACCGATGCCGTGCCCGAGCGGGGCGGCGGCTGGTCCGGCGACCCGACCGACGTCGCGTTCCTGGTCGCCGCCGAGGCCCGCGGCCTCGAACTGCCCGGCGACCCGGTCCGGCGGTTCGCGTTCGACGCGGCCCGGGAGTCGATGACGGTCGTGCTCCCCGACGGCCTGGTGGTCACCACCGGGTCACCGGAGTCGGTGCTCGCCCGGTGCCTCCCGGAGTACTCGGCGCTGCTCGACCGGGCGGAGCGGATGGCCGCCGGCGGCCTCCGGGTGATCGCGGTGGCGACCCGGCGGGTGTCGACGCTCCCGGACGACGCCGAGGAGGCGGAACGCGATCTCGTCCCGGCCGGGCTCGTCGGGCTGGCCGACCCGCCGCGGGCCGGCGCCGCCGGCTCCGTCGCCGCCGCCCGGCGCGCCGGGATCCGGGTCGTGATGGTGACCGGCGACCATCCGGCGTGCGCCCGCGCCGTCGCCGCCGAGGTCGGCATCGACACCGCGACGCTGCTGACCGGGCGCGACCTCGACCGGCTCGACGACGAGGCCCTCGCCGACGCCGCCGCCCGGACCTCGATCTACGCCCGGGTGACGCCCTCCCACAAGCTGCGCCTGGTCGAGGCACTGCAGGCCCGTGACCAGGTCGTCGCCGTGACCGGCGACGGCGTCAACGACGCCCCGGCGCTGGCCCGCGCGGACGTCGGGGTCGCGATGGGCGCCTCCGGTACCGACGTCGCCCGCGACGCCGCGGACCTCGTCCTGGCCGACGACGACGCGGCCACCCTCACCCGGGCGCTGCGCGAGGGCCGCACGCTGCACGACAACCTGCGCAAGGGCGTGCGGTACTACCTGGCCTGCAAGGCCGGCCTGGTGGCGACGGCGGCCGCGGGGGTGGCTGCGGGGTTCGCGGTCCCCTTCGCCCCGATCCAGATCGTGGTGCTCGAGATGTTCATGGACATCGCGGGCAGCGCCACGTTCGCCGCGGAACCCGCGGAACGCGACTCGATGGACCGGAAGCCGCGCGACCCGGCCGCACGCTTCCTCGACCGGCCGCTGGTCACCGACCTCCTGACCGGCGGGGCCTCGCTGTTCGTCGCCGTCGGCGGGCTGTACCTGGTGGCCTCGTTCGCCGGTGCGGCGACGGCGACCGCGCAGACCCTGGCCTTCGTCGGCTGGCTCTCCGGCTACCTCGCGCTGGCCTGGGTGATGCGGACCGAACGCACCCCGCTGCTGCGGGCCGGGCTGCTGTCCAACCGGTTCCTCCCGGTGTGGACGGTGGTCACGGCCGTCGCCGCCGTCGTGATCATGACGGTGCCCCTGCTGCGCGACACGCTCCGGCTGGTTCCCCTCACCGGCCCGCAGTGGACGGCCGCGGTGCTGGTGCCGGTCGTCGCGGTGTCCTGGATCGAGGTACGCAAGACGTTCCGGGCGCGCGCAGCGGCGTGACCACCCGGGCGACCGGCCCGGGACATGCGAGTGCCCCCGGGACCGCACTGTCCCGGGGGCACGTCGGCGAAGCTCGCCGGGGCGTGATCAGCCGATCGAGTCGCCCGAGCCGGAGGCCTGGCCGCAGCTGTCGGACTGGTCGGTCGCCGAGTCGCCGGACTTGGTCTTGGCGTCGCCCGCGATGCCCAGGGCACCGGTCAGGCCGTTCAGCAGCGCGCCGTCCTCGACCGGCACCTGCGCGCCCAGGACGTTGACCGGGATGTTGTTGTTGCAGATCTGGATCGGCACGTTGACGTTGTTGCCGCTCAGACCCGAGACGAGACCCTTCGAGTCCTTGTCGATCACACCGCCGTCGTGGCCTTGGTGCTTGGCGTCCTTGCTGCTGTCACCGGCGTAGTCACCGGCGAAGGCCAGCGGGGAGACGGCGAGCAGGGAGGCGGCGGACGCCGCGACGATGATTCCGGCCTTCTTCAGCACAGTTCTTCTCC
Organism: Pseudonocardia sp. EC080619-01; assembly: GCF_001420995.1. Lineage (NCBI taxonomy): Bacteria > Bacillati > Actinomycetota > Actinomycetes > Pseudonocardiales > Pseudonocardiaceae > Pseudonocardia > Pseudonocardia sp. EC080619-01. The sequence goes on along the minus strand of NZ_CP012184.1, from coordinate 3,071,920 downwards.
TGATGAGTCTCGGAGTCCGTGCGAAGACGGCCCCGGCTACCTGCCGGCACGCTGACAAAAGGGGGGAGCCCGTACCGGCTACGAGTGAATCTAGCTACCGCCAATGATCAGCACAATTTGTCTGCCACCATCGTGCGAGCACTATTACTTTCCGTCCGGTTACTGCGACGATCGGGTCGTCCTGCTCCGGACGAAACACCCCGGGCTCGCCCGGGAACTACACAGGGTCACAGGGCCGGAGTGACCCCCGGCACACGTACGCCCCCGGGACCGAGGTCCCGGGGGCGTACGAGAGATCCGGGAGGATCAGCCGCCGATGGCGTCGCCGGCGCCCGACTCCTGCCCGCAGGTGTCGGACTGGTCGGTGGCCGAGTCGCCCGACTTGGCCTCGCCCTCGCCCGCGATGCCGGCGCCGCCGGTGAGGCCGTTGCCGCCGGCCGCGTCCTCGACCGGGACCTGGACGCCCAGCACGTTGACCGGCACGTTGTTGTTGCAGGCCTCGACCGGCACGTTGCCGTTGTTGCCGTTGGCGCCCGAGACGAGGCCCTTGGCGTCCTTGTCGATCTCGCCGCCGGCGAAGGCCAGCGGGGACAGCGCGAGCAGGCCCGCGACGGAGGACGCGGCGAGGATGCCAGCCTTCTTCTTCAGCACAGTTCTTCTCCTGATGATTGCAGGGCCGTTCGACCCCAGGCTCCTGCCGGCACGCTGACAAATGGGGGAGCCCGTACCGGCTGCAAAGAACGTAACCGTCGGAAACGTGCTGTTCAAACCGTGCAACACCATCGAGGGTGCACATTACTTTCCGTATGGTTACTCACCTTTTCGGTGCGGATCGCCGAACCCCGCACCTGCACGCGACGGGCGGCAGCCGTCGCGGAGCCGTCATCAGAAGTTCGTCCACAGTGTCTCGACATCGAGCACCCGGTTCCGGCGCAGGGTGAGCGTCCGTTCCACCGCGGCGAGCGCGCCAGCGAGGAGAAGCCCGGTGTTGAGCCAGTACGGGAGGTGCACCGGCGAGGTGAAGGTCCCGACCAGCTCGGCGACCCGGTCGATGCCGGTCACCAGCTCCAGCGCCTGCGGGACGGCGAGGACGAGGTTGACGACGAGGACGGCGATCGCCACCCGCCCGATACCCCGGCTGAGCCGCGGGTTGCGGTGGTGCAGGCGGCCGCGCAGGTGCTCGAGGGTGCCGGGCACCGGCGCGAGCCGCTGTTCCGTCCCGTCGTGGCCGACGAAATGGACGCGTCCCATCCCGTAGAGCGAGACCTCGACCTCGACCACCCCGCCGTGGACGGGGAACGACGCCGGCGACTCGGCCTCCGCCGCGCGCCGGCCGTCGACGTACAGCACCGGGGACCCGTCGCCCTCGCCGGCGTCGACCTCGACGGTGTACCGGACCGTGCCGCCGTACGGGCCGGGCCGGGCGATCTCGTACAGCATCCGGTGCAGCACGTCGCGCCGACGGACCGGACGCAGTCCCTCCCCGCGCGCGGGGCCGGCGCCCCAGCCGTCGCCGGCCGGGTGCAGCGGACGGTCGTACGGCTCGAACGCGGTCATCGCGCCTCCCGGGTGCGGCTCGCAGGGTCGGTCACGCTCCAGGAAAGACCGTGCCGTCGCGGCACGGTCAAGCCCTTCACCACGAGGACCGGTCCTCCCCGCTCCGCGCTGCCGATCGGTGCCGGGGCGGGGAGACTGGTCCCGTCGGCGCACGACGAACGGACGGGCGGCATCGTCCTGCGCCCGAGCCGACGGACAGAGGAGCGACGTGGCCGAACCGGGCGCCTCGGCGGCCTCGCTCCGCAGGCAGGGGTGCGAGGTCACCGAGCTGCCCGCCGTCCGGCGCTGGCTGCGCCGGCGGCTCCCGGACCGCGGGCGTGCGACCGACGCCGAGCTCGTCGTCACCGAGCTGGTCGCGAACGCGGCCGACCACGGCGGCGGCGCCAGCGGTCTGCGCATCACCGTGTCCGAACAGGACGGTGTCCACATCGAGGTCGACGACGGCGACCCGTCGGCGATGCTCACCGTCGGGCACTCCCGGCTGGGCGGCTACCGCGGCAAGGGCCTCGCCATCATCGACGCCGTCGCCTCCTGGGGCGTCGTCCGGACCCGGACGGGGAAGACCGTCTGGGCCGAACTCTGAACGCCGTCACCGCGGACGGCGCTCAGGCGGCGAGGCGGGCCCAGACCGTCTTGCCGTCGGGGTGCGGCGCACAGCCCCAGCTCTCCGACAGGCCGTCGACCAGTTGCAGTCCCCGTCCGCGAGGTGCCGTGGTGTCCACCGCGCGGATCACCGGGGCCCCGGCGGACCGGTCCCGGACGGCGACGGACAGGACGTGCCCGATCAGTTCCACGACCAGGTCACAGCGCGTACGGGCGTGGTCGACGACGTTCGCGACGAGCTCCTCGACGACGACGAGCGCGTCGTCGACGACGTCGGGGCCGAGGTCCCATCGGGACAGCGCCCCGCGCAGCTCGCGGCGCACCAGGCAGGTGCTCTCCTCGGACGGCACGCACACCCTCCGGCGCAGCCGCTGTTCCACGCTCCGGGTCATCCCCGCACCCCCTCCGACGACCTCGGAACCCGGGTTCCCCACCGCCGCGACACGGAAACGCCGGGGCGGTACCCACAGGCGGACGTGCCGGCCGGGTCCGATCCGCCGATCGACGGGTCGCCGGGCCGGGCCCGCGGAGCGGTACCGGTGACCGTCGCGCCCCGGGACCCTCGGGTGGGCCGACGCGGTCGGCCGTCACGCGAGCCTGCGAACAACGGAGTGAGCAGATGAAGGCACTCGTCTACCACGGTCCCGGCAAGAAGTCCTGGGAGGACGTCCCGGACCCGACCGTCCAGGACCCCACCGACGTCGTCGTGAAGGTCGACACCACCACGATCTGCGGGACCGACCTGCACATCCTGCAGGGCGACGTCCCGGCCGTCACCGACGGTCGCGTCCTCGGCCACGAGGCCGTCGGGACCGTCACCGCGGTCGGCGACGCGGTCTCCGGGTTCGCGGTCGGCGACCGCGTCCTCGTCCCCGCGATCACCCAGTGCGGACGCTGCGAGTACTGCCGGCGCAGCATGCCCTCGCACTGCCGGACCGTCGGCGGCATCGGCTGGATCTTCGGCCATCTCATCGACGGCACCCAGGCCGAGTACGTCCGCGTCCCCTTCGCCGACACCTCCCTGCACGCCGTGCCGGAGGGTGTCACCGACGAGCAGGCGATCTTCCTCGCCGACTCGCTCCCGACCGGCTACGAGGTCGGCGTGCTCGCGGGCCGGGTCCGGCCCGGGCACACCGTCGCGGTCGTCGGCGCCGGCGCGGTGGGGCTGTCGGCGGTCCTGACCACCGGCCTGTGGGGCGCGTCGAAGGTCATCGCCGTCGACTCGGACAAGTTCCGGCTGGAGAAGGCGCTCGAGTTCGGCGCGACCGACGCCGTCGACGTCGGCCCGGGGACCGTCGGCGACGTCACCGCGCTGACCGACGGGCTCGGTGTCGACGTCGCGATCGAGGCCGTCGGCTACCCGGAGACCCTGCTGACCGCGGCGTCGCTCGTCCGTCCCGGCGGGACGATCGCCAACATCGGCGTGCACGGCGCCCCGGTCGAGCTGCCGATGCAGGACATGTGGATCTCGAACGTCACCCTCACCATGGGCCTGGTCGACACCGTGTCGATCCCGACGCTCCTGACGATGGTGGCGAGCGGCCGGATCCCGGCCGAGAAGATGGGGACGCACTCGTTCACGTTCGACCGGATGGACGAGGCGTACGACGTGTTCGCGAACGCGGCCGCCCACCAGGCGCTCAAGGTCGTGATCACGCCGGGCTGAGCCGGCCGGGCCCGGCAGCGTCGTCGCGGCTGCCGGGCCCGCACCGTCAGCCGGCCAGTGCCTCGTCGAGCGCCGTCCGGAGGTCGTCGAGCGACCGCGGTTCGAGCATCCGGCCGTTCACGAAGAACGTCGGCGTGCCGCGGACGCCGAGGGCGAGACCGTCCCGGCGGTCCGCCTCGACCCGCTCCGCGGTGGCCGGGTCGGTGTAGTCGGCGTCGTAGCGGCCCATGTCCAGACCGATCCGCTCGGCGTAGCCGCGGAACCGGTCGTCCATCGGCACCTGCTGCTCGCCCCACTCGGTCTGGGTCTCGAACATGAGCGCGTACATCGCCTCGTGCCTGCCCTGCCGGGCCGCGGCCTCCACGGCCCGGGCGGCGCGCTCGGCGTTGGCGTGACTCGGCACCGGGAAGTACCGGAGGACGACGTCGACCCGGTCGCCGTACTCGGCGCGCAGCTGCTCGACCGCCGGGTACGCGGCGCGGCAGGCCTCGCACTCGAAGTCGAGGAACTCGACGAGATCGACGGTGGAACCGGGCGCGGTCGACAGCCGGAGGCTGTCCTCCCGGGTGGCGACGGCGGCCGCCTCGGCCTCGGCCTCGGCCTCGGTGCCGGCCGAGCTGCCGCGGGTCACGGCGAGCAGGACGCCGACCGCGACGACGAAGACGGCGACGAGGACCAGCGAGAACCTCAGGTTGGACGGCCCGCCGGGCCTCGGCGCGGCAGGGGTGGATCGGGTGCGGATGGTCGGAGACACGGAATGCCCTTTCGGGGCTCGGCGGCGCGCGGGCCGCGGACGATCGGACGACACGGACGGGACGCTCGGTCCGGTCAGTTCCGATCGACGCAGAGCACCGTCACGGGTTCGCGCACCGCGAGGAGCTCGACCGGCCCGGACGGCCGGACGGGCACCACGGGGGGTTCCGCACGCGCGGGGGCGGGGCACAGCGGCAGCACGGCCGCCGGCGCCCGCGGGGTGTCGAGGGCCCGGACCGTGGAGTCGTCGGTGCCGTGGTCACCGGTCGGGCCGTGCTGGCAGGGATGGTCCTCCGTGCACCCGGCGTGCCCGGCCGGGTGTTGCTCCACGACCGCCACCGGGACCGCACCGGTCCCGTGACAGGCCACGAGCGGGCCGAGCACGACGTGGGCGAACAGGGCCGGCAGGACGACGACGAGGGCCGGTCCGGGGCGGTACGTGGGTCGACGCACGGTGCCCGTCACCCTCCCGCGGTCGCGTCCTGTGCGGGCCGACCCTGGCGACCGCCGCTCCACCACCGCGGCATGCCTGTAGAAACATCCGTACGAGTATTAGTATGTCCGCGTGACCGAGGTCGACACCTGCGAGCTCCTGTGCCTGGACCTGCCGCACGCCGAGCGGATCCGGACCGCGCTGCCCGGGCTCGCCGCGCTCGAACCCGTCGCCGGGCTGGCCCGCGGGCTCGGTGACCCGACCCGGCTCCGTGTGGCGCGGGCCCTGCTGGCCGGCGACGAGCTCTGCGTGTGCGACACCGCGTGGATCGTCGGGTCCTCGCAGGCCCTGGTCTCGCACCACCTGCGTCGGCTCCGCACGGCCGGGATCGTCACCTCCCGCAAGGACGGCCGCATGGTCATGTACCGGCTCACCGGCCGCGGCCGGGCCCTGCTGTCGGTCCTGTTCGACACCGACGCCGGCACCGACGCCGGCACGGGCACCGGGCTGCCGTCCGGAGCGGGTCATGGCTGACGCGTGCTGCGACCCCGGGCCGGACGACGAGGCGCCCGCCCGCCTCCGGGACGTCCGGGAGCTGCGACCGGCCGCGGTGGCGGCGGCGCTGCTGGTCGTCGCGCTGCTCGTGGGCCCGGTCCTCGACGGCCCTGCGCCCCTGGTCACCGGCATCGAGCTCCTCGCCGCCGTGGTCGCCGCGTCGACGTTCGTCCCCGGCGCGCTGGGCGCCCTGCGCCACGGCCGGATCGGCGTCGGCACCCTGATGACGATCGCGGCGGTCGGCGCCGTCCTCCTCGGCCGGATCACCGAGGCCGCGCTGCTCGGGATCCTGTTCTCGATCGCCGAGGGCCTCGAGCACCACGCCGTGGCGCGGACCCGGCGCGGGCTGCGCGCGCTGCTCGCACTCGTCCCGCCGACCGCGTCCGTGCTGCGGGACGGACGCGAGGTCACCGTCGCGCCCGGCGACCTCGTCGTCGGCGACGTCCTGGTCCTGCGCCCTGGCGAGCGGGCCGCGACCGACGGCGTCGTCCGGGCCGGGCGCACCAGCCTCGACACCTCGGCCGTCACCGGCGAGTCCGTGCCGGTCGAGGCCGGGCCCGGCGACGTCCTGCACGCCGGGACGATCAACGGTGGCGGCGCGGTCGAGGTCGACGTGACCGCGCCGGCGTCGGACAGCTCGCTGGCCCGGATCGTGCACGTCGTCGAGGAGGCACAGGAGCGCCGCGGCTCCGGCCAGCGCCTCGCCGACCGGATCGCCCGGCCCCTCGTGCCGGGCATCATGGTGCTCGCCGCCCTGGTCGCGGCGGCCGGTTCACTGCTGGGGGACCCGGCGCTGTGGATCGAGCGGGCGCTGGTGGTGCTCGTCGCCGCGTCGCCGTGCGCGCTGGCGATCTCGGTGCCGATGACCGTCGTCGCCGCGATCGGCGCCGCCGGCAGGCAGGGCGCACTGGTCAAGGGCGGCGCCGCGCTGGAGGAGCTCGGCCGGATCCGCGCGATCGCCCTCGACAAGACCGGCACGCTGACCCGGAACGAGCCCGAGGTCGTCGACGTCCTCGCCGTGCCCGGCGGGGACCGCGCCGACGTGCTCGCCTGCGCCGCCGCGCTGGAGTCCCGCAGCGAGCACCCGCTGGCCCGCGCGATCCTCGGCGCCGCGGGCGGACCGGACCGGCCGGTCACCGTGCGCCCCGCCGATGACGTCACCGCCGTCGCCGGTCACGGACTCACCGGCACCCGGGACGGGATCGCACTGCGGCTCGGCAGGCCCGGCTGGATCGGACCGGGCCCGCTGGCCGACGACGTCGACCGCCTGGAGGGCGAGGGCGCCACCGTCGTGCTGGTGGAACGCGGCGGGACGCTGCTCGGCGCCGTCGCGGTCCGCGACGAGCTCCGCGACGAGGCACCCGAGGCCGTCCGCCGGCTCCGTGACCTCGGCATCGAGGTCGCGATGCTCACCGGCGACAACCGGCGCACCGCGGACACCCTCGCCCGGCGGGCCGGCATCAGTACCGTGCACGCCGAGCTGCGGCCGGAGGACAAGGCCGCCCTGCTGCCCGTCCTCGCGGGCGGGCGGCGCATCGCGATGGTCGGCGACGGCGTCAACGACGCCCCGGCACTCGCCACCGCGGACGTCGGCATCGCGATGGGCGCGATGGGGACCGACGTCGCGATCGAGACCGCCGACGTCGCGCTCATGGGGGAGGACCTGCGGCACCTCCCGCAGAACCTCGCGCACGCCCGGCGGGCCCGCCGGATCATGCTGCAGAACGTCGGCCTCTCGTTGCTGATCATCGGCGGGCTCGTCCCGCTCGCGGCCGTCGGCGTGCTCGGCCTGGCCGCCGTCGTCGTCGTGCACGAGGCCGCCGAGGTCCTGGTGATCCTCAACGCCGTCCGGGCCACCCGGACGACCGCGCTGCCCGGGCTCACCGTGACGCCGCGCGTCGACGGCCCGCACCACGTCACGGTCGCGCCGGGACCCGGCCCGGCCGACCCCTGCTGCTCCCCGGAGCCGGGGTCCCGCCGTGAGGGACCGGCCCGTCACTGACCCTCCGGGGAATGCCCACTCGCACGAGCAGGTTGATGTGACCGTGCACACGTCGAACCGGCGCGCGGTCACGGACACACCGTGAACCGCGAGAGCCTCCGGGTGGCCGTCGTGGTCCCGCTGCGGGGACCGTCGGCGATCTACGGACCGTCGTGCGTCCTGTGTGCCCGGCTGGCCGCCGAGGAGCTGAACGCCGGACGCGGCGTGCTCGGCCGGCAGGTGGAGCTCCGCATCGTCGACGGCGGCGGCCCGCCGCGGCAGGTGGCGGCCGAGATCGACCGCCTCGTCGTGGCAGGCGAGGTGGACGCGGTGGTCGGCTGGCACCTCTCGGTGGTCCGGCAGCACCTCACCCGGGCGACGGAGGGGCGCGTGCCCTACGTCTACACCGCCCTCTACGAGGGCGGCGAGACGACGCCCGGGGTGTTCGCCATCGGTGAGACACCCGCGATCCAGCTCCTGCCCGCCCTCGACTGGATGGCCGGCGAGATCGACGTCCGCCGCTGGTTCGTCGTCGGCGACGACTACGTGTGGCCCCGCCGGTCGACCGCCCTCGTCCGGCGGTTCCTCGAACATCGCCGCGACCTCGGCATCGACGGTGAGCGGTTCGTCGCGCTGGGGACCTCGGACTACGGGGAGGTCCTGCGGGAGATCGAGAGCAGCGGCTGCGACGGGGTGCTGCTCTTCCTGGTCGGCGACGACGCCGTCCACTTCCACCGGCAGTTCGCCGCACGTGGCCTCGAGGACCAGTGCGCCCGTTTCTCCACGCTCATGGACGAGTCGATGCTCCGGGCGATCGGCTCGCCCGCCACCCGGGACGTCTTCGCCTCGGCCGGCTACTTCGAGGCCCTCCCCACCGCCGAGAGCCTCCGGTTCGGCGCGCGCTACGTCGGCCGCTTCGGCCCGGAGGCGCCGGCCCCGGGTGCACCCGGCGAGTCCTGCTACGAGGGCGTGCGGATGCTGGCCGCGCTGGTCGAGGAGACCGGCACCTGCGACGTCGGCGCACTCTGCGCGACGGCGGAGGCCTTCACCTACCACGGCCCGCGGGGAACCGTGGCGGTCGAGCGGTCGCGCGCCCGGCAACGCATCTACCTGGCGACGACCGACGGCACCGACTACGACGTCCTCGCCGCCCTCTGATCCCGGCGGGCGTGCACCCGGCATGCGAAAGCCCCCGGTAGCGGCGCTACCAGGGGCTTCGTGGAGCCGCCTGCGGGAATCGAACCCGCGACCTACGCATTACGAGTGCGTCGCTCTGGCCGTCTGAGCTAAGGCGGCGTGGTGCGGAACCAGTGTAGCGATCGCCCCGAGCCCCTCGTGCAGCACCCACCGGCGCCCGCGGACGGTCACCGGCCGAACGCGAACCGCGGTCCCGGCTCCCAGGGGCCCCCGTCGTAGCGCCACAGCGCGAGCCCGGTGACCGTCGCCTCCCACGGGACGAACCCGGCGGCGAGGTCGTCGTGCAGCGCGCGGGCGACGGCCGGATCGACCTTGTTCTGGACGGTCACGTGGAGGTCGGACTTCCCGGCGTCCTGCCGGGTCAGCCGCTCCGCCCAGCGCGACGCCAGGTCGCGCCGCAGGGCGAGCAGCTCCGGACTGTCCACCGTGTACGCGACACCGCGGCCGAGCAGGCGCAGGCCGGACACCCGGGCGGTGACGGGCTCCCGCTGCGCGGCGGCGGCGACGTCGTCGGTCACGGCGGTGGCCGTGTCGGCGGGCAGCGCGTGGAACAGCGTCAGGTGCGCGGCGAGGTGGTTGCGCTCCGGCGGGAAGTGCCGGGCCCGCAGGTCGTCGAGGTGACGCCGGCTGGGCTCGTCGAGCAGGGCGGTCAGGACGAGCGGCCGGTCGTCGCGGTCAGCCACGGTGCAGGGCCGTCATCATCGCCTCGACCGCGATCCGCGGTTTCACGTTCTGCTCGAGCGCGTCCCGGCAGGCCAGCACCGCCTCCAGCCTGCGCAGCGACGACTCCGGCCCCCACTCGGCGGCCGCGACACGGATCTCGCGGTCGCGGTCGGGGTTCGCCAGCGGGACCTGCGCGCCGGACGCGGCCACGATCGCGTCCCGGTAGAACCCGGCGAGGTCCACCAGCGCCCGGTCGAGGGCGTCGCGCTGCGTCCGGGTGGCCCGGCTCTTCTGCCGCTTCTCCAGGTCGCGCTCCGCGGCCTTCGCCGACCGGGCGGCCGACGCGGCGCCCTTCCCGGTGCCGCCGGCGCCCATCGCGACGGCGAGCTCCTCCCGCTCGGCCTCGTCGCGCGAGGCACGCAGCTCCTCGGCCTCGCCCTCGGCCGACCGGATCAGCACGTCGGCGTGGAAGAACGCGTCGCCCAGCCGCCGCAGCCGGGTCGGCACGGCGAGGATCTCCTCCCGCCGGGACCTGGCCTGGGGGTCGCGGGCGAGGCGGCGGGCGCGGCCGACGTGCCCGCCGCACACCGACGCCGCCCACTGCGCCTGCTCGGGCTCGATCCCGTCGCGGTCCCGCAGGACACCGGCGACCGCCTCGGCGGACGGGCTGCGCAGCTGCACCGGGCGGCAGCGGGAGCGGATCGTGACCGGGACGTCCTCGGGGTGGTCGGACGGCGCGCAGAGCAGCCACACCGTCTCGGGAGCCGGTTCCTCGACCGCCTTGAGCAGCGCGTTCGACGCGCCCTCGGTGAGCCGGTCGGCGTCGGCGATGATCACGATCTGCCAGGTGCCGGTGGCCGGGCGGCGGGCCGCGAGCTGGACCAGGGCCCGCATCTCGTCGACCTTGATCGACAAGCCCTCGGGGTTGATCTCCCGCACGTCGGAGTGGGTCCCGGCCAGCGTCGTCCGGCAGGCCGCGCACTCGCCGCAGCCGTCGTAGGGGCACTGCAGGGCGGCCGCGAACGCCCGCGCCGCGTTCGACCGGCCGGACCCGGGCGGGCCGGTGAACAGCCAGGCGTGCGTCATCGCCGACGGGTCGGCGGCCGCCGCACCCAGCTCGGCGACGGCGGCGGGCTGGCCCACGACGTCGGCCCAGACGCTCACGGCGCCCCCTCCGTGATCCCCGCCTCCGGCAGCAACGGCAGCACCCCGTCGAGGACGCGGGCGGCCACGTCGTCCTCGGTACCCGCGGCGTCGACGACGACCGAGCGCTGGGGTCCGTGGGCGGTCACCGTCCTCGCGAGCAGGCGCTGCACGCGGGCGTGCTCGGCACCCGCCACACCGGGCTCCGGCCCGGTCTCGGGCGCGCGGTCCAGCAGCACCGAGACGTCCGGGCGCAGCCCACCGGTGGCCCAGCGCGCCAGGTCCTCGAGCTCGCCGTCGTCCGGGCCGGCGCCGATCTGCTCGGCCGCGACGCCGAACCGGGCCAGCGGGCTGGCCATGAACCGGTCCACGACGACGACGGCGCCCCCGTCGAGCGCCGGCCGGACGACGCGCTCCACCAGGTCCGCCCGGACGGCCGCGGCCGCGAGCGCCCGGGCACGCAGTCCCTCGAGATCGGCCTCGCGGGTCGCGGCGGCCCAGCGCGTCGCGTCCTGCTCGCCGGGGCCGGGATCGACGACCCGGTGCCCGCGCTCGCGCAACGCGTCGGCGAGCCGGCGGGCCTGGGTGACCGTCTCCTCGGGCGTCGCACCCTCGACGGCGACGAGCAGCCCCGTCCCGGTCCGCCGGTCGCCGGACCGCAGGGCCGCGACCAGGTCCCGGACCAGCGGCTCGAACCCGCGGTCGTCCATCTGCCGGTAGGCGACGGTGCCGACGACCGCGGCGACGATCCCGCCGCCCGCCAGCACGAACCGCGTGCCGTCGACGACGAACGCGGCGCCACCGATCTCGACCGTCCGGGTCGCGACGACCCCGACCACGATCGGCACGAGCGACATCGACCCGAGCAGCACCAGCCGCACCAGGGACTGGACGAAGGCGTTGATCCGGCCGCGGACCGCGTCGGCGACCTGGGTGCCGATGATCGTGAGGCCGGTGAGGAAGGCGATCCCGGCGAACCCCCCGACGAGCATCACCGCGGCGATCGCCATGAACAGGTGCACCGCGACGGCGACGACGACCAGCGACGCCCCGGCCGCGACGATCGCGGTGCCGAACAGCCGGTTGTGCGGCAGGCGACGGGCCAGCCGCGGCCCGATCCCCATGCCGATCGCGAGCCCGCCGAAGACGGCGACGAACAGCACCGAGTACGCGGCGTCGCCACCGCCGAGGCTGGCCGCGTAGAGCTTCGCGGTCGCGATCACGGCGCCGCCCGCGGTGAAGGCGCCGACGATGCCGATCACCAGCCCGCGGACCAGCGGGGTGTCGACGACGAAGCGGAACCCGTCGCGCAGCAGGAACAGCATCGACGGCGGCGCAGCGCGGCGGTCCGCGGCGGACGGCCGCCCGGAGATCTCCCGGACCCGGAAGAACACGACCAGCGCCGAGATCAGGAAGGCGAACGAGTTGACGAACAGCGCGACGTGGACGGCCGCTACCGGGTCCGCGTCGATCAGCGGGGCGACCTTGCTGACCAGCGCGAACAGCCCGGCACCGCCGACGACCGCGACCCCGTAGGTCACGATCAGCCCCAGCTGCGCGGCCGCCTCCATCTGGTCGGGGCGGCGCAGGAGGTTCGGGACCGCGGCGTCCTTCGCGGGGATCCAGAACATCGTGCACAGCTCGATGAGCAGGGTGACCAGCAGCAGCCACCACAGCGACCCGACGAACGGGATCGACGCCAGCAGCGCGAACTTCAGCAGGTCGCAGGTGACCATCACCTTGCGCCGGTCGAAGCGGTCGGCGAGCACGCCGGCGAGCGGCCCGAACAGCAGCGACGGGACCAGCTTCGTCGCGACGACGCCGCCGAGCGCGAAGCTCTGCGCCGTGTACCCGGCCTGCGCGGTGAGGTGGGTCGCGAGCGACGTGAGCGCGAGCAGCGACATCCACTCGCCGGTCGAGGTCAGGATCGTGACCGACCAGAGGCGGCGGAACGCGGGGATCGCCAGCACCGACGACACGCGGTGCGCGGTGGAGGCCGGCTGCGGCGACTCGGGGGACGCGATCGCGGCTCACCTCCTGACGTGCCCGGCCGGACGGCGTGCACCGGACGGCCCGTCCGGGTCCCAGGGTAGTCGGGCGGTCCGACATCCCTCGGACGGGAGCGACGGCCTCAGACGATCGTCGACAGCGTCTGGACGAGGATCACCAGGAAGACGGCCACGAAGAACAGCGTGAACACCCGCGCGCCGGTGCGGCCACGGGTGAGCCGGGAGAAGCCGATCAGGCCGGGGTCCAGGTCCACCGGGGGACGCGCGGAGACCGCGGGCGGCCGGTACACCGGGCCGTCGATCCTGCTCGTGGACGGGCGCGGGCGCCGCGGGGCGGGGAGTCCCGGGACCGGGCCGGCCGGGGCGCGGCGGGGTGCGGGCGGGGACGGTGTCCGGGACGGCGGGGGATCGGGCGGGCCCGCCGGGCGACGCGGGCCGGGGACGGGATCCCGGGCGGTCGCCCCGGACCCCGCGGTGCCCGTCCCGGTCTCCTCCGGTTCCGCGGTCTCCGCCGGCTCTCCGGCGGTTCCGGGCTCTGCCGCATCCGCTCCCCCCTCGGGGGCCACGGCCTCCGGCACCGCCGTCCCGGCGCGCTCCCGGGCGAGCCGGGACGCCTCCCGTTCCGCGACGAGCCGCGCCACGCCCCAGCGCCCGTCGTCGGCGGGGCCGGGCGCGGTACGCCTGCTCCTCCACCGCACGGCCATGCCCGCATGCTAGGCCCGGACCAGCGCATTCGTCTCGGTACGACACCGGACACGGCCCGGCACACCTCGGCCGGGTGACGGACCGGACCGCCCGGATCCGGGGTCAGCCGCCGTCGGGCGGCGGGCCGCCCTCACCGCCACCGTCGCCGCCGTTCGGGTCGCCGTTCGGCGGCTGCCCCTCGTTCGGGGGCGGCGGCCCGCTCGGCCGGCCCGGCGGCGGAGGCGGCGCCGGCACGCTGCCGCTGCTGACCTGCAGCGTCACCTGTTCACCCGGCAGCGCCGCGCCCCGCGGCTCCTGCCCGACGACGGTCCCCTCCGGCGCCCGGTTGTCCACGGTGCGGCTCGTGACCTGCCAGCCCTGGCCCTCCAGCTCGCCCCGGGCCCCGTCGATCGACCGCCCGACGACGTCCGGGATCCGCGACTCGGCCCCGCCGTCGAGGTAGCGCGGGTCGGTCGGGGGCAACGGCGTCGGCGGTGTCCCCGCCAGGAGTGGCGTCACGGCGCCGTACCAGGTCCGGGCGGGCGTCTTGCCACCGAAGATGTTGCCGTTGCCGCAGGCGAACGGGGCGCCGCCGCCGTCGCACAGCGGTCGCGGCGAGTTCGAGTTGTCGAAGGTGATGACCGCGCCGGCCATCTCCGGCACCGCGCCCATGAACGCCGCCGACTTGTGCTGCTGGGTCGTCCCGGTCTTGCCCGCCATCGGCCGGTTCCAGCCCGCCGCGCGGGCGGCCGCGGCCGAGGTGCCGCTGATGTCGTCCTTGCTCATCCCCGTCACCAAAGTGTTGGCCAGGGCGGGATCGACGGCCTGCTGGCACGGCTCCTCGGTGATCGGCACGTTCTCGCCGTTCGCGTCGGTGATCGTGTCGATCGGCGTCGGCGGGCACCACTTGCCCTGCGAGAACAGGGTGGCGCCGACGTTCGCCAGCTCCAGCACCGACGTCGGCGTCACGCCGAGCGTGAACGACGCCAGCTTCTGTTCCTTGATCACCTCGGCGATCGAGCGGTCGGTGCGCTCACCGCTGCCCGGGTCGACGAACGGCGTCGTCGCCAGCGACTTCATCCCGAGCCGGACCGCCATGTCCACGACGTCCGGGACGCCGGTGAACTCCTCCAGCTTGATGAACGCGGTGTTCGGCGACTGCGCCAGCGCGTCGGTCATGCTCATCCGCGGGGGCAGTCCCTCGCTGGCGTTGCCGACCGGGATCGGGCGCCCGCTGCCGTCGACGTAGATCGGCGACGCGTAGCCCGACGGCGGCACCTGCATCGAGTAGTTGATGCCGAGGCCCTTCTCCAGGGCCGTGGCCGCCGTGAACATCTTGTACGTCGATCCGGCACCCAGGTTGACCGGCTGGTACGGCAGGCCGTAGCTGGTCTCCTCGGCGTCGGCGTCCAGCCCGAACGTCCGGCTCGATCCCATCGCCAGCACGCGGTGCTGGTCCTGGCCGGGCTGCACCAGCGACATCACGTTGGCGACGTTCGGGGTGTCCGGGGCGACCTCCTTGTCCAGCGAGCGCTTGACCTCCGTCATGGCGCGCCGGTCCAGGGTGGTCTTGATCGTGTAGCCGCCCCGGGTGATCTGCTCCTCGGAGAAGCCGGCCTCGGTGAGGTACTGGACGACGTACTTGCAGAAGAAGCCCATGTCACCGGCACCGTTGCAGCCGTTCGGCACCCGGACCAGCGGGTTCGCGACGCCGAGCGGCGAGGCCGTTGCCTGCTTCGCCTGGGCGTCGTCGATCATCCCCTGCTGGCGCATCTGCTCGATGACCAGGTTGCGCCGCTGGAGCGCGGTGTCCGGGTTCCGGACCGGGTCGAACCGGGTGGTCGACTGGACCATGCCGGCGAGCATCGCCGCCTGCGGGACCGTCAGCTTGTCCGGTGTGGTGTTGAAGTACGTCCGCGCGCCGGCCGCGACCCCGTAGGAGCCGTTCCCGTAGAAGACGATGTTGAGGTAGCGGTTGAGGATGTCGTCCTTGGACAGCTGGCGCTCCAGCTGCAGCGCGACCCGGGCCTCCTTCAGCTTCCGGGCCGCCGTCTGCTCGGTCGCCTTCAGCCGCTCCGCCTCGGTCCGGGCGTCCACGTAGAGCATGTAGTTCTTCACGTACTGCTGGGTCAGCGTCGAGGCACCCTGCACGACGTCGCCCGAGGTCGAGTTCGCCACGACCGCGCGCAACGTGCCCTGCCAGTCCACGCCCTGGTGGTCGTAGAACCGGCGGTCCTCGATCGCCAGCGTCGCCGCCTTCATGGCCGGCGAGATCTGCTCGTTCCCGACCTCGGTGCGGTTCTGGTCGAAGAGGTACGCGAGCGGGCGGCCCTCGGAGTCGGTGACGGTCGTCGTCAGCGGGGCCGGGTTGTTCACCAGGTCCACCGAACTGGACGTGACGCTGTCCCCGGCCGCGTTGGACAGCACGCCGATGCCGCCGGCCAGCGGGAACGCCATTCCCGCAGTGACCACACCGAGCAGGACGCACAGGCCCGCGAGGACGCCGAGCGGGCGGAGCAGGCGGCGGGGGAACCTCACGAGGACCAACCCTACGACGCCGGAGGTCAGGAATCCGTCAGGTCGGCGTCCCCCGGGTTGCGTAGTTTTGCGCGCTGCCCCGTGCACCCTCCGTTTCCGAGAATCGACGGGAGTCCACCGCGGGCCCCGCAGGCGCCCGCCCGTACCCGCCGAGGTGCCGACGATGACCGAGCAGAACGTCACCCCGATCGACGCCCGCCGCGCCGGCAGGCCCCGGCTGCGCCCCGCGGGACGGCGCCCGGCCGGTCCGGTCTGGAACTGGCGGGTCGCCGCGCGCTGCCGGACCGGGGACGCCGAGGACCTCTTCGTCACCGGCGCCCGCCAGCGCGAGGCCCGCGGGTTCTGTCACTCCTGCCCGGTCCGCACCGAGTGCCTGGCCCACGCCCTCGACCAGCAGGTCGAGTTCGGGGTGTGGGGCGGGATGACCGAGCGGGAGCGGCGGGCGGTACTGCGCAGGCGTCCGGACGTCGCCGACTGGGCGGGGCTGCTCGGCCGGGCGCGCAGCGACCACTACTCCGGACGCACACGCGGGGCATGATCGGCTGCTCGCTACGGTCGTCCCGTGCAGACCACCGAACGGCTCGGGTTCCTGTCCGATCTGTACCGGGCCCACGCCGGCGACCTGTCGGCCGTGATCACCCGGCAGCGGGCGTTCCTCGCGGAATCGCCGTCGGTGACCCCGCAGCTCGACGACGTCGAGGCCGAGCTGACCTACCTGCTGCTGCGGCACCACCGGCCGTCGCACGTGGTGGAGATCGGCACGTTCTTCGGCTGGTCGACCACCTGGATCCTGTCCGCGCTGCAGGACAACGACCACGGGCACCTGCACTCGTTCGACCTCGTCGACCACGTGCGCCGCACCGTGCCGCCCGCGCTGGCCGGCGACCGCTGGACGTTCCACCAGGGAGACCTGCGGGACACCGTCGGCGAGCTGCCGGACGACACCGGCTACCTGTTCGTCGACGCCGACCACGGGCGCCGGTTCGGCCGCTGGTACCTGGAGAACCTGTTCCCGCGGATCGCGCCGGGCACCCCGGCGAGCGTGCACGACGTCTTCCACCTGCGGTGGGCCCGTCCCTTCACCGAGGGCGCCGAGGTCCTGCACTGGCTGCGCGAGCGCGACACCGGCTGGTTCACCGCCGCGCGGACCGCGGCGCGGGAGAACCTGCGGGAGCTCGACGCGGTGCGCGCGGAGGTGGGGATCACCGGGGCCCGGGGGACGACCCGGAACCCGATGATCTTCTTCGAGATGCCCTGACCCGGGTCAGCTCCCGGTCGCGGCGGTCCCCGCCGGGGCCTCCCCGGCCAGCAGGCCACCGACCCGCCGCAACCCGTCCAGGTCGGCGATGTCCCCGGCCAGCGACGGCACCCGCACGACCGGCACCGACGGGTGCGCGGCCGAGAACCGGGTGAGCAGGTGCTCCTCCCGCTCGTGCAGGTCCGCCCGGTCGGCGTGCAGCCGCAGCACGGCCGCCGCGATCTGCGAGCCGGGCCCGCCGACCTGCTCGGCGGCGGCCCGGGAGCGCGCCGCCGACACCGGCGCGAGCACCGGGTGGGTCCGGTTCAGCACCAGACCGGCGAGCGGCATGCCCTCCGACGACAGCCGGTCGGTGAAGTAGGCGGCCTCCCGCAGCGCGTCCGGCTCGGGCGCGGCGACGACGAGGAACGCCGTCCCCGGCGAGCGCAGCAGCGCGTAGGTCTTGTCGGCCCGCTCGGCGAACCCGCCGAACAGGGTGTCGAAGGCCTGCACGAACGCCGACGCGTCCTGCAGCATCTGCCCGCCGATGATCGTCCCGACGGCCTTGGCGAACAGCCCGAACCCGGCCTCGACGATCCGGCGCAGGCCCCGCCCGCCGGCCTTCGCAGGCGCCGCGAGCAGCTTGATCATCCGGCCGTCCAGGAACCGGGACATGCGCTGCGGCGCGTCGAGGAAGTCGAGCGCCGAGCGCGACGGCGGCGTGTCGACGACGACCAGGTCCCACGTCCCGGCGGCGACGAGCTGACCCAGCTTCTCCATCGCCATGTACTCCTGCGTGCCGGAGAACGACGAGGAGACGACCTGGTAGAAGGGGTTCTCGATGATCTTCTGCGCCTTCTCGGGCGGCGCGTGCCCCTGCACCATCTCGTCGAAGGTGCGGCGCATGTCCAGCATCATCGCCGCGAGCTCGCCGGTCGCCACCGGGACGGGCGCCGGGTCGTTGGAGAGCTCGTCGAGCCCGAGCGCCTGCGCCAGCCGGCGGGCGGGGTCGATGGTGAGGACCACGACCTGACGGCCCCGCTCGGCCGCGCGGAGCGCCAGTGCCGCCGACGTCGTCGTCTTGCCCACGCCGCCCGACCCGCAGCACACGACGACACGGGTGTCCGGGTCGTCGATCAGCGCGTCGATCTCCAGCTCGCTCATCGCCGGGCCTCCAGGTGCACGCCCTGTGCGGTCATCGACTCCGCCAGCTCGTAGAGCGACCCCAGGTCGACGCCGCCGAGCAGGGCGGGCAGCGTCAGCCGGGGCAGCGGCGGGTCGGGTTCGGTGTCCAGCCGGCGCAGTGCCGCGGTCTCCCCCGCGACGGCGACGGCGTGCTCGACGGTCTCGGCGACCAGCCCGTCGATCTCGTCGGGCGCCAGCTCGATCCCGGCGCTCTGCAGGCCGTTGCGGATCCGGCCGGCGTCGACCCGGCCCCCGGCGGCGGCGGTGACCGACCGGTCCGGCAGCCACTGCTCCCGCATCCGGTTCACCACGACGGAGCCGAGCGGGATACCGGCCCGGTCCAGCTCGGCGACGGTGTCGAGGGTCTCGGTGACGGGCAGGTCGGACAGCAGCGTGACCAGGTGCACCGCGGTGAGCGGGGAGTGGATCAGCTGGTCGACGCCCTTGGCCTGACCATGGATCGGGCCGACCTTGGCGAGGTCGGCCATCGCCTTGGTGACGTCGAGGAACGTCACCAGGCGACCGGTCGGCGGCGCGTCGAGGACGACGGCGTCGTAGGCGGGCCGCCCGTCGGCCTCGGTGCGGGTGACGCACTCCTTCGCCTTGCCGGTGAGCAGGACGTCGCGCAGGCCGGGGGCCAGCGTCGTCGCGAACTCGATGGCGCCCATCCGGCGCAGCGTCCGGCCTGCCATCCCGAGCCGGTAGAACATCTCGAAGTACTCGAGCAGCGCGGCCTCGGTGTCGACGGCCAGCGCACGCACCTCGCCACCGCCCGCGGCGACCGCGATGCGGCGTTCCTCGTACGGCAGCGGGGCGGTGTCGAAGACCTGGGCGATGCCCTGCCGGCCCTCGACCTCGACCAGCAGCACCCGCTTCCCGCCGGTGGCCAGTGCGAGCGCCAGGGCAGCCGCCACCGTGGTCTTGCCGGTGCCGCCCTTGCCGGAGACGACGTGCAGCCGCGCGTGCGACAGCTCGTCGGGCCAGGGCGCGGGACGGGCCGTGGATTCGGGGTGGACGGTCGACGTCACGCGATCAAGCGTACGGAGTGGGCGCGCGAGCGGCCCGGTGGCGAGGCGGGCCCCACACGCGCGCCCCGTTGGGCCGCCACACGGACGTCCGTCGCAGCGGGACGGCCATCCGCCGTCCGGGGCGGCCCGGCGCGGTCCGGACGGGTTAGAGTCCGCGCATGAGCTCCCCGGTCGTGAAGTGGGAATACCTGACCGCCCCCCTGCTGATCCACAACACCAAGGCGATCCTGGACAACTTCGGCCAGGACGGTTGGGAGCTGGTCACGGTGACGGCGGGCGCCAACGCCGAGCAGCTCGTCGCGTTCTTCAAGCGGCCGGTGCAGCAGTGAGTGCACTCGCCCGCCTGAAGGACCTGGGGCACGCCCTGCCCCCGGTCGCGGCGCCGGCCGGTGCCTACATCCCGGCCCGGCGCAGCGGGAACCTCGTGTTCACCGCGGGCCAGGTGCCGTTCGTGGACGGCGTGGTCGCGGCGACCGGCAAGGTCGGCGCCGAGGTGTCGGCCGAGCAGGCCTACGACCTGGCCCGGATCTGCACGCTGAACGCGCTCGCCGCCGTCGACGCCCTGGTCGGGCTGGACTCCGTCACCGGCGTCGTGAAGGTGGTCGGTTTCGTCGCATCGGACCCGTCCTTCACCGGGCAGCCCGGTGTGGTCAACGGCGCCTCCGACCTGCTCGGCGAGGTGTTCGGCGAGTCCGGCGCGCACGCCCGGTCCGCGGTCGGCGTGGCGGTCCTGCCGCTGGACGTGCCGGTCGAGGTGGAACTGGTCGTCGAGGTCGGCTGAGGCCATGACCACCGTCGCCGCCGCGCCGGCCGCGCACGAGCTGCTCCTGCGGCTCGCCGGCCGGGTGCCCGACGAGCTGCTGTGGCGGCTGCGTGACTGGGTCGCCGCCGGCGACGACGAGGCGATCGGCGCCGTCCTCCCGCGGACCCTGCTGCGGCACCGGATCGGCCTGACCGACGACGAGCGCGAGCTGCTGTCCGCGGTCGTCCCGTCCGGCTCGGCGTCGCACCGGCTGGTCGGTGCGGTGCTGGCCGGGGCGGAGCCGGTGCCGCCGTCGTTCGGTCCGGGTGAGCCGGACCTGGCCGCATGGTCGGCCCTGTCGGTGCTCCGCGACGACGCCCGCGAGCTGCTGCTCGCCGTCCGCGGCGACGGCGCCCGGGTCGTCCTGGTCCGTGGTGCGGAACGGCCGCACCTGCTGACCGCCGGTCTGCAGCGGCTGCTGCGGGTGCACGGCGAGCGCGTCCCGAAGGTCGATGTGTGGGCCGGCGACCGGCCCCCGAGCCCGTACCACGAGGCGGCGTGTGCGGCCGCCACGTCGCTGTGGAACCGGCCGCCGGTGCCCACCGGCTGAGCCGACCGCCCGCGGTCCGTCCGCGCTCACGGCCCGCCCGCGAAGGAGGCCCCATGTCCGACCCCACGTACCGGCTGCTGCTCGAGCTGGCCGGCCGGGTGGACGACGACCTGCTGGCCACCGGGCGGGAGCTCGTCACCGTCGGCGAGGAGGGCCACGCGCTGGAACTGCTGGTGGCCGAGCTGGTCGCCGGGCGGGTGGTGCTGCCGTCCGCGGTGCGCCGCGAGCTGGTCGCCGAGGCCGGCACCCGGCGCATCCAGCCGGACGCCGACCGGTTCCTGCCCCGCGGCGGACCGGGAGCGGACACCCCGCACCGGTTCACCGGCGACGGCCCCACCGACGAGATCGCCCGGGCCCTCGCGGGGGTCACCGCCCCCGACGACGGCTGGATGCTGGCGTGGCGGGTCACCCCGGCCGGGTCGGCGCCCGGGCCGCTCCCGCATCCCGTGCTGCTGGGCCGCACCCACGGCGACGGGTCCGCCGAGGTGCTGACCTACCGGGCACAGTCGGCGCTGGCCGGGGCCGGGATCGCGGCCTCGGTCGAGGTGCGCGGCGACGGCGACCCGGACACGCCCTACCACCGGGCCGCCCGTGAGGTGGCCGTGCCGGTGCACGCCGGGCCGGGTCCGGTCCCGGACGGGCCCGCTCCGGTGGTGGCCGGTGGATCCGGCGCCGCCACCGTGGCGACGGCCGAGCCGGCGTCCGAGGCGGTGGCCGAGCCGGTGGCCGAGTCGGTGGCCGAGCCGGTGGCCGGGTCGGAGGCCGGGTCGGAGGCCGAGTCGGTGGCCGGCCCGGCGATCGCGTCCGCGTCCGAGGACGTGGCCGATCGCCCCGGACCGGTCGCTCCGTCCACTCCGTCCCTTCCGCCGGTTCCGTCCATGACGGACGGGCTCGTCCGTCGACGATCCGGCCGGTCCGTCGAGGACGCCGAGGACGGTCCCTTCGCCACGCCCGCCGCCGTCCCGGCCGACGACAGGTCGGACGACGACGTGGCCGACCATCCCGCCGACCATCCCGCCGACGATCTGGCCGACGACCTGGCCGGCAGGCATGCCGCCGAGTTCACCGACGACCTCGCCGATGCCGATCACGACGCGAGCTCCGGGTACGGCGGTGCCGGTCCCCGCCGGAGCACGGGTGGGTTCCCCCGCGGCCGGGCCGACACCCCGGCCCTTCCGGTCGACGACGCTGCCCCGGGCGGACGCACCGGCCCGGCCGGCCGGATCGACACCACCGGCGACCTCCCGTCCGGCACCGGGACCCCACCCGGCGCGGGCACCTTCGACACCGGCCACACCCCTCCGCCCCCGGAGGAGCACCGCCCGGTCACGTCCCCGCTGCCCGAGCCCGCGGCGGCCGACGAGCCGCTGCACCCGGCACCGCGGCCGTCGCCGCCGATCCGCGCGCTGCGGGAGGCGACGTCCGGCGACTGGTTCGACGCCGACGACGTCGACGCCGACGACCACCAGGAGCCCGCCGCCCCGTCCGGTGCGGACCACGGCACGGAGCCCGGGGACACCACCGCGGACCCACCCGCACACCGCGCGGCACCGGACGACGTCCCCGACGACGGGACGCCCACGCCGGTCTCCGGGTCCCCTGCCACCGGTCCCGTGACCGCATTCGCGGCCGCGACCACCACGGACGACCGGGACGACGTACCCCCGCAGCCGGAGTCGTCGGGACACCGGGACGGATCCCGGGTGAACGGTGCGCCCGTGGCGCTCCCGGCACGCCCGGCCGGCACCGGACCGGACGGCACCGGCGACCGGTCCGACGCCGGCCCGTCCGGCGGGACGGTCGCGCCGGACGGCGCCACCCCGGACGTCCCGGCGGATGCCGGCCCGACCGCCCGGCCGGCGCCGGCACCCGCACCGGCACCCGTGCCGCCGGTCCCCCCGGCACCCGTTCCGCAGTCGCCCGACGCGCCGCCGTCACCGGTCCAGCAGGAGCCGGCCGTCCAGGAGCCGGCCCTCCAGGCGGGAGTCCCGCAGGCTCCGGCCCCGCACCCGCCGACCGTGCAGGAACCGGCCGTGCAGGAACCGGCCGTGCAGGCGCCCGCCGTCCACACCCCGGCCCCACCGATCGGCCGGGCGGCCCAGGGCCAGGGCCAGGCCCAAGGCCCGGCACCGTCGAACGGCGCCGTCGCGCCGCTGCGGCCCCGGTCGAACGGCCGGCCGGCGAACGTCCCCGCGGCCGACGAGGACGCCTGGATGCGGGACTGGGCCTCCGGCGCCTGGGTCGGGGAGACGGCTCCCGCCGACGCGGGTTCCGACCCGCGTCCGGCCCCGGCCGCGGAGGGCGCCGAGATCGACGCCCCGACCCCGCCGCCCGGGACGCCGATCGTGCAGGCTCCCGCCGTGCCGCCGTCCACCGGTACGGACGGATCGCACCGGCCCCGGCACCTGCTCCTGACCGAGGACACCGACGGCTCGGCCGGCGGGTCGCCCGCCGACGACGATCCGCGACCGAGCCCGCAGCCGCGCCCCGCGCCGGATCCCGCCGCGGCCGGAGCCCTCGCGGAACGGCTCAGCCCGACCGAGCAGGACCTGCTGCAACGCCTCCACGAGGAGCTCGCCGCCCGGGAGAGCGGTGGCGAGCCGACCCCGCGGAACGGGACCGCCCGGACCGACCGGAACTGATCAGCCGGCGGCCCGCACGATCTCGTCGACGATCCGCTGCAGGTGCAGGGCCCGGGCGGCGTCGACGGGCAGCCGCGGGTCCCCGGCGTCGACCGCGGCGGCGAGGTCGTCGAGCAGGTTCGCGTAGCAGGCGACGGCGTCGGCCGGGCGGGAGTCGAGCGCTGTCCGGCCCCGGCCGTCCGGGCCGAGACCTCCGGTGATCGCGATCTCGAAGTCGGTCGGCTCGACCGGCGTGCGCAGCGACAGGACGAGCGAGCTGCGGGCACCACCGGAGTGCAGCAGCCCGATCCGCCACAGGTCCGGCTCGTCCCGCCGGGCCTGCTCGACGCCGGTGACCGGGCCGAGTGCCGCATCGAGCAGGTCGATCACGTGCGGCCCGACGTCGAGCAGCGCGCCGTGCTCGGCCCGCCACTGCGACGACGCGAACGGCCCGCCCAGCAGCGCCCCGGACAGCCAGCGCGCCGTCCCGACCGTCCCCGGACCGTGCGGGCCCTCGGGGACCGCATCGAGCCAGGCGCGGATCGCCGGGTCGAACCGCAGCGTCAGCACGGTCGCGGAACAGACACCGGCGTCGGCGATCGCGGTGGCGGCCCGCTCGGCGGCCGCCAGGTCCGCGGCGAGGGGTTTCTCCAGCACGAGATGCCGTCCCGCGGCCGCGGCGACGGGCACCAGCTCGCCCTGGGCCTGCGGCGGGACGGCGAACGCGACGGCGTCGCACGCGTCGACCAGGTCGTCGAACGTCGCGTGCACCGGCCCGCCGGTGATCGCCGCGACCTCGGCCGCGGCCTCCGGGCGCCGGGCCCACACCCCGGCGGGTGTCCACCGCCGGTGCCCGGCGATCGCGGGTGCGTGCACGGTGCGGGCCCACGGCCCGGCCCCGACGAGTCCGATGCGCATGCGGGCATTCTCACCATCGGACCGGCGTGATCGTGACCTAGGGTCGGCGGTCATGAGCACCGCAGCTCCGACGCCGGCGCAGCCGGTCGAGCCGAAACCCGCCGCGACGGTCCTGCTCGTCCGCGACGCGCCGGACGGCGGACTGGAGGTGTTCCTCCAGCGCAGGGTGGCCGGGATGGCCTTCGCCGGCGGCATGACCGTGTTCCCCGGCGGCGGTGTCTCGCCCGACGACGTCCCGGACCCCGCCCGCTGGCGCGGCCCGGAGCCCGCCCGGTTCGGCACCGCGTTCGGGCTCCCCGAACCGCAGGCCGCCGCGCTGGTCACCGCCGCCGTGCGGGAGACCTTCGAGGAGTGCGGGGTGCTGCTGGCGTCCCGGCCCGGGGCCGAGCCCGGCCCCGACGGGCTCGCGGCCCACCGTCGCGACGACCTCGTCGGACGGCACGCGACGCTGCCCGCCCTGCTCGCCGAGCACGACCTGGAGCTGCGCGCCGACCTGCTGGTGCCGTGGGCCCGCTGGATCACCCCGCCGCGGAACCCGAAGCGCTACGACACCGCGTTCCTGGTCGCACGCCTGCCCGAGGGCCAGGTCGCCGACGACGCCACGACCGAGGCCGTCGAGGCGCGCTGGTGGACCCCCGCCGCGGCACTCGCCGGGTACGGGGCCGGCGACGTCGCGCTCATGCCCCCGACCCTGCACACGCTGCAGGACCTGGGCCGGCACGGATCGGCCGCCGCGGTGCTCGACGCCGCCGTCCACCGCGAGATCGAGCCGATCACCCCCGAGGTGCGCCGGGAGGGCAAGGTCGTGACGATCACGCTGCCCGGCGACCCGGACTGGCGATACGAGGAGGCACGCACGTGAGCCACCCGCTCTACGGCAGCCTGCGCGCGGTGCACCCGCTCGCGTCGGTGCTGCTGCAGGACAACCCCGGCCCGATGACGCTGGACGGCACCAACACCTGGGTGGTCGCGGTGCCCGACTCCGGGCAGCGGATCGTCGTCGACCCCGGGGAGGACGACGGCACCCACCTGGAGGCGCTCGCCGACGGTGCCCCGGTCGCCGCCGTCGTCCTCACCCACCGGCACCACGACCACGCCGGCGGGGCCGGTCGCTTCGTCGAGCTGACCGGCGCCCCGGTCTACGCCGCGGACCCGTCCCTCGCGGTCGGCACCGACCCCCTCACCGACGGCACGGTCATCGCCGGGGCGGGCGTGGAGCTGACCGTCATGACGACGCCGGGACACACGTCCGACTCGGTGTCGCTGCTGCTCGACGGGCCCGGATCGGACGGGCCGGCGCTGCTGGCCGGCGACACCGTCCTGGGCCGCGGGACGACCGTGATCGCGCACCCGGACGGCGCGCTGGGCCCCTACCTGGAGTCGTTGCGCCGCATCGCCGAGCTGCCCGCGGGGACTCCGCTGTTCCCCGGGCACGGGCCGGAGCTCCCGGACGCCGCGGAGATCGCGAACGCCTACCTCGCGCACCGCGAGCAGCGGCTGGACCAGGTGCGCGCGGCCCTGGAGGAGCTGGGGCCGGAGTCGACGGCGCGGGACGTCGTCGAGGTCGTCTACGCCGACGTCGACACCTCGTTGTGGGACGCCGCCGAGCTCTCGGTGCGCGCCCAGCTGGACCACCTGCGCGCCTGACCCGGCCCGTCGGCGGTCACGGCGCGGGCGGCGCCGTCCCCGCGTCGTCGTGCGCGTCGATCCACTCCTCGCGGAAGCGGTGCAGGAACTGCTCCAGGGCCGCGTGCCTGCGTCCGCCCATCTCCCGGCCGGCCGCGGTGCGGAGCTCCCCGCGCAGCCGGAGCAGCTTCTCGTGGAAGTGCGCGATCACCGAGCCGGTGGGCCCGGAGCGGTACCCGTCCGACGACGGCGGCGCCGCCGGGTCCCACAGCGGCTCACCGATCGCCCCGCCGTAGGCGAAGGCACGCGCGATCCCGGTGGCGCCCATGGCGTCGAGCATGTCGGCGTCGTGCAGGCAGGCCGCGATCGCGGCGGCCGCGGCCGGTGGTGCGGGGCCCCGGTCGCCCGCCGAGAAGGAGTAGCGGCCGGTCGCCTCGACGGCGTCGAGCACCGGCTCCCACAGCTCCGCGGGGATCCCGCCGCGGCGCAACGCGTCCCGGGCCTCGTCCCGGCACTCGGCGGGGGCGACGACCCGGTCCAGCCGGGCCTCCGCGGCCCGGTGGTGGTCGTGCACGTAGGCGGCGACGGCGGCGACGAACCCGTCGTGCCCCTCCCGCACCGCGAGCCGCGCCGCCAGCCCGGCGACCCGGTCGAGGTGCCCCAGGTCGTGGGCGACGTCGGCGCCCGCCATGTCCGCGGCGACGGCGTCCCGCAGCCGTCGCAGGTCCGCGGCGCCCCTCACGCGGTGCTCCCGGCCGGCTCGCGCCGGTCGCCCGCGGCCGCGACCGAGCCGCGGCGCAGCCACAGCAGCAGCGCGACCAGCATCCCGAGCGCCCCGCCGGTGGCGTACCCGGCGGGGCCGAGCAGGTCGATCATCGTCCCGGCCAGCGCCTGCCCGGCGGAGACGCCCAGCACCGCCGCCATCACCATCCAGTTGAACGCCTCGGTGGCCGACTCCGCCGGTGCGGTCAGCTCCACCCCGAGCGAGTGCCCGGTGACCTGCGGGGTGATCAGGGCTCCGGCCGCCATCATCGGGACGGCGAGCAGCACCAGCGAGCCGAGCGGGGAGACCAGTCCCATCACCGTCACCAGCAGGGCGAACCCGGCCAGCAGCACCGGCAGCCGCAGGTGCAGCGGGCGCGGCCACGGCCGCATCCCGTAGGCGACGCCGGCCAGCACCGACACGACCGACCACGCGGACAGCAGGATCCCGCCGGCCGCGGGGGAGCCGGCGAACTCGGCCGCGGCGAACACCCCGACCTCGGCGGTGCCCGCCACCAGGCCGAACCCGAGCGACGCGAGCGCCACGGTCCGCAGTCCCGGCCGGCGGAAGACACCGAGCAGCCCGGTCTCGCGGGCGAGCGCCCCGGTCGCGCGCTCGGCGCGGATCCGCTCCGAACGACGGCGCACCGATCGGGTGAGTGCGAACCAGGTCGTCCCGACCAGCTCGGCCGACGCGGCGACGACGAGTGCCGTCCCCGGCCACGGGGTGGCCACCACCAGCACCGCGGCGAGCGCGGGCCCGAGGACGAAGAACGTCTCGAGGCTGATCGCCTCGTAGGTGTAGGCCGCCTCGCGGCGCGGCCCGGACGGCACCAGGTCGGTCCACAGGGCGCGCGAGGAGCCCTCGATCGCGGGTGTCGCGAGGCCCGCGAGCACCGCGACCGCGGCGGTCACCACGACCGGCGACGCGGCCTCGATGCAGACCACCAGACCGGTGACGGCGACGGCGTAGACCGCGACCAGGACGAGCATCGGCCGGGTCGGGCCGAGCCGGTCGAGCACCCGGCCCTGGACGACGGTCCCGGCGGCCGTCCCGACCAGCAGCGCCGCCGAGATCGCACCCGCGACGGCGTAGGACCCCTGGACCTCGCGGACGTAGAGCAGCGTCGCGAGGCTGTGCATCGCGATCGGGAACCGCCCGATCACGGACGCGCAGACCGGCGCGGCGGCCCCGGGCGCACCGAGCGCGGCCCGGTAGTCGGAGAGGGAGGCGGCCACGCCGCCCAGGATCACATGGTCTGGTACGGACGTACCAGCGGTATTCCGGGGGGTGGGACGCCGCTCAGCGGGCCCGGCGGGCCAGGCGCTCCGGCTCCAGGATCAGCACGCTCTTGCCCTCGAGCCGCAGCCAGCCGCGGTGCGCGAAGTCGGCGAGCGCCTTGTTGACGGTCTCCCGGGAGGCACCGACCAGCTGGGCGATCTCCTCCTGCGTGAGGTCGTGCGTGACCCGCAGCAGACCGGACTCCTGCGACCCGAACTGACGGGCGAGCTGCAGCAGCGACTTCGCGACGCGCCCGGGCACGTCGGTGAAGATCAGGTCCGCGAGCATGTTGTTGGTGCGGCGCAGGCGGCGCGCCAGCACGCGCAGCAGCTGCTCCGCGATCTCGGGGCGCTTGCCGATCCACTCCCGCAGCGCGGTGCGGTCCATCGTGTAGGTCCGCACCTCGGTCACCGCGGTCGCCGAGGACGTGCGCGGGCCCGGGTCGAAGATGGACAGCTCGCCGAACATGTCGGACGGGCCGGCCACCATCAGCAGGTTCTCCCGGCCGTCGGGGGACTTGCGGCCGAGCTTCACCTTCCCGCCGGCCACGATGTAGAGGCGGTCACCGGGCTCGCCCTCGGAGAAGATGACCTGCCCACGGGAGAACTCGACGGTCTCCAGCGCCTCGGCCAGCGCCTCGGCGGCCTGGGGCTCCACACCCTGGAAGATCCCGGCCCGGATCAGAACCTCGTCCACTGCAACTCCTCGTTCACCGGCCGCGATCGTCACGGCGGGTCGTCGGCGCGCCAGTGTAGAGGCCTTCGCCACACACGTGCGCACCAGTGACCCGATCGGCTCTCGTCCGATCGGGCCCGCTTCCTGCCTCGGCCGCTCCCGCAGCCCCGATTTCGATCTTGTCAGTTCCCGTCAGGCCGACGGAACCTGGCTACGGCGACCGGTCCTGCGCCGGCGGTTGCGGAGCCGGAACAGCTCCAGCGCCCGGCTGGTACCGGACCGGAACAGGGCCCGCACCTCGTCGGGCCGGGGCTGCTCGAGCATCTCGTCCAGCTCGTCCTGCCGCACCGTGGACTCCCGCAGGCGGGACTCGACGCGCTCCATACCGAGCGCGAAGAACATCACGAGCAGCGGGACGAGGACGCTCAACCAGGCAGTCATGGCACCTCCGATCCTCTCTCACTGCTTCGCACCGCAGCCCGCCGGGGGTAGCCGGTCCGCGTGCTTCGTGATGCGTTCGTGATCTCCGCGACCGGTGATCGGACGTTCGGCGGCCGGAACGGGCCGCTCGGCGCCGTGCACACGCCGCCGTCGGGCCCGGGCACGGCGGCGGCCGGCCGCGCGACACGGTGCCACGGCTGTCGGAGGGCACCCGTACGCTCGGTGACGTGAGCACCTCCGTCCGGCGGCCCACCCGGCGCGCCGCGGCCGGTCTCGCCGCGCGGGTCGCAGCCGGGGAGAACCCGATCGGACGAGCGCGACGGGTGAACCGGATCCTGCGCGCACTGGCCGAGGCCTACCCGCACGCGCACTGCGAGCTCGACTTCTCGACGCCGCTGGACCTCGCGGTGGCCACGATCCTGTCGGCCCAGTGCACCGACGAGCGCGTCAACCAGGTGACCCCGGCGCTGTTCGCCCGCTACCCCACGGCAGCGGGCTACGCCGGCGCCGACCGGACCGAGCTGGAGGAGCTGATCCGGCCGACCGGCTTCTACCGGAACAAGGCGAACTCGCTGACCGGGCTGGGTGCGGCGGTGGTCGAGAAGCACGGCGGAGAGCTGCCCGCCACCCTCGACGAGCTGGTGGCGCTGCCCGGGATCGGCCGCAAGACCGCGAACGTGATCCTCGGCAACGCGTTCGACGTCCCCGGCATCACCGTCGACACCCACTTCGGACGGCTGGTGCGCCGCTGGGGCTGGACGACCGAGGAGGACCCGGTCAAGGTCGAGCACGCGGTCGGCGAGCTCGTCCCGCGCCGCGACTGGACGATCGTCTCGCACCACGTGATCTTCCACGGCCGCCGCGTGTGCCACTCGCGCAAGCCCGCCTGCGGAGCCTGCACCCTGGCGCCGGACTGCCCGTCCTACGGCCTGGGCCCCACCGATCCCGGCGAGGCCGCCGCGCTGGTCAAGGGCGTGGAGCGGGAGCACCTGCTGGCACTGGCGGGGATCTCCGGGGCCGGTCCGTGAGCCGGGCCGGCGCGACCCGGTCCGAGATCGTCTCGACGGTGGTCGTCGCCCTGCTGGTCGCGCTCGCGGTGTGGGCGCTCTGGCCGTCGCAGGGCGGCACGCCGGACCCCGCCGTGCCGCCGGCCGCCGCGGGCCGGCCGGACTCCGATCCGGCGGCCGCCGACCCGGCGGCACTGGCCGCGGCGCGTGCCTCCGCGGCGCTGCGGCCCTGCCCGGTCCCGTCCGGTACACCCGCCGCCGGGCCGCTGGCGGGCGTCTCCGTCCCGTGCCTCGGCGCGGACGGCACCGTCGACGTCGGCGCCGCCCTCGCCGGGAGCCCGGCGCTGGTCAACTTCTGGGCGTCGTGGTGTGTGCCGTGCCGCGACGAGCTGCCGGCGCTCCAGGAGTACGCCGGGCGCCCGGGATCGGTCCCCGTCCTGACCGTCGACGTGCAGGACGATCCCGTCGCCGCCCTGGACCTGGCCGCCCGGCTCGGCATCACGCTGCCGGCGGTCACCGATCCGCGCGGCGAGCTGCGTGCCGCGCTCGGCACGCCGCCGGTGCTGCCGTTCACCTACGTCGTCCGGGCCGACGGCACGCCGGCGATGGTCGATCCGCCGGTCCCGTTCCGCGACGCGGACGACGTCGCTGCCGCCGTGGAGCGGCTGCGGTGACCGCCGTCGTCGTGCCGGAGCCCGATCCCGGTGCCGCACCGGACGCGCTGAAGCCACTGGTCGAGGGCGCGCTGGGGCTCGACCCGGGCTGGTTCGGCCCGCGCCGCGACCCGGCGGGGCGCGCCGAGGGCCGCCGCGCCGCCGTCCTGATGCTGTTCGGCACGGGCGACGACGGGGGACCCGACGTCCTGCTCACCGAGCGGGCCGCGACCCTGCGCTCGCACGCCGGTCAGGTCGCCTTCCCCGGCGGCCGCCTGGACCCCGGCGACACCGGACCGGTGGACGCCGCGCTGCGCGAGGCCGAGGAGGAGACCGGGCTCGATCCGGCCGGCGTCGTCCCGCTCGCGGTGCTGCCGGAGCTGTTCATCCCGCCGACCGGCTTCCTGGTGACACCGGTGCTCGCGCACTGGGCCGCCCCGGTCCCGGTGCGCGCGGTCGACCCGGCCGAGGTGGCGAGCGTGGCGCGGGTCCCCGTGCCGGTGCTGACCGATCCGGCCAACCGGTTCACCGTCCGCGGCCCGAGCGGGCACACCGGGCCCGCGTTCCGGACATCCGGGCTGCTGGTCTGGGGGTTCACCGCGGGCCTGCTCTCGGCGCTGCTGCAACGGTCCGGCTGGGAGCATCCCTGGGACCGCTCCCGGATCGAGGATCTCGACGACGCCTGGGCCGTCGCCCGGGCGGGACACCACGACCGGCGCCCCGACGACCTGCGAGGAGTGCGCGTGACCGACCCCGTCGACCGTGATGACGAGGTGGGCCGGTGAGCATCAGCTGGGTCGACGTGGTGGTCGTCGTGCTGGCGCTGCTGGCGGCGGCGTCCGGATGGCGGCACGGGGTGGCGGTCGCGCTGCTCTCGTTCCTCGGGGTGCTGACCGGCGCGGTGCTGGGCCTGCGGCTCGCGCCGCTGCTGGCGGCGCAGGTGGAGTCCCAGCAGGCCAAGGTGCTGCTCGGCATCGGCGCGGTGGTGCTCCTGGTCGCGCTCGGCGAGGCCACGGGGGTGTACCTCGGCCGGTTCATCCGGGACCGGATCCGCGGCGAGGGCACGCTGAAGGTCGACTCGACCCTCGGGGCCGGGGTGCAGGCCGTCGCGGTGGTGGTCGCCGCCTGGCTGATCGCCCTGCCGCTGGCCTCGACCAGCTTCGCGACGCTGACCAGCGGGCTGCGCGACTCGCGGGTGCTCGGTGCGGTCGACGGCGTCATGCCCGACGCGGCCCGCCAGCTCCCGTCCGAGCTGCGCCAGATCCTCGACGACTCCGGGTTCCCGGACGTGGTCAGCCCGTTCTCCCGCACACCGGTCGCCGCGGTCGGCCCGCCGGACGCGAACCTCGTGCAGAACCCGGTGGTCACGGAGGTCCGGGACCGGGTGCTCAAGGTGCGCGGGCGGGCGCCGTCCTGCCGGCGGGCACTGGAGGGCACCGGGTTCGTCGTCGCCCCGCAGCGGGTCATGACGAACGCGCACGTCGTCGCGGGCACGTCCAGCACGACCGTCGAGGTGACCACCGCGAGCGGGCGGACCCGCCAGCTCGACGCCGAGGTCGTCTTCTACGACCCGCAGGTCGACGTGGCCGTCATGGACGTGCCTGCCCTGGAGGAGGAGCCGCTGCAGTTCAGCCCGGACCCCGCCCGGGTCGGCGACGACGTCGTCATCCTCGGCTACCCGCTGGACGGCCCGTACACGGTGACGCCGGGCAAGGTCCGCGAGCGGATCCGGCTGCGCGGCCCGGACATCTACGAGCAGGGCAGCGTGGTCCGCGACGTCTACACCGTCCGCGCGGTCGTCCGCTCCGGGAACTCCGGCGGTCCGATGATCGCCCCGGACGGCCGGGTGGTCGGCGTGGTGTTCGGCGCCGCGCTGGACGACTCGGAGACCGGCTTCGTGCTGACCGCCGAGCAGGCCGCACAGGCGCTGAACGTGGCCGCGAACGAGTCGGCGTCGCCGGTGGACACGGGGGAGTGCGCCTCCTGACGCGTCCCACCCGGTGGGACGGAATCGTCATCTGGTGAGACGTCGGCCTAGCGTGGGCGGGTGCCCACCACGACCGACGTCACCCGCAGCGCCCGTCGATGGGTGGTCCTCGGCACCGGCGTGCTCGCCCAGACGGCGGCCTGCTCGTTCGTCTACGGGGTGCCGTTCCTGGTCCCGTTGCTGCGCGACGCCGGTGGTCTCTCGCTCGCGCGGGTCGGCACCTACGTCGGCGCCCCGACCGCCGGGCTGCTGCTGACCCTGATCGCCTGGGGCGCGCTGGCCGACCGCACCGGCGAGCGCCGGGTGATCGCCGCCGGGCTGACCGTGTGCGCGGCCGGGGTGACGGGCGCGGCCCTGCTGCCGGGACCGGGCACGCTCGCGTTCCTGCTGCTCGGCGGCGCCGGCGCGGCGTCGGTGTTCGCGGCCAGCGGCCGGATGGTCATGGGCTGGTTCGGCGCGCACGAGCGCGGCACGGCGATGGGCATCCGGCAGACGGCCCAGCCGCTCGGTGTCGCGCTGGCCGGGCTCACGCTGCCGTCGCTGGGGGCGGCGGTCGGCCCGTGGCCCGCGCTGCTGCTGCCCGCCGTGCTGTGCCTGCTCTCCGCCGTCCTGGTGCTGCTGCTGGCCCCGGACCCGCCCCGGGTCCCCCGGCCAGCCGGGGCGGCGCCGGAGGGTTCGCCGTACCGGACGCCGCTGCTGTGGCGGGTGCACAGCGCGTCCGCCCTGCTCGTCGTCCCGCAGTTCGCGGTGGCCTCGTTCGGCACCGAGTACCTGGTGCGCGAGCAGGGCTGGGGTGCGGCGGCGGCCGGGGCGTTCGTCGCGGCGGGCCAGGTCGCAGGCGCACTCGGCCGGATCGGGTCCGGCTGGTGGTCGGACCGGGTCGGGTCACGGATGCGGCCGATGCGCCAGATCGCGGTCGCCGCCGTCGTCGTCCTCCTGCTGTTCGCCCTCGGCGACACCGTCGCCGCCTGGCTGGCGGTGGCGATGCTGGCGGTCGGTGCCGTCGTCACCGTCGCCGACAACGGATTGGCCTACACCAGCACCGCCGAGCTCGCCGGCCGCGCCTGGTCGGGGCGGGCGCTCGGGATCCAGAACACCGGGCAGAACGCCCTCGGGTCGGTGGTCCCGGTCGCGCTCGGCGCCCTGGTCGGCGTCGCCGGCTACGGCGTCGGCTTCGCGGTCGCAGCGCTGGCACCGCTGGCCGCGGTCGCGGTGACCCCGGTGCGCGACGAACCGGCCGTCCGCGCCGACACCTGACCCGCGCCGGTCAGCGGGTGATCGTCTGGTCCCGGCCGGGTCCGACGCCGATCGCGGACACCCGCGCCCCGGTGAGCTCCTCGATCCGCCCGACGTACGCGCGGGCGTTCGCCGGCAGGTCCTCCCAGGTCCGGGCGCCGGAGAGGTCCTCGAACCAGCCCGGCATCTCCTCGTACACCGGGACGGCGTGGTGGAAACCGGTCTGGGTCATCGGCATCTCGTCGACCCGGTGGCCGTCGACCTCGTAGCCGACGCAGATCGGGACCGACTGGAGGCCGGAGAGCACGTCGAGCTTGGTCAGGAAGAAGTCGGTGATGCCGTTGACACGGGCGGCGTACCGGCCGATGACGGCGTCGAACCAGCCGCAGCGCCGGGCGCGGCCGGTGTTGACGCCGACCTCGCCGCCGGTCTTGCGCAGGAACTCGCCCATCTCGTCGTGCAGCTCGGTCGGGAACGGGCCGGACCCCACGCGGGTGGTGTAGGCCTTCAGGATCCCGATCACCCGGGTGATCTTGTTCGGGCCGATGCCGGAGCCGACGGAGGCACCGCCCGCGGTCGGGTTCGACGAGGTCACGAACGGGTAGGTGCCGTGGTCGACGTCGAGCAGCGTGCCCTGCGACCCCTCCAGCAGCAGCGTCTCGCCGCGCTCCAGGGCCTCGTTCAGCATCAGCCGGGTGTCGACGATCTTCTCGGCGAACTCCTTGGACTGCTCCAGGACGGTGTCGACCACCTCGTGGAAGTCCAGCGCACGCCGGTTGTAGACCTTGACCAGGATCTGGTTCTTCAGCTCGAGCGCGGCCTCCACCTTCTGGTGCAGGATCTTCTCGTCGAGCAGGTCCGCGGCACGGACGCCGACCCGGGCCACCTTGTCCTGGTAGGCGGGGCCGATGCCGCGGCCGGTGGTGCCGATCTTGGCCTTGCCGAGGTAGCGCTCGGTGACCCGGTCGATCGCCACGTGGTACGGCATGATCAGGTGGGAGTCGGCCGAGATCAGCAGGCCGGAGGTGTCGACGCCGCGCTTCTCCAGCCCGGCCTTCTCCTCGATCAGCGCCTCGGGGTTGACCACCACACCGTTGCCGATGACGTTCTTGACGCCCGGCGAGAGGATGCCGGACGGGATGAGCTTGAGTGCGAAGTCGCGGCCGTCCGGGGTGACGACGGTGTGCCCGGCGTTGTTGCCGCCCTGGTAGCGGACGACCCAGCCGTACTCGCCGCCGAGCAGGTCGGTCGCCTTGCCCTTGCCCTCGTCGCCCCACTGGGCGCCGATCAACACGATTGCGGGCATGTAAGAGACTCCAGTTCACACACGCTCGTCACGGCCGCGGATCCGGGCGTGGTTACCGGATTCCGCGGCGGGGAGGGTACTCGATCAGTGGATTCGACCGATCCCGAAGCGGTGCTGCTCGCCTGTGTGCCGCAGCGGCGACACCGTCTTCCGTTCCACGGTATCCGGCCCGGTGCCCGGCGGGAACGCCCACCGGCGTCCCTGGAGTCCGATCCTGAGGTGCGGTCGGTCACCGTTCCGCCGCGTCCCGGCAAGGACGTCGTCGACCCGCTGCTGGCCGAGCACCCCGGAGCCCGGCTGATCGTGCACGGCGACGACGCCGACCTGGCCGCCGTCGTCCTGCGTCTGCTGCGGCGCTCGGCGCTGGCCACCGAGGTCGCGTACCTGCCGGTCGACCGCCGTTCGGCCGCGGCCGCGAACTGGGGGGTGCCGGTGTCCCCCGCGGCGGCGGCCCGGCTCGCACGGACCGGCGCCGCGCGGCCGGAGCCGCTGGTGCGCGACGACAACGGCGGCGTCCTCGTCGGCCGTGGCGAGATCCCCGACCTGTACGGCGAGGCGTACTGCGACGCGACCCGGGTGTTCCGCGGCCGGGTCCCGCGGCTCGTCGTCGACGCGGGACCGGACGGTGTGCGGATCCGTGGCGGGCGCGGCGTCACCGCCGCGCAGGGGCGGGCGATCCAGATCGGGACGACCGGCGCCACCCCGGTCCGCGACGGCGAGCCGCATCCCCGCGAGATCCGGCGCTGGGCCTGGTACCGGCACACCGAGCCCTGGAACCCGGTCCTGCCGGGCTGATCGGGCCTCCTCAGGCGGCCGCGGGCAGCTGCTCGTCCGGGCGCCGGTGGTAGGAGTCGACGTAGGTCTGGCCGGACAGGTCGGCGATCACGTCCATGATCTCGTCGGTGACCGCGCGGCGGATCGCCGGCGCGCCCTCCAGGCCGTCGTACCGGCTGAACTCCAGCGGGGCGCCGAACCGGATCTGCACCCGGGCCAGCCGCGGGAACAGCCGGCCGATCGGCTGCCCCCGCTCGGTCCCGATCAGGCCGACCGGCACGACGACCGCACCGGTCGACAGCGCCAGGCTCGCCACCCCGGTGTGCCCGCGGTGCAGCCTGCCGTCGAGCGAGCGCGTGCCCTCCGGGTAGATCCCGAACACGCCACCGGTCTCCAGCACCCTGCGGCCCGCGTCGAGCGCGGCGAGCCCGGCGCGGGCGTTGCCCCGGTCGACCGGGATGTAGCCGAGCGCGCGCACGAACGCGGCCATCAGCCGCCCGCGCAGACCGCGGCCGGTGAAGTACTCGGACTTGCCGAGGAACGCGACCCGGCGCGACGCGACCAGCGGGATGAAGGCCGTGTCGACCGCGGCCCGGTGGTTCGCGGCCAGGATCACCGGGCCGGTGGCGGGGATGTGGTCGGCGCCCTGCACGCGGGGGCGCCAGATCAGCCGGACGAGGGGAGCGAGGACGTAGCGGATGAACAGCTGCACTGGTGGGACCCCGTTCGCGGTCGACGGCGTCGGCCACACCACACCGTGCAGGGGGACGCGGTCGGTCCCGGCGCCGAACAGCGCCCGATTCTGCTCCGTGACCGGACGGTCACGGAACCCCACT